>JAQIIU010000003.1:652500-978750 GCA_036946625.1 Methylorubrum populi
GAGCGCCTGGAAGCCGCCGACGAGGTTGACCACCACCAGCGCCAGGAAGGCCGAATGCACCGGCCCGCCGGCCCGGCTCACCGTGCGCAGGAACAGCGGATCGACGCACTCGATCACCAGCGGGCGGTAGAGCACGGCCAGGGCGGCCAGCGTCAGGCTGCTGATGCCGCCGAGCAGCGTCAGCGCGTCGTCGTCGAGCGCCAGCACGGTGCCGAACAGGATGTGCAGGAGATCGACCTGCGAGCCCCGCAGCGACACGAGGAAGACGCCGCCGGCCAGCGAGATCAGGTAGAAGGCGGCGAGACTCGCATCCTCCTTCAGCACGGTCGAGCGGGTGACGAGCCCGGCGGCGAGCGCCACCGCGAGCCCGGCCACCAGTCCCCCCAGGGTCATCGCCGGCAGCGACAGCCCGGCGACGAGGAAGCCCGCGGCGGCCCCGGGCAGGATCGCGTGGCTCATCGCCTCGCTCATCAGGCTCATCCGGCGCAACATCAGGAAGACGCCGAGCGGCGGCGCCGACAACGACAGGGCGAGGCAGCCGGCCAGCGCCCGGCGCATGAAGCCGAACTCGGCGAAGGGGCCGATCAGGAGATCGTGGAGGCCGGCGAGGGTCACGAAGCGGTCCGGTGATGGGCATGGGCATGGCCGTGCCCGTGGCGATCGTGCGCGGCGGTCGGCGCGTCATCGGCGGAACGAGGTCCGTGATGCGCGTCGTGGCGGCAGATCGCGGCGGCCTCGTCCCAGGCCTCGGACAGGCGCAGCGCCCGCGCCAGCACCGGCGGCGTCAGCACCTCCCGCGTCGGCCCCCAGGCGATCGGGCGGCGGGCGAGCACGAGGGTCGAGGGGAAGTGCGCGCGCACCTGGGCGAGGTCGTGCAGGGCCGCGACGACGGTGCGGCCCTGGCGGTGCCAGCCGCGGATCAGCGCGAGCAGGTCGGCGGTGGTGCGCTCGTCGATGCCGGTGAAGGGCTCGTCGAGCAGGATGATCCGCGCATCCTGCAGGATCAGCCGGGCGAACAGGGCCCGCTGGAACTGGCCGCCGGAGAGGGTGCCGATCGGCCGGTCCTCGAAGCCGGTGAGCCCGACCGCGGCCAGCGCGTCGAGCAGCCGGGGGCGCTGGCGGGTCAGGCTGCGCCAAGCGCCCAGCGGACGCCACAGCCCCATCGCCACGAGGTCGAGCACGCTCACGGGGAAGCTGCGGTCGATCTCGGCGGCCTGCGGCAGGTAGGCGACGGCACCCGCGCGCGGCCCCGCCTCGACCGCCCCGTCGAGGGGGCCGATCTCGCCGATGATGCCCTTCAGCAGGGTCGACTTGCCCGCTCCGTTCGGCCCGACCACGGCGAGCAGGTCGCCCGGTGCGATGGTGCCGTCGAGGTGGTGCACCGCCGGGTGCCGGTCGTAGCCGAGCGTCAGGCCGCGGAAGCGGATGGCGCCCGTGCACGCCGCCGCGGCGTTCACGACGTCGCCCACAGGATCACCCCCCAGAGCAGGCCCGACAGGACCAGGGCGGCCGCGAGGCGCAGGCCGGCTCCGCTGCGGAACAGCGAGCGGCGCGGGAGGCGGACGGTCCCGCCGGCACGGGTCATGGAAGCTCCGAGGATGGGCCGGCGCGGGCCGTGTCGCGGCAAGGGCGGGAGGCCGCGACCCGCATCGTTGCCCGAACGCGGCCGGACGCTTATCCTGGGTGGGCTGATACACTGTAACACGGACCGAGTTCAATCGGCCCGTTCGGTGCCGATACCGGGGAGGTCGGGATGCGCGCTCACGCGCAGCGGGATCACGATCACGACCACCGTCACGATCATGATTCGCACGATCATGATCCGTCGGGCTGCGGCGCCGCGGACGTGGTCGAGCGGGCCGAGCGCCTGTGCCGGGAGCGCGGCCTGCACTTCACGCGGCTGCGGCGGGACGTGCTCGCGGCGGCGGCGGCGGAGCATCGGCCGCTCGGCGCCTACGACATCGCCGAGCGGATGAGCGCGCCGGGCCGCCGGGTCGCGGCGGTGTCGGTCTACCGGGCGCTCGACTTCCTCACCGAGCAGGGCTTCGTCCACCGCATCTCCAGCCGCAACGCCTTCGTCTCCTGCGGGCACGAGCACGGGGCGGGGGCGGGCCTCGTCTTCCTGATCTGCCGCACCTGCGGCGGCATCGACGAGATGACGGCGCCGGCCGTCGAGAGCGCCCTCGACCAGACGCTCGCCGGAGCCGGCTTCACCCCGACGAGCCGCATCCTCGAAGTCGAAGGCGAGTGCGGTGCCTGCCGCGGGCGCGGGGACGCGCCTGAAGGATAGAGCCTCGTCCTGGACCCGATCCTGGATCCGATGTCCGGGACGAGGCTCGGGCGCGTTCTGCTCAGAACGCGTTCCGGTAGGCCCTCGGCGAGACGATCGTCCGGAAAAGGATCGTCATGTCGAGCCAGAGCGACCAGTTGTCGATGTAGTGCAGGTCGGCCTGGACGCGGGCTTCCATCGCCGCGTCGGTCAGGGTCTCGCCGCGGAAGCCGTTGACCTGGGCCCAGCCGGTGATACCGGGCTTCACGTTGTGGCGGCGGGCGTAGAGGGCGATGCGCCGCTCGAAGCTGCGGTCGTGGGCGAGCGCGTGCGGGCGCGGCCCGACGAGCGACATGTCGCCCCGGATCACGTTGAGGAGCTGGGGCAGTTCGTCGAGGTTGGTCCGGCGCAGCAGGGCGCCGACGCGGGTGATGCGGTCGTCGTTGCGCGAGGCCTGCCGGAAGGGAGCGTCGGGGGCGGCCCGCATGCTGCGGAACTTGTAGACGCCGAAGGCCTCCTGGTTGAAGCCGTAGCGCCGCTGCCGGAAGAAGACCGGGCCGGGGCTGTCGAGCTTGATCAGCACGGCGAGCGCGATGAACAGGGGCGCGAGCAGCAGGAGCCCGATCCCGGCCAGCGTCACGTCGAAGGCGCGCTTGAGCAGGATCTCGCCGACGGAGAGCGGCCGGCGGCCGATGTTGAGGCCCGACAGCCGCCCGACCCGGGCGACCTGAAGGTCGGGGAAGCGGTCCATCATCGTGCCGGGCCGCAGGTGCAGGGCCGCCGGCACCCGCAGGAAGGCGTCGATGCAGCGCTCGATATCGGCGGCGGCCGACCACGGCACCAGCACGAACACGTCGTCGGGCCGCAGGAAGCGCACCACCGAGACCGCGAGGTCGAGATCCTCGGCGAGCAGCGCCTCCGCGCTTCCGGGGCCGGGGCCGGGATCGAAGCGGCGCAGGTAGCTCGTGCCGACGATGCGCAGCCCGAGCGCGTCGACGTCGTTGTTGGCGTAGAAGTTCGCGATGTCCTCCTCGTAGCCGACGAGATGGACGCGGCTCGCCGAGGCCGAACGCGAGGTGCTGCCGCGGCGCACCAGCGCCACCATCGTCGCCCGGACGAGGATCGTGACGGGCAGTCCGACGAGGAAGAAGGCGACCGAGGCCACGCGGGAGAAGTCGTGGGTGGTCTTCGTGGCGAAGCCGACGAGCAGGGCCACGGCCCAGGCCAGCAGCCAGAGCGTCGCCGTGCGCTGCAGGTGGGGCGTCCGCGACAGGCAGTGCTCGATTCGGTACTCGCCGCGGGCGAGGTTGGTCAGCACCACGATCAGCGCCAGGAAGCCGGCCGTCTGGAGGTTCAGGCTGCGCGACAGCGGGATCAATGCGCCCCCGGAGGTGTAGGCGTAGTAGGCCGCATCCATCGCGAACCCGACCATGACGATCGCCGCGAGATCGGCCGCGAGCAGCGAGGCCGAGATGCCGATGCGCAGGGCCGTGCGCCGCCGCCGCGGCAGCAGGGAGGCCCAGACGGCACGGCGCACCCGGTCGGCGGGCAGGTGCTGGTACTGCTCGGGTGGGCGCTCGTGAAACATCGTGTCCCGTGCCGTGATGCCCTGGGGCCGTGGTCTGTCCCGAAGCGGGACGGTTTCGGTCGCCACCACGGGTTGCGCGCCTCTCAGCGCAAACCGCGCACCGGTTTCGCTCGACGGCATTGCCCCATCGAGGGCGGCCTGACATACGAAGCCCCGGCCCTTCCCCCCGGAAGGGCCGATCCGCAATCAGTGCCGTGCCAGCCGAACGCGCCTCCGGTCGATCCCGATCCGACTCACGTCCGGCCCGCACGGCGAGAACGCGCTTTTCGCGGACGGATTCAAACCGATTCTTTCGCCGACGGCCTGAGAAACCGGCTCCGGCTTTCGGAACAATCGGAGCGAGGCGGCCGCCGGCCTGAAGACCGGCGATGCCAGGACGGAGAACGGCATGAGAGCCGAGGCGGGCGAGAGTCCGGGATTGCAGGGCGTGTCCGAGGTGCCGGCGCGGGCGGCTCCGGTGCAGGCCTCGCCCGCGCAGGCCTCGGGCCCGGCGCTCGCGGTGCTGATGGGCCTCAGCCTCTCGCACCTCCTGAACGACCTCGTGCAGTCGCTCCTGCCGGCGATCTATCCCCTGCTCAAAGCGGGCTTCCATCTCGATTTCGGACAGATCGGGCTCATCACCTTCGTGTTCCAGGTGACGGCCTCGCTGCTCCAGCCGGCGGTGGGGCTCTACACCGACCGGCGCCCGCTGCCCTTCTCGCTGGCCGCCGGCATGGGGCTCTCGCTCGGAGGCCTCGCCCTGCTCTCGGTGGCGCCGGCCTACGGCGCCCTGCTCGCCGCCGCGGCGCTGATCGGCCTCGGCTCGGCGATCTTCCATCCGGAGGCGAGCCGGGTGGCGCGGCTCGCCTCCGGCGGGCGCTACGGGCTGGCGCAGTCGGTGTTCCAGGTCGGCGGCAATGCCGGCACCGCACTCGGGCCGCTGCTCGCCGCCTTCGTCGTGGTGCCGCACGGCCAGGGCAGCGTCGCGTGGTTCTGCCTCGCGGCCCTCGCCGGCATCCTCGTGCTCTCCATGGTGGGCCGCTGGTACGCGGGGCAGATCGCCGGGACGGCGCGGGTCGCCCGAAAGGCTTCCGGGGCCGCGTCCGGGCCGCTGAGCCGCGGGCGGGTCGTGGCGACGGTGGCGATCCTGCTCGGGTTGATCTTCTCCAAATACTTCTACATGGCGAGCTTCTCGTCCTACTACACGTTCTACCTGATCCACCGCTTCGGCGTGCCGGTGGCGCTGGCCCAGGTCTACCTGTTCGTCTTCCTCGGCGCGGTGGCGGCGGGCACGATCCTCGGCGGCCCGGTCGGCGACCGGTTCGGACGCAAGCTCGTGATCTGGATCTCGATCCTCGGCGTTCTGCCCTTCTCGCTCGCCCTGCCGCACGCGGATCTGTTCTGGACGGTGATGCTGTCGGTGCCGATCGGCCTGATCCTGGCCTCGGCCATGCCCGCGATCCTGGTCTATGCACAGGAATTGTTGCCGGGGCGGATCGGGCTCGTCGGTGGCCTGTTCTTCGGCTTCGCCTTCGGCATGGGCGGCCTCGGGGCCGCGCTGCTCGGCGAGATGGCCGACCATGTCGGCATCGAGCGGGTCTACGACCTGTGCGCCTTCCTGCCCGCCCTGGGCCTGCTCGCGGTGTTCCTGCCGCGGCTGCGCTGAAGATCGTGCTCGAGGATCACCCTCCCGGGCCCGGGTCCGGGAGAGGGCGTTTTCCCGGTCAGGCCGCCTGTTCGGCCTCGGGCCGGGCGACGGTCTGGATCGACTCGAAGCCTTCGAATTGCGGGTGGCCGAGATAGAGCGGCTTGGTGCCCGGCACGCGGCCATGCGCCTTGCGGAACTGCTCGGAACGGGTCCAGGCCTCGAAATCGGCCCGCGAGCGCCAGATCGTGTGCGAGGCGTAGAGGATGTGATCCTCCGCCTCCGGGCCTCTGAGCAGGTGGAACTCCACGAACCCTTCCATCTCGCCCAGACGGCTGTCGCGCCCGAGCCAGACGCTCTCGAAATCCTGCGCCGACTCCTTGACCACCTTGAATCGGTTCATTGCGATGAACATGCCGGAACGCTCCCGATTGCATCGGGCCGGCCTGGCTTCGGCCGCCCGATTTTGATGACTCTACGTAACTTCGCCCGTAAGCTGAACCCGGATGGGCCGCACGCCTTTCGGTACGGTCCGCCCGGCTTCAGCGAATTCGCGAGAAATTCCGAGAAATCCCATGAAACGCCAACGGAGGTTGTCGATTTTGCCGCATGAACGTTCCGCGAACGGAAATGTCCAGCAAACTGAAAACTCCCTTCGCCAGCAGGTAGGCCCTTGCTTTTCGTATGCACTTCATGGTGATGCTGCGGCTAGGCTAAACCACAGCGATACGGTTGCCTCCCGATGCCTCTCTGCGGTTCACTCCGGCAGTAGAAGCTCTCCAGGGCACCCGAAGTTGCAGTCCAGAACTCCAGCGCCGCCGACCTGAGGTCCTTGGGTCGGTCCGCGACATCGAACAGGGACCGTGCCGTAAGATGATGCCGAAACAGACAACCGATGTCGACCGCCTCGTCGGACTCCGGATCACCGCGTTGCGCAAGGCACGCGGCCTGAGCCAGACCGCGCTCGGGACCGCGGTGGGCGTGACCTTCCAGCAGGTCCAGAAATACGAGAAGGGTCAGAACCGCGTCGGCGCCGGTCGCCTGCGCGAGATCGCCCGGCTCCTCGAAGTGCCGGTCTCGGCCTTCTTCGAGGAGGGCGACGGCGCCGCCGCCCAGGAGCAGACGGAGGTGTTCGGCTTCCTGCGCGCCCACGGCGCCGTCGACCTGCTGCGTGCCTTCGCCTCGATCGAGGACGACCAGATGCGCCGCGAGGTTCTGGCGCTCGTGCGCAGCGCCGCCCGCCTCGGCCGCAAGAAGGACGCGGTCATGGACGTACCCCTGGACGCGTAGCGGCCGCGGAGCCGGACGGGCCGGCTCCGCGGCACCGGCTTCCGGGTGCCTTCACCCGCGCGCTGTCGCGCCTTTCGCCCCATTCGCTCGTTCGCCCTCACCGGGCCGGTGCGGCTGCGTCACGGTCCCGTCGCGTCCGCGATCAGGTGGAAGAAGCTGCCGGTGACGTGGCCGCGGCGGTGGCCGGCGAGCCCCAGCGGCGTGCCCTCCGCATCCGTGACCCGTGCCAGGGCGAGGTCGGCCTCCGGGGCCGGCGTCAGCTCGCTCGCGTAGTGGAATTCGTGCCCGATCAGGCGCGTGCCCGCGGCCCCGAGCAGCCCGTCGGCGACGAGGCGCGCCACGCGGTAGCCGAGATGGAGCTTGCGCTTCCGGTAGGAGGTCGCCACCGGCAGCAGGCCCGCCATCGGATGGGTGACGCCCTCGGCATCCTCCAGGCTCGCGCCCAGCACCATGTAGCCGCCGCACTCGCCGTGCACCGGCTTGCCTTGCGCGAAGCGCCGCAGGCCCGCGAGGAACCGGCTCGCCCCGGCGAGCGTGCCGGCGTGCAGTTCCGGATAGCCGCCCGGCAGCCAGCAGGCGCCGCAATCGCCGGGCGGTGCCGCGTCGGCGAGGGGCGAGAACGGCACGATCTCGGCGCCGGCCGCGCGCCAGCCCGCGAGCATGTGGGGGTAGAGAAACGAGAAGGCGGCATCCCGCGCCACGGCGATCCGCTGGGCCGGCGGCTTCGGCAGGCCTGCGAATGCGGCCGGGGAGCGGCCGGCCGCGGCGGCGAGAATCGCGTCGAGGTCGAGGCAGGCTTCCGCCAGATCGGCCAGCCGGTCGAGCCGGGCGTGGAGGTCGGCGGTCTCGCCGGCCTGGACCAGGCCGAGATGGCGCTCGGGCAGGACGAGCCCCGCCTCGCGCGGGAAGGCGCCGAGCACCGGCAGCCCGACCCGCGACAGGCCCGCCTCGACGAGGCGACGATGGCGCGGGCTCGCGACCTTGTTGAGGATCACGCCGGCGATCCGGATCCGGGCATCGTAGGCGGCGCAGCCGAGCGCGACGGCGGCGGCCGATTGCGCCGCGCCCGACACGTCGAGCACCAGCACCACCGGCCAGCCGTAGCGCGCGGCGATGTCGGCATTGGCCCCCGTGCGGCCCTCGCCCGCGACGATGCCGTCGTGCAGCCCCATCGAGCCCTCCGCCACCACCAGCGCGGCGTCGCGCGCGGCCAAGCCGGCGCAGGCGTCGAGCAGCGCGTCCGGCATGGCGAAGCTGTCGAGGTTGAGGCTCGGCGCGCCCGTCGCCGCCTCGTGGAAGGCGGGGTCGATGTAGTCGGGCCCGCATTTGGCGCCGCGCAGGGCCACGCCCCGGCGGCGCAGCGCCCGCATCAGCGCGAGCGTCACCGTGGTCTTGCCGGAACCGGAGCGCGGCGCCGCGACGAGGAGGCCGGGGGCAGGGGTCACCGCGGCGCCTCGTCCGACGTCGCATCCGGGGTGCCGACCGCGCCGTGGGGCCGGAAGCGGCGGTCGTAATCGGGGGCGTAGAGGGCGCTCTCGCGGAAGTCCGGTGGGTCGAGGGCCGGGCCCACCAGGATCAGCGCGGTGCGCTCGATCCTTTCCGCCCGCACGCGTTCCGGAAGATCGGCGAGCGTGCCGGTCAGCACCTGCTCGTCGGGCCAGGTCGCGCGGAACACCACCGCGGCGGGACAGTCCGGTCCGTAGAAGGGGAGGAGATCGGCGCAAGCCCGCTCGACCACGTGGATCGACAGGTGCAGCGCCAGGGTCGCGCCGGTGGCGGCGAAGGCGGAGAGCCGCTCCCGCTCCGGCATCGGGCTCGCCCGGCCCGCGGTGCGGGTCAGCACCACCGATTGCGTCAGCCCCGGCACGGTCAGTTCGCGCCGCAGCAGGGCGGCGGCGGCGGCGAAGGCGGGAACGCCCGGCGTCACCGTGTAGGGAATGCCGAGAGCATCGAGCCGGCGGGTCTGCTCGGCGAGCGCGCTCCAGACCGAGAGGTCGCCCGAATGCAGCCGCGCCACGTCCCGCCCCCGCGCGTGCGCCCGTTCGATCTCCGCCATGATCGCGTCGAGATCGAGGGGAGCGGTGTCGACGATGCGCGCGCCCGGCGGGCACCACGACAGGATCTCGGGGGCGACCAGCGAGCCGGCATGGAGGCAGACGGGGCAGGCGGCGATGCGATCGCGCCCGCGCACGGTGATGAGGTCGGCCGCGCCCGGCCCGGCGCCGATGAAATGGACGGTCATGGGCGCCCGCTTACAGCATCGGACCGGGCGTTGGGGAGAGCGGCGCGCCCGACGCCGGCCTCAGTTCACCTCGACCTGCACGACCCCCGGCACGGCGCGCAGCGCACCCGCCACCTGCGGCGTCGCCTGATAGCGGTCCTTGAGGCGCACCTCGACCTCGCGATCGCCGCCGTCGAGGATCAGGATCAGCGACACCTCGCCCTCGCCGCGCAGGGTCAGGCGCTGCTGCACCGAACTGAGGGCGCGGTCGTCGCGCAGGAAGATGCGCATGCCCTTCTGGTGGCGGGCGGCGGCCTGGTCGAGGGGTTCGGCGGCGGTGATGCGGGCGCGCACGTCCTCACCCTCCAGGTTCGCCTGGATCGTCAGCACCAGCGGACGGCCGGGTTCGAGGATGTCGCGGTACTGGTTGAGACCTTCGGAGAAGATGATCGCCTCGAAATGGCCGGTCTGGTCCGAGAGGATGACGATGCCGAGCTTGTTGCCGCTCTTGGTGCGCCGCTCCGAGCGGTCGAGCACCGAGGCCGCCACCCGCCCGACGCTGGCCGTGCCCGCCCGCACGGCCCGGCAGAAATCGGCCCAGGACTGGACCCGCAGCTTTTCGAGGATCGGCCCGTACTCGTCGAGCGGATGGCCCGAGAGGAAGAAGCCGATGGCGTCGCACTCGCGCTTGAGCTTGTCGGTGTGGGTCCAGAACTCGTGGGGCGGGATGCGCAGGCCCACATCGGCGGACGCGACGCCGCCGAACATGTCGGCGATCCCCGAGGTCTCGGCCTCCGCCGCGCCTTGAGCCATCTTCATCATCGGCTCGACCGCGGCCCAGGCCCGCGCCCGGTCGGGCTCGATGCCGTCGAGGGCGCCCGCCGCGATCAGGTTCTCCAGCGTGCGCTTGTTGACGTGGCGCGGGTTGAGGCGCCGGGCGAAGCAGGCGAGATCCCTGAACGGCCGGGTCCCGCGCGCGGCGACGATGGATTCCACGGCCGAGCGGCCGACGCCCTTGATCGCGGCGAGCGCGTAGAGGATGCGCCCCTCACGCACGTCGAACACGACGCCCGAGGTGTTCACCGACGGCGGCTCCACGGTGATCTTGAGGCGCTGCGCGTCCTGGCGGAATTCGGCGAGCTTGTCGGTGTTGTCGATGTCGAGCGTCATGGCCGCGGCCAGGAACTCGACCGGGTAGTTCGCCTTCAGGTAGGCGGTCTGGTAGGTCACCAGGGCGTAGGCCGCCGCGTGGGACTTGTTGAAGCCGTAATCGGCGAACTTGGCGAGCAGGTCGAAGATCTCGTCCGCCTTGGCCTTGGTCAGCCCGCGCTCGGTGCAGCCCTTGACGAAGCGGTCGCGCTGGGCGTCCATCTCCGCCTTGATCTTCTTGCCCATGGCGCGGCGGAGCATGTCGGCTTCGCCGAGCGTGTAGCCGGCGAGAACCTTGGCGACCTCCATCACCTGCTCCTGGTAGACGATGATCCCGAAGGTCTCCTTCAGGATCGGCTCCAGCATCGGGTGCGGGTACCAGCTCGCCTCGTTGCCGGCGTCGCGCCCGAGCTTGCGCTCGCAATAGACCGGGATGTTGGCCATCGGGCCCGGGCGGTAGAGCGCCACCAGGGCGATGATGTCCTCCAGGCGGTCGGCCTGCATCTCGCACAGCGCCTTTCGCATGCCGGCCGATTCCACTTGGAACACCGCGACGGTCTCGCCGCGCCCCATCGGCTCGTATGTCTTCGGGTCGTCCAGCGGGATCCGGGCGAGATCGACCTCGATGCCGCGCTGCTTGAGCAGGTCGGTGCAGCACCGCAGCATCGTGAGGGTCTTGAGTCCCAAGAAATCGAACTTCACCAGCCCCGCCTGCTCGACCCACTTCATGTTGAACTGGGTCACCCGCATGCCGGTCTTCGGGTCTCGGTAGAGCGGCACCAGCTCTTCGAGCGGCCGGTCGCCGATCACCACGCCGGCGGCGTGGGTCGAGGCGTGGCGGTGCAGGCCCTCCAGCTTCTTCGAGATCTCGATGAGGCGGGCGACGATCGGCTCCTCCCCGATCGCCTGCTGCAGCTTGGGCTCGCCCTCGATCGCCTGGGCCAGCGTCACGGGGTTGGCCGGGTTCTGCGGCACGAGCTTGGTCAGCTTGTCGACCTGTCCGTAGGGCATCTCCAGCACGCGGCCGACGTCGCGCAGCACGCCGCGGGCGAGCAGCGTACCGAAGGTGATGATCTGCCCGACCTGGCCCTCGCCGTAACGCTGCTGCACGTAACGGATCACCCGCTCGCGGCCCTCGACGCAGAAGTCGATGTCGAAATCCGGCATCGAGACGCGTTCGGGGTTGAGGAAGCGCTCGAACAGCAGGCCGAAGCGAAGCGGATCGAGGTCGGTGATGAGGAGGGACCACGCCACCAGCGAGCCGGCGCCCGAGCCGCGGCCCGGCCCGACCGGGATGTCGTGGTCCTTGGCCCACTTGATGAAGTCCGAGACGATCAGGAAGTAGCCCGGGAACTTCATCTTGACGATGACGTCGAGCTCGAACTTCAGGCGCGCGCGGTAGTCGTCCTCGGAGAAGCCCGGGGCGATGCCGTGCTGCTTCAGCCGCAGGTCCAGTCCGGCTTCGGCCTGGCGGCACAGCTCGGTCGGCTCGTCGGCGGCCACCGCCTGCACCGGCGCGCCTGCGGCTTCGGCGAGCGCTTCGGCCATCGGCGGAGTCTCGCCCGCCGCGACGCTGGCGAAGTTCGGCAGGATCGGCTTGCGGGTGCGCGCCCGGTAGGAGCAGCGCATGGCGATCTCGACGGTGGCCGAGAGCGCATCCGGCAGGTCGCGAAAAAGCTCCATCGTCTCGGCGCGCGTCGTGAAGGCGTGGCGCGGCGTCAGCCGGCGGCGGCGCTCGTCCGAGACGAGGCGCCCTTCCGCGATCGCCAGCAGGGCGTCGTGGGCCTCGTAATCGCCGGGCTTGGCGAAGAACGGCTCGTTCGTGGCGACGATGCCGAGGCCGTGGCCGTCGGCGAGCCGCAGCAGGTCACGCTCGACCGCGCGCTCGTCGTCGAGGCCGTGGCGCTGGATCTCGACGTAGAGACGCTCCTCGCCGAAGGCGGTCTTCAGGAATTCGAGGCGCCTGGCGGCCTGGTCGTGCCGCCCGGCGCGGAGCGCCGTGTCGAGCGGACCGGTGAGGCCGCCGGAGAGCGCGATCAATCCCTCGACGGCACCTTCCAGCGCCGCGACCGCGACCCGCGGCGGCTCGCCGAGCTGCCCGTCGAAATAGGCCCGGCTCGCGAGCCGCAGCAGGTTGCCGTAGCCGGCCTCGTCCTGAGCCAGCAGCACGATGTTGGCGCAGCCCGCTTGGGACAGGCGCGCCATCGGGTCGGGCGCCTCGAAGCAGATCGTGAGCTGCAGGCCCGCGATCGGCTGGATGCCGGTGCCGGCGGCCTTCTCCGAGAATTCCAGCGCGCCGAACAGGTTGTTGGTGTCGGTGAGCGCGAGCGCGGGCTGCCGGTCGGCGGCGGCCGCCTTGACGAGGTCGGCGACCTTCACCCCGCCTTCGAGCAGCGAGTAGGACGAATGGACGTGGAGATGGACGAATCCGACTTCTTTGAGCGTGCGCGCCATCGGGTTCTTTTTGCTCGGCCTTGCGTGGCCCGCCAGGATCCCGGTTCGGTGCCGGAGAGTCGATCCGCTCGAACGGGTTTGATCGCGATATCCACCGGCCATGCCCGGCCTGCATCAGGCCCGGCGGGAAACGCAGCCTCACGTCGGGCAAACGGCGCGATTTCCCGTGCACGAGCCGATACGGCAAGGAACGAAACGGGATCGCTTAATGGATCGGCGCCAAGGCGACCGCCCAGAGCGCGACCGCACCGAAGAGCAGGCCGAAGGCGGTGAACTCGACGAGGCCGGTGAACAGCACGCGCTTGGTCATGGCTTCCACTCCCTGTTGACGGGGCGAGTTTTGTTCTTGTTTTGTTCTGTGTAAAGACGTGGACGCGCTCGGACCGGCGAGATGGTGAACGATGTGTTGTTGGCGCCACGTCGGCCGCGGGTTCCAGTGCCCATGTGGTACGAAGCGGCAACAGCGCGCATTTCTCCGACACCCGGATTCGCCTGCCGATTGACAGACGAGAGCCCGCGGGCGCACGCGATGGGCAAGGATCCGCGGCCTCACGAATGCCGGTCGCCGGGTCCGACGCGGCTTCCGCGGGAGGGCTGGCGGATGCCGGCTCACCCGTGGGCACGACACCGACCCAGCCGACGCCGTTCGGCGCGAGAAGACGTCCGGATCATGCTGCACGGGAAGACCGTCGTGGTGGTCATGCCCGCCTACAACGCGGCCAGGACCCTGCATCGAACCGTCGCCGAGATCCCTCGGGACGTGGTCGACGAGGTCATCCTGATCGACGACGCGAGCTCCGACGACACGGCGCGGATCGCCGACGAACTCGGCCTGCGCACGCTCGTGCATCCGAACAACCGCGGCTACGGCGGCAACCAGAAGACCTGCTACCGGGTCGCGCTGGAGCGGGGCGCCGACATCGTCGTGATGCTCCACCCGGACTACCAGTACGCGCCCCGCCTCGTCACGGCGATGGCCTCGATGATCGTCTCGGGCGAGTACGACGCGGTGCTGGCCTCGCGCATCCTCGGCAACGGCGCGCTCGCGGGCGGGATGCCGCGCTGGAAATACGTGGCCAACCGCGGGCTGACCCTCGTGCAGAACCTGCTGATGGGCCAGAAGCTCTCCGAGTACCACACCGGCTACCGCGCCTGGAGCCGCACGGTGCTGGAGCGGCTGCCGCTGCTGCGCTGCTCGGACGATTTCGTGTTCGACAACCAGATGCTGGCCCAGGCCGTCCATGCCGGCTTCCGCCTCGGCGAGATTTCCTGCCCGACGCGCTACTTCCCGGAAGCCTCCTCGATCAATTTCCGCCGCAGCGTCGTCTACGGACTCGGCGTGCTGGGCACCTCCCTCGAATACCGTGCCCACCGGATGGGCCTGCGCGCCTCGCCGCTGCTGGCGGAGATGCGCTCGGGGCAGCTTCTCGGCGCCGGAACGGGGGAGTGAAGACCATGCCGAAGCGGTTCGATCTCCGCCGCGCGCTCGCGCCCGCGGCCATCCTGCTGGTCGGCCTGTCGGGGGCCGCCGCCGGTCTGCTGGCGCCGGAGGCGGCGGCCTCCGCCTCGCGGCAGGTCGCGGCGGCCTGCGACGCCGCCGGCCCGGCCGGCTGGGCCCTGCTCGTGGCGATCCAGGTCGCGGTCGCGGCGAGCGGCATCCTGCCGGCCTCGCTGTTCGGCGTCCTGGCCGGGGCGCTCTACGGGCCGGGGACGGGCTTCGGCCTCGCCGCCGCCGGCACGCTCTTGGGGGCGGGCCTGAGCTTCGCCCTCGGCCGGGCCTGGGCCGCCCGGCGGCCGCGCCCGGGCAGCAATCGCCTTCGGCAGATCGACGCGATGATCGTGCGGGACGGCTGGCGGGCGGTGTGCCTGCTGCGGCTCTCGCCGGTCATGCCGTTCGCCCTGACGAGCTGGGCGCTCAGCCTGAGCCGGGTCTCGCCCGCCGCCTACGGCCTCGGCACGCTCGCCGCCCTGCCCTCGCTGCTCGTCTACGTGGTGACCGGCAGCCTCAGCCGCACGGGTACGGCGGATCTCGCCCGAACCGGATTGTTCGCCCTCGGCGCGGTGGCGACGCTGATCCTCGCGATCCGTCTGCGGCGCAGCCTCGCGCAGCGGATCGGCGAGCCGGACGCGATCGTCGCGGACCCGGCGGCGTGAGGCACCCGCGTTCCGGCGACGTCGGCGGCGCGCGCGCCTGCATCGCCGCCTTCCTGCTGCTCGCCCTGCCGGTGAGCCTCTGGTTCGCGCTGAAGACGCCGCTCGGCGACGTCGCCGACGAGCCGGCCCATCTCATGCGCGCCGCCGCCCTGCTCGACGGGCAGATCGTCGGCCACCGCGAGACGGTGAGGCTGCCGGACGGGCGCGCCTTCGTCGCGGCGGGCGTCACGGTCGATCCGGTCTGGAAGGCGATGAGCCGCAGCCGCGATCCGGCCGACGTGTCGCGACCGGCCGACCCGCCGCCCGATCCGGCGCTCGGCAGCGGCCCCTGGGACGCGACGCGGCGCTTCGAGGCGCTCTACACCATCGGCACCTACTTCCCGGCCTTCTACGCGCCCGGAGCGCTGGGCCTCGCCGCCGGGCGGCTGACCGGCGCCTCGCCCCGCGAGGCCGCCATCCTCGGCCGCCTCGCCGCGACGTTGGCCTATGCCGGCCTTGCCGTCGCGGCCCTGGCGCTGGCGCGGCGGGGCCGGCTGCTGCTGCTCGCGACGCTCGCCCTGCCGATGTCGCTCTCGCTCGGCGGCTCGTTCAACCACGACGGCCTCATCATCGCGGCCGCCTGCCTCGCCGCCGCCCTGCTGTCCCGCAGTTGGGACGATGCGCCGGGCGCGCCACGGCGGCCCGCCTCGTGGCTCGCGGCGGCGCTGATCGCCCTGATCGTCCTGGCCAAGCCCCCCTACGCGCCGCTCGCCGTCCTGCTGCTGCCGCCCCTGCGGCGGCCGGGCCTGCCGCTGCGGGCAAGCCTCATGGCGCTCGCGGTGCTGCCCGGGGTGCTGTGGGCCGGCTTCACCGTCGCGCACGTCGCGACGCCGGTGCCGCGCGCCGCCTACGAGGCCGGCCCGCTCTGGCCGGGGCCGCGCCCGGCCGTGTTCGCGGCGACCGATCCGCAGGCGCAGTTCCAGGTGCTCGCCGCCGCGCCGGCCCGGATCGCGACGCTGCCGGCGGGCTACCTGTTCACGCTCAAGCACGCGCTCTGGCTCGGCCGGACCGGCATCGGCCTGCTCGGCTGGCTCGACCGTCCGCTCCCGACGCCGCTGTACCCGCTCTGGGCGCTCGGGCTCGTCGGCGCCCTGCTGGCGGGAGGCCGGGCGCGGGACGGCGGCTGGGTCGAGCGCGGCGGGCTGCTCCTGCTCGCCGCCCTCGCCTGCCTGTGGGGCATCCTGCTGTCGCAGTACCTGACTTGGACCCATGTCGGCGAGCCCCGCATCGACGGGCCGCAGGGCCGCTACCTGCTGCCGCTGATGCCGCTGATGCTTCCGCTGCTGGCATCCGGCGGCGCCGGCGCGCCCTGGCGGCGTGCTGCCGGCTGGCTCCCCATCCTCGCGGCGGGGGCCGGCCTCGCGCTCGTCCCCGCGCTGATGCGGCTGTGAGAGCCTGTTTGACCGACCAACGTGTCTTCGTCAGGCAACGGCAAGGCGAGGGAAGGTCCTACTCCCATCCTGAACCCTCATCCTGAGGTGCCGGAGCGCAGCGGAGGCCTCGAAGGGTGCTCCAGGAATCACGCGGGATCTGGAGCCCCCTTCGAGGCCGCTCACGCGGCACCTCAGGATGAGGGGCGAGAGGGGAGCACCGCAGTCAAACAGGCTCTGATACGGGATCGGCTCGGATCGGGCGGAGATCCGCATCAGACCGGGTAGGAGAGTTGCCGGAGCATGCCGCCGGCGACGCGCCGGAACGCCTCCTGATCCTCGGCGCTCATCTCGCGCCGCCAGACCTCGGCACGCTCGGGCAAAGGTGGCTTCGAGGTCAGCGTGAACAGCCCCTTCCGCTGCTCCGCCGTGATGCGCCGGGTTCCCCAATGCACGTCCTTCAATTCGGTCAGCCGGGCGGCGGCCCGCTCGTGGGCCCGAAGCTGATCCTCGTGGAACGGCAGGTCGATGAACGCGCCGATTT
This sequence comes from Methylorubrum populi, assembly GCA_036946625.1. NCBI lineage: Bacteria > Pseudomonadati > Pseudomonadota > Alphaproteobacteria > Hyphomicrobiales > Methylobacteriaceae > Methylorubrum > Methylorubrum populi. The sequence goes on from JAQIIU010000003.1 coordinate 669,203, forward strand.
CGGTCAGCACCTTGCGCGGATCGGCCACCAGTTCCTCGAAGCGCACCTCCAGGTAATGCGGCACGAACTGCGCCTCCTGACGGATCTGGCGCAAATGCCACATCCAGAACGCCGCGGCGTCCTCCGCGTCGCGGCCGGGCCCGAACCACAGTTCGCGCAGGCTCAAGGCGACGTCCCGGCCGTCGCGGACGATGTGGATGAAGCGGGCTTCCGGAAGGGCCTCTCGGATCGTCGTCATCCGGCTGCCGTGAAGGGGGGTCTTGTCACCGATCCGGGAAACGCCGAAACGGGCGGCATACGCCCGGTAGATCGCTCGCAGCCGATCGCCCGGCGCCGCGAAGGGCTGCGCCAGGATCGCGTCGAGCGCCGCCTCGCCGATCTCCATGTCGCCCCAGTTCGGGGCACCCGTCAGCGCCTTCCGGAACGCATCGGCCGGAGCGTCCGGCCGAAGCGCGGCGAGGGCGCCGCCGAGCCAGTTCGTCTCCGGCGTCATCGCCAAGTCCGGGTGGGCATCGAGCAGAAGGCGCAGCAGGGTCGTGCCGGATCGCGCGACGCCGACCACGAACGGCATCGGGGCACGGGACTCGTCCGCCGGCAGGCGCCTGGGCGGGACGTAGGGCCCCGGCTGATCGAAGACGAGGTGTTCGATCCGTTTCCGGTCCTTGCGCCATCCGTCGCGATCGAGATCGTGCAGTTGGTCGGGTTCCGGAAGGCGGGCGAAGTCGAGCGTGGTCGCGACGCGATTGTGATGCCAGCCCTTCTCAAGCTCGCGACCGCAGAACACTCGGCCGAGATATTGCGACTTGAGATGCCCCAGGGACAAGGCGATGTAGTGCCTCAAGATGAAATTCTCGGGAAAGAGCTTGAGATGCTCGCCGTATTCCTGATGGCCGCCCGTCGCGGTCAATTGCCTTGCCAGAGCCTTCTTCTTCCAGGCCCTGACGAGGCGATTCGGCACCGGCTCGAAGAAATAATATCGGCGCATCTTCGCAACGTGATCGTCATCCTCGAAGTTTTCTCCCGCACAGGGCGCGAACACGAATTCGTCGAAGTTGATGGCGTTCGCCCCCGCGGCGTCAGCGGTTGCGATGGCGGAACGAAGGTCGGGAAAGCCTTCCGGAGCCTGCAGGATTTCGTCCGCATCCTGGTGGATGAACCAATCCGCCTCGATCTCCTCGGCGAGCCGCTGCTTCATCTGCAGTTGCTGCGTGAGCTCGAAATAGCCCCGGTACGGGAGCGTCTCGATCCGGAACACGCCCCGATCGCGAAAGCGCTCAGCGATCGCGCGCGTCCGGTCCGTCGACTCGTTGTCGATGATGCAGACGTCGATTCCCTGCCGATGAAGATGATCCAGGGTTCGCGGCAGCATCAACTGCTCGTTCCGGGCGGAAATGATTGCGACGATACGCATATCGGACTCCGGACATTCAGGGCGCCGATCGGTCGGCCGGTTCGCCGCTGCTTCGATCCCGTCGATCCGGCCACGGGGCCCGGCTCGATCGGTTCTATCACGAGCCGCCCGCCTCCCGCCGAACGGGAAGCCGTAGGGGTGATGGTGGGACGGCTCACGCCACCTGCTCGATCATTCCCTCGCGGATCGTCACGCGGCGGTCCATGCGGGCGGCCAGATCCATGTTGTGGGTCGCGATCAGCGCCGCGAGGCCCGAGGCGCGCACGAGCTGGAGCAGGATGTTGAAGACCCGGCCCGAGGTCTGCGGGTCGAGGTTGCCGGTGGGCTCGTCGGCCAAGAGCAGGCGCGGGCCGTTGGCGACCGCGCGGGCGATGGCGACGCGCTGCTGCTCGCCGCCCGAGAGTTCGGCCGGGCGGTGCGGCAGGCGGTCCTTCAGGCCGAGGAAGCTCAGGAGTTCGGCGGCGCGGGCCTCCGCCTCCCGGCGGGCGAGCCCGCGGATGAGCTGGGGCAGCACCACGTTCTCCAGCGCCGAGAACTCGGGCAGCAGGTGGTGGAACTGGTAGACGAAGCCCATCTCCTCGCGCCGCAGCCGGGTGCGCTCGCCATCCGACATGCCCGCGGTCGGCTGGCCGCCGATATAGACCTCGCCGCCGTCTGGCCGCTCCAGCAGGCCGGCGACGTGGAGCAGGGTCGACTTGCCGGCGCCCGAGGGCGCCACCAGGGCGACCAGCTCGCCCGGCCAGATCGCGAGATCGGTGCCGCGCAGGATCTCCAGCGCGTCCTCCCCTTGCGCATAGCGGCGCTGGACGCCCGAGAAGAACAGGGCCGGCACCGGCTGGGCGGCGCCGGCATTGGTCTGAGCCATGAGGGAAAAGCCCGTCAGCCGTAGCGCAGGGCCTGCACCGGATCGAGCCGGGCGGCGCGCCAGGAGGGATAGAGCGTCGCCACCAGCGACAGCAGGATCGAGGTGACGACGATGATGACGACCTCGCTCGCGTTCATCTCGGCCGGGATCTCGGCGAGGAAGCGCACGGTCGGGTCCCAGGCGCCGGGAAACAGCGTGCGCTGGATCGGCTTGATGTTGAGGGTGAACAGCACGCCGCCGACGAGCCCGATCAGGGTGCCGACGAGGCCGATCAGCGCCCCGTTGATGAGGAAGACCCGCATGATCGTGCCCGGCGTCGCCCCCATGGTGCGCAGGATCGCGATGTCCGAGGACTTGTCGCGCACGAGCAGGATGAGCCCCGAGACGATGTTGAGGGTCGCCACGATGACGATGAGGTTGAGGATCAGGAACATCACGTTCCGCTCCACCTCCAGGGCGCCGAAGAAGGTGCGGTTGGTCTGGCGCCAGTCGGTCAGCAGCACCGGGCGCTCGGCCGCCATCTCCAGCGGCTCGCGCATCTCGCCGACGGAATCGGCATCGTCGAGATAGATCTCGATCACGCTGGCGTCGCCGTCGCGGTTGAAGAAGGCCTGCGCCTCGGTGAGCGGCATGAAGGCCATGGTGGTGTCGAAATCGGTCACGCCGATCTCGAAGATCGCCTTGACCGTGTAGGCCTTGGTGCGCGGCGCCGTGCCGAAGGGCGTGCTCGCCCCCTTCGGCGTCGAGAGCGTCACCTGATCGCCGGCCTGGAGCCCGAGGGAATCGGCGAGCCGCTTGCCGAGCGCCACGCCGGTGCCGTCGTCGAACCCTTCCAGCGTGCCGCTCTTCACGGCGCCGGAGACCGCCGGGATCTTCGGCAGGTCGGATTCGCGCACGCCGCGCACCAGCACGCCGGAGCCGCCATAGGGCGAGGAGGCGAAGGCCTGCCCCTGCACCATCGGCACCACGGCGCGCACGCCCGCCACCTTCTCCAGCCGCTCGGAGAGATCGACGTAATCGGTGAAGAGCCGGTCGATCGGCGCGGCGAAGACGTGGCCGTTGAGCCCGATGATCTTGGAGCGCAATTCCGAGCGGAAACCGTTCATCACCGAGAGCACGATGATGAGGGTGGCCACCCCCACCGCGATGCCGAGCACCGAGAACAGGGCCACCACCGAGACGCCGCCGCCCCGGCGGCGCGCGCGCAGGTAGCGCCCGGCGATCAGCCATTCGAAGCCGGCGAAGGGCCGGGTCGAGGCGGTGGCGCGGGCGCTCCGCAGCCGTGACAGGAGGCCCGCCACGCCGACGCCTCTCCCCTTGCCGAGCGCGAGCGCCATGTGAGCCGCTTCCTCAGACGCGCCGGATCCGGGCGGGCAGATCGACGGGATCGAGGGTCTCGCGCTCGCCGCTGGCGCGGCGCTTCAGCTCGACCCTGCCCTCGGCCAGCCCCTTCGGGCCGACGATCACCTGCCAGGGCAGGCCGATCAGGTCGGCGGTGGCGAACTTGGCGCCGGGCCGCTCGTCGCGGTCGTCGTAGAGCACGGAGAGGCCGGCGGTCTCGAGCGCCGCCTGGATCTCGGCGCTGGCCGCGTCGCAGGCGGCGTCGCCGACCTTGAGGTTGATCAGCGCCACGTCGAAGGGGGCGATCGCGTCGGGCCAGATGATGCCGGCCTCGTCGTGGCTCGCCTCGACGGTCGCGGCCACGAGCCGGCTCGGGCCGATGCCGTAGGAGCCCATATGCACCGGCCGCTCCCCCCCGTCGGGACCGGTGACGACCGCCTTCATCGGCGTCGCGTACTTGGTGCCGAAGTAGAAGATGTGGCCGACCTCGATGCCGCGGGCGGAGAGGCGCGCGGCCTCCGGCACCTCGGCGAAGACCGCCTCGTCGTGCATCTCGTCGGTGGCGGCGTAGTGCGAGGTCCAGGCGTCGACCACGCCCTGGAGGCCGGCCACGTCGTCGAAATCGACCGACGGAGGCGGCACCGGCATGTCGAGATAGGCGCGGTCGCAGAAGACCTCGCTCTCGCCGGTGTTGGCCAGGATGATGAACTCGTGGCTGAGATCGCCGCCGATCGGCCCGGTATCGGCGCGCATCGGAATCGCCCTCAGGCCCAGCGCCTCGAAGGTACGCAGGTAGGCGACGAACATCTTGTTGTAGGAGTGGCGCGCGCCCGCCTGATCGAGGTCGAAGGAATAGGCGTCCTTCATCAGGAACTCGCGCGAGCGCATGGTGCCGAAGCGCGGGCGCACCTCGTCGCGGAACTTCCACGAGATCTGGTAGAGGTTCTTCGGCAGATCCTTGTAGGAGCGCGCGCTCGCGCGAAAAATCTCGGTGACGACCTCTTCCGCCGTCGGTCCGTAGAGCAGGTCGCGCTCGTGGCGGTCCTTCAGGCGCAGCATCTCCTTGCCGTAGGCCTCGTAGCGGCCGGATTCGCGCCACAGGTCGGCGGCCTGGATCGTCGGCATCAGGATCTCGATGGCGCCCGAGCGGTCCTGCTCGGCGCGGATCACCTGGCAGACCTTGTTGAGGACGCGCAGGCCCAGCGGCAGCCACGCGTAGATCCCGGCGGCCTCCTGGCGGATCATGCCGGCGCGCAGCATCAGGCGGTGCGAGACGATCTCCGCTTCCTTCGGCGTCTCGCGCAGGATCGGCAGGAAGTAGCGGGAGAGACGCATCGATCGACCTTGGAAGACGGCGGGCGCGGCCGGCGGCGCGGAAGACCGGCCCGGCGTGCGAGGGCACACAACACAGGGCGCTCCTAAAACACAAGCGCCCGGCGACCACAGGATCGGTCCGTAATACGGCGGAATGGAGCCGGCGAAGCGGCCTCTCGCCGCTTCGTGAATCGTCCGGGAGAGTGTTTGCCGCGAGTCTTGCAAAAAAGCGCCGCGAACCCTCTCTACCCTGATGACAAAGAGAAATCTTCTTCCTATAAGCAGCGCCGTGATGGTCGCAGCCCACGAGGCCGCGCACGGTCCGGGTCTTGGGAGGAACAACCAGCCGCCGCGCCGTAAGAAATGCGCGAGACAAATCCGGCTGAAACAGACTGCAGTCGCTTAAAGCAAGGCCTCGGGCCTTGCTTTTTGTTTTTGAGCCGTATTCTTCGCCGATACGACTCGGCGGCCGCGGCGGACGGAGCGGCGCGATGGAGAAGCGGCGCAGCACCGGTACGTTCAGGGTGGGGCCGAACCGATCGGTGCGGCCCGCCCGCGTCACAACCGGGCGAGCGGGAAGATCAGGAGGGCGGCGAAGAAGGCGATGCCGGCCAGGACCGTCGTCAGCAGCGCCTTCTCGCGCAGGCGCGGGCTCGCGGGCGCGCCCGGATCCTGGCCCGGCACCAGCCGCTGCGGATCGGCCTCGGCGGCATTGCCCAGCGGCAGGATCGCGAACAGGAAGGTCCACCACAGCACGAAGTAGAGCGCCAGGGCGCCGAACACCGTCAGGGCGAACCCCTTCACGGCCACGGCGGCCATGATCCCGACCAGCACCGCCACCGTCAGCAGGGTCAGCGGGGTCGAGGCGGCGAGGATGCGCAGGGGCGAGCGGGTCATGGATTTCGACGGGTCATGGAAGGGCGCAGCCGGGCGGCGGCACGCGTCGCGGCCGGATGCCCGCACCGTCATCGCGCGCGGCCGCGAAGCGATCCAGGGCGCGGGCATGTCCGGAAAGGGCGCGCCCCGGATGGCCACGGCTTCGCCTCGCAAGGATGCAGGACGGCCGAAGCCATCGACCGGGCGTCGCGTATCAGACCTGCTCCAGTTCCACCAGCGTCCCCAGAAAATCCTTGGGGTGGAGGAAGAGCACCGGCTTGCCGTGGGCGCCGATCTTCGGCTCGCCGGTGCCGAGCACGCGGGCACCCGCCGCCTTCATCTTGTCGCGGGCGGCCAGGATGTCCTCCACCTCGTAGCAGACGTGATGGATGCCGCCGGCCGGGTTCTTGTCGACGAAGCCCTGGATGGTCGAGTTTTCGCCGAGCGGCGACATCAGCTCGACCTTGCTGTTGGGCAGTTCCACGAACACCACGGTCACGCCGTGCTCCGGCTGCGGCAGCGGCTCGGTGACCTTGGCGCCGAGGGTGTCGCGGTAGATCGCGGTCGCCGCATCGAGATCCTTCACCGCGATGGCGACGTGGTTGAGTCGTCCGATCATGTTTTCTCCCTCCCTGCCGATCCCGTCATTGCGAGCGGCAGCGAAGCAATCCAGCGGCGCGACATCTCCGGATGATGCGGAGCGCTGGATCGCTTACGCCTCGCCTCGCAAGGACGGGGCGCCTTTACGAGCCGATCACACCTCCACCACCTGCACGTGGCAGGCGGGCTTCTTGCCCCAGACCTCGTTGACGGCGGAGCGCACGGCGCGGTCGACCGCGTTCTCCACGGCCTCCGAGTCCTTCATCTTGCCGCGCGATAGGCCGTTGAGCGTCCGGTTGACCGTATCGACCACGGTGTCGAGCAGGGGCTCGCCGTCGCGGCCGCGGTTGGGCAGGCCCATGATGTCGACCGCCGGCTCGCCGGCCACCTCGCCGCGCTCGTCGATGGCGAGCGCCACCGAGACGATGCCGGTCTGCGACAGCTTGCGCCGCTCGGGGATCGCCCGGTCCTTGGCGTCGATCAGGACGTTGCCGTCCTTGTAGAGGCGCCCGGCGCGGACGTGCTCGACCACCTCGGGCTTGCCGGGAGCGAGACGCACCACGGCGCCGTTGCGGGCCTTCACCACGGTCTCGACGCCCTGCGAGCGGGCGAAGCGCGCGTGCTCGTCGAGATGCAGCGCCTCGCCGTGCACCGGCACGACCGATCGGGGCCGCGTCCAGGAATACATCGCCACCATCTCCTCGCGCCGGGGATGGCCGGAGACGTGGACGAGCTCGGTCCGGTCGGTGATGACCTCGATGCCGTCCTCGATCAGGTCGTTGATGATGGCGCCGACATCGCGCTCGTTGCCGGGGATGGCGCGGGAGGAGAAGATCACCCGGTCGCCGGCGGTCAGCGAGATCGCCGGATGGTCGTGGCGCGACACCCGCGCCAGCGCCGCCCGCGGCTCGCCCTGCGAACCGGTGAGCAGGCAGACCACCTTGTCGCGCGGCACGTGGGCGTAGGAATCGGCCGAGAGGAAGTCCGGCAGGCCGTCGAGGTAGCCGCACTCGCGGGCGACGTCGATCACCCGGTCCATGGCGCGTCCCACCGCGATCACCTGACGGCCGCAGGCCTGCGCCGCTTCCGCTACCGCACGGATGCGGGCGACGTTCGAGGCGAAGGTCGTCACCGCCACGCGGTGGGGTGCGTTCTCGATCAGCTTCCTCAGCGTCGCCGCGACCTCGGTCTCGCTCGGGGAGCGGCCCTCGCGCAGCACGTTGGTCGAGTCGCAGACCAGCGCCAGGACGCCCTCGTCGCCGAGCGCCGTGAACGCCTCCGGCGAGGTCGAGTCCCCGGCCACCGGCGTGTCGTCGAGCTTCCAGTCGCCGGTATGCAGCACGAGGCCGTGCTCGGTGCGGATCGCCACCGCGTTCGATTCCGGGATCGAGTGCGCCACCGGCACGAACTCGATGTCGAACGGCCCGACCGTGACGCGGCGGCCCGGCTTGATCTCGCGCAGGTCCACCTTCGGCGCGCCGGGCTCGGAGAGGCGGCGGGTCTCCAGCAGGTTCTTGGCGAAGCGCGTGGCGTAGACCGGCGCCTTCAGGCGCGGCCACAGCTCGGAGATCGCGCCGATATGGTCCTCGTGCGCGTGGGTGATGAAGATGCCGAGGAGATCCTTCCTGCGCTCCTCGATGAAGGCGAGATCGGGGAACATCAGGTCGATGCCCGGCAATCCTTCCTCGCCGGCAAAGCCCATCCCGCAATCGACCATGATCCATTTGCGCTGCTTCTCGGGTCCGATCCCGTAGAGGCCCGCATTCATCCCGATCTCGCCCACGCCGCCGAGCGGCACGAAGACGAGTTCGTCCTGCCGTGTCGTCATCTTGTTCTTCTATCCAGTCTCAGGCCGCCGTCGCGGCACGTCCGAAATGCACCTCGCCCGCCGTCACGGTTCGCCGTGTTCCATCCGGGGCGAGGATCACGAGCCGCCCCCCCTCGTCGATCGTTTCGAAGATGCCCGTCAGCGTGGCCTCGGCCATGCGAACCGACACGGGGGCACCCACCCCCGCCGCGCGCTCCAGCCACCGCCGCCGGACGTTCGAGAATCCGCGCCCCTTGTTCCAGATCCGGACCGCTTCGACAAACCGTTCCGACAGGAATTCGAGCAGCATCGGCGCATCCGCCGCGGAAAAGGCGGACAGCGCCGCCGCCGGATAGGGCAGACCGTCGGGTGCGGCCGCGACGTTGACGCCGAAGCCGATCACCACGGCCCGCCGCCCGCCCGGCAGCGACTCGGCTTCCAACAGGATGCCGGCGAGCTTTTTGCCGTCGGCGAGGACGTCGTTCGGCCATTTCAGATGGATGGCCGCCGAGGCAGGGGCAATGCCCTGCGGCGCCAGCGCATCCCCTCTCCCCGCGCGCGGGGAGAGGGCTTCGGCGACCTTGTCGTCGCCGAAGCGAGGCGGCAGCCGAAGGTGAGGGGGCGTCTCAGGATAAGTCTCTTGCGGAAACGCCTCCTCACCTTCGCTCCCGCTCGTCGCGCCGACGACAGGGGCGTCGCGACCCTCTCCCCGCGTACGGGGAGAGGGGACCAAGCGGCACGCATCGCGAAGGGCATCGACCAGCGCCACGCCCGCCACGAACCCCAAGGTGGCGACCATCTCCGGTGCCACGCCCGCCACCGGCATCAGCAGGCTGGCGGCGAGGTTGCCCTCCGGCGAGGTCCACGCGTTGCCGCGGCGGCCGCGGCCCGCCTCCTGGCGGCGGGTCGCGACCCAGAGCGGTCCCGTCTCGCCGCCATGGGCGAGGCGCATCGCCTCGCTGTTGGTCGAACCGAGCCGGTCGTGGCTGTGCAGCCGATGGCCCTCGGCCCGGGCCGCCTGGCTCAGCCGGAACCGCATCCGCCTCAGAACAGCGCCTTGGCGGCGTCGCCCGCCGCCGCGACCAGCGGGGCCGGGATGAGGAAGAACAGCACCACAACGACGCTGGAGGCGCCGAGCACGATGGCCGAACCCGGCGGGATCCGCTCGTAGGGCGCCCGCGCCTCGTCGAAATACATCACCTTGACGAGGCGGATGTAGTAGAACGCGCCGACCACCGAGGTCATCACGCCGACCACCGCCAGCGTCACCAGACCCGCCTGGATGGCGGCGGCGAAGACGTAGAACTTGGCGAAGAACCCGGCGAGCGGCGGGATGCCGGCGAGCGAGAACATCATCGCGGCGAGGCAGAAGGCCAGCCACGGATGGGTGCGCGACAGGCCCGAGAGATCGTCGATCGTCTCGAACATCTTGTCCTTGCGCCGAAGCGACAGCAGCACCGCGAAGGCGCCGAGCGTCATCGCGAGGTAGATGATCATGTAGATCACCACGCCGCGCACGCCCTCCTCCGAGCCCGCCGCGAGGCCGATCAGCGCGTAGCCGACATTGCCGATCGAGGAATAGGCCATCAGGCGCTTGATGTTGCGCTGGCCGATCGCGGCGAAGGAGCCGAGCGCCATCGAGGCGATCGAGACGAACACGATGATCTGCTGCCAGACCGCCGTGACGTCGGGGAAGGCGCCGATGAAGACGCGCACCGTCATCGCCATGGCGGCGACCTTGGGTGCGGAGCCGAAGAAGGCGGTCACCGGCGTCGGCGAGCCCTCGTAGACGTCCGGCGTCCACATGTGGAACGGCACGGCGGCGAGCTTGAAGGCGACGCCGGCGGCCACGAACACGATGCCCAGCACGATGCCGAAGCTCGCCGGACCGTCGAGCGCGGTGACGATGCCGGGGAAGGAGACCGTGCCGGTGAAGCCGTAGACCAGCGAGGCGCCGTAGAGCAGCATGCCGGACGAGAGCGCGCCCAGCACGAAGTACTTCAGGCCGGCTTCCGTGGACTTCACGTCGTCGCGATGGAAGGCGGCGATGACGTAGGCGGCGAGCGATTGCAGCTCCAGGCCGAGATAGAGCGCGATCAGGTCGTTGGCCGAGGCCATCACCATCATGCCGATGGTGCAGAGCACGATCAGGATCGGGTACTCGAACCGGTCGATGCGCTCGCGCTGGAAGTAGTCGCGCGAGAGCAGGATGGTCGCCGCCGAACCGATCAGGATCAGCGCCTTCATGATCCGCGCGAAGGGGTCGGCGATGAAGGCGCCGTTCAGCGTCGTCACCCGGCCCGTCTGAGAGACCACGAGGAAGAAGGTGAAGATCAGGAGGATCAGCGCGCCGACATTGACGCCCTCGGACGAGCGCTCGCCGCGCCACGCCCCGTAGAGGACGAGCAGCAGAGCACCGACGCTCAGGACGATCTCCGGCAGGACCGGGGTGATCGCCGGCAGGACGGACTGGATCGGGGTCATCGCGCGGCGGCCTCGACGGTTTTTTCGGACCTGGGTCCGACGGACTTCTCGACCGCGGCGGTTCCGGCGGCCCTGGCCGCCGCCTCCGCGGTCTGCGTGTTCGACAGCGCGGCCCGCATGTTCTGCATCAGCGCCTCGGTGGAGGGCGCGAAGGTGTCGAGGATCGGGGCCGGGTGGACGCCGTACCAGATCGTCAGCGCGACGAGCGGCGCGATGATGATCTTTTCGCGATGATCCAGATCCAGGATGCCCTGGAGGCTGGGCTTCTCCAGCTTCCCGTAGATCACCCGGGCGTAGAGCCAGAGCGCGTAGCCGGCCGAGAGGATGATGCCGAAGACCGAGAAGAAGGCGACCGTCGGGTTGGCCCGGAAGGCGCCCATCATCGCCAGGAACTCGCCGACGAAGCCCGACGTGCCGGGCAGGCCGACATTGGCCATGGTGAAGACCATCATCGCGGCGGCGTAGAGCGGCATCCGCTTCACGAGGCCGCCATAGGCCGCGATCTCGCGGGTGTGCATCCGGTCGTAGACGACGCCGACGCAGAGGAAGAGCGCGCCCGAGACGATGCCGTGAGAGATCATCAGGAACAGCGCGCCCTGGATGCCCTGCTCGTTCAGCGTGAACAGGCCCAGCGTCACGAAGCCCATATGCGCCACCGACGAGTAGGCGATCAGCTTCTTGATGTCGGTCTGCATCATCGCGGTGAGCGAGGTGAAGATGATCGCGATCACCGAGAGGGCGAAGACGAGCGGCGCGAAGGACTGGCTCGCATCCGGCAGCATGGGCAGCGAGATGCGGATGAAGCCGTAGCCGCCCATCTTCAGCAGGATGCCGGCCAGGATCACCGAGCCCGCGGTCGGCGCCTCGACGTGGGCGTCGGGGAGCCAGGTATGGACCGGCCACATCGGCATCTTCACCGCGAAGGAAGCGAAGAAGGCGAGCCAGAGCCACCATTGCAGGCCGACCGGGAAGCGATGCTGCAGCAGCGTCGGGATGTCGGTGGTGCCGGCCTCCCAGTACATCGCCATGATGGCGAGCAGCATCAGCACCGAGCCGAGCAGGGTGTAGAGGAAGAACTTGAAGCTCGCATAGATGCGCCGCTTGCCGCCCCAGATGCCGATGATGAGGAACATCGGGATCAGGCCGGCCTCGAAGAACAGGTAGAACAGCACGAGGTCGAGGGCGCAGAACACGCCGATCATCGTCGTTTCCAGCACGAGGAAGGCGACGAAGTACGCCTTCACCCTGGATTCGACCGAGAGCCACGACGCCCCGATGCAGAACGGCATCAGGAAGGTGGTCAGCAGGATCAGCGGCATCGAGAAGCCGTCGACGCCGAGCTTGAACCGGATCGTCTCGGCGAGCCACGCATGGCTCTCGACGAGCTGGAAGCTCGGGCTCGCCACGTCGTAGCGGGCCCAGGCTGCCAGCGAGAGCAGGAAGGTGACGACCGTGGTGATCAGCGCCGCCCAGCGGGCGTTGCGCTTCACCGCCGCCGTCTCCTCGCCCAGCGTCAGGATGAAGGCGGCGCCCGCGAGCGGGACGATCAGGAGCCCGGAGAGAATGCCGAGGCCGAGCATCAGTGGGTCCCCCCAGGCACGCCGGAGACGAGGTACCACGTGATCAGGCCGGCGACCCCGACGAGCATCACGAAGGCGTAGTGGTAGACGTAGCCGGTCTGGAGGCGGACCACGCCGCGGGTGATGTCCACGACCCGGGCCGAGATGCCGTCGGGGCCGAAGCCGTCGATGACGCGCCCGTCGCCCTCCTTCCAGAGGAACAGGCCGAAGTTCTTGGCCGGACGCACGAAGATCCGGTCGTAGATCTCGTCGAAGTACCACTTGTTGAGCAGGAAGCGGTACAGGATCGGCTGCGACTCCGCGAGGCGGTGCGGCATGTCGGGCCGGCGGACGTACATCCAGAAGGCCAGCAGGAAGCCGAGCACCAGCATCACGAAGGGCGAGAGCGACACCCAGCGCGGCGCCTCGTGGATCGCGTGCATGATGTGGTTCTCGGGCCCGTGCGCCAGCGCGTGTCCCCAGAACTTCTCCATGTCGTGCCCGATGAAGCGCTCCTTGAAGACGATGCCGGCGAGCAGCGCCCCGACCGCGAGGATGCCGAGCGGGATCGTCATCACGAGCGGGCTCTCGTGCGGCTTGTGGGCGTGATGATCGTGGTGCTCGATCGCGCTGTGCGACGGCTTCTCGGCATCGTGGCCCTTGTCGTCGTGGGCGACGCCCTCGTGGTGCCCCGGCGCGCCGTCGGCCTCGTGCGCCGTCGCCGAACGGGCGTGCGCATCATGTCCATGAGCGTCATGGCCGTGGGCACCCCAGCGCTGCGGGCCCTCGAAGGTGAGGAAGAACAGGCGCCAGGAATAGAACGAGGTCATCAGCGCGGCGATCACGGTGGCGAGGAACGCCAGCACGTGGCCCGGGCGGTCGGACATGTAGGCCGCCTCGATGATCGCGTCCTTGGAGTAGTAGCCCGCGGTGAAGGGGAAGCCGATCAGCGCGAGGGTGCCGACCGTCATCATCGCGGTGGTGAACGGGATGTAGCGGCGCAGGCCCCCCATGTTCCGCATGTCCTGCTCGTGGTGCATCGCGTGGATGACCGAGCCGGCCCCGAGGAACAGCAGCGCCTTGAAGAAGGCGTGGGTGAAGAGGTGGAACACGCCCGTCGCGTAGGCGCCGACGCCGAGGCCGACGAACATGTAGCCGAGCTGCGAGCAGGTCGAGTAGGCGATCACCCGCTTGATGTCGTTCTGCACGAGGCCGACGGTCGCCGCGAAGAAGGCGGTGATGCCGCCGATGATCGTGACGACGGTGAGCGCGGTCGGCGCCAGCTCGAAGAGCGGCGACAGGCGCGCGACCATGAACACGCCGGCGGTCACCATGGTGGCGGCGTGGATCAGCGCCGAGACCGGGGTCGGCCCCTCCATCGCGTCGGGGAGCCAGGTGTGCAGCAGGAACTGCGCCGACTTGCCCATGGCGCCCATGAACAGGAGCAGGCAGGCGAGCGTCAGGGCGTGCCAGTCGTGGCCGAGGAAGTGGAAGCTCGCGTCCTTCAGTTCAGGCGCCTTGGCGAAAATCGCGTCGAACCCGACGGAGCCCGTGAGGACGAACACCAGAAAAATGCCGAGCGAGAAGCCGAAATCGCCGACGCGGTTGACGATGAAGGCCTTCATCGCCGCGGCGTTGGCCGAGGGCTTCTCGTACCAGAAGCCGATCAGCAGGTAGGAGGCGAGGCCGACGCCCTCCCAGCCGAAGAACATCTGCACGAGGTTGTCGGCCGTCACCAGCATCAGCATGGCGAAGGTGAACAGCGACAGGTAGGCGAAGAAGCGCGGCCGGTGGGGATCCTCGTGCATGTAGCCGATGGAGTAGAGGTGCACGAGGGTCGAGACCGAGGTCACGACGACGAGCATGATCGCGGTCAGCGTGTCGACCTTGAAGGCCCAGTCGACGGTCAGGCCGCCGGCGCCGAACCATTGCGCGACCGGCACCGTCTCGGCCCGGCCGTCGCCGGTGACGAGGAGGAAGGCGCCCCAGGACAGCAGGCAGGCGAAGGCGAGGCAGCCCGTGGTCACGATTTCGCTCGTCCGCGCGCCGATGACACGGCCGAACAGGCCGGCGATCAGGGCGCCGATGAGCGGGAAGAAGACGATCGCGTGATACATGGGTCGTTCGTGCCTCGCAGCAGGCGGACGAAGGGTCGGGGCTCTCTGGGGTAAGGAGCGTCAGCCCTTCATCATGCTCACGTCCTCGACGGCGATGGAGCCGCGGTTGCGGAAGAACACCACCAGGATCGCCAGCCCGATCGCGGCCTCGGCCGCGGCGACCGTCAGCACGAACAGGGCGAAGACCTGTCCGGTGATGTCGTTGAGGTGGGTCGAGAACGCCACGAGGTTGATGTTCACCGCGAGCAGGATCAGCTCGACCGACATCAGGATGACGATGACGTTCTTGCGGTTGACGAAGATGCCGAGCACGCCGAGCGTGAACAGGATCGCGGCGACCGTCAGGTAGTGGCTCAGTCCGATCATGGTCCTCAGACCTCCACGCCCCGCCGCGAGGGCACCTTGATGGTATCGACTGCCATCGCCTGGGTCCGGGCGTTCTGGACGGCGATGTTCTGGCGCTTGACGCCGGCACGGTCGCGCAGGGTCAGCACGATGGCGCCGATCATCGCCACCAGCAGGATCAGGCCGGCGATCTGGAAGAAGTAGACGTAGTCCGTGTAGAGCACCCGGCCGAGCGCCTGGGTGTTGGTGAGGCTCTCGCCGTGGGCGGTGCGACCGAGCGGCGCCTGCACGAGGCCCGGATCGACGGTCCAGGTGCCGACCACGAGCAGAAGCTCGATCAGGAAGATCGCGCCGATCAGGCCGCCGATCGGCAGGTAGCGCTGGAAGCCCTGGCGCAGCGCGGCGAAGTCGACGTCGAGCATCATCACGACGAAGAGGAACAGGACCGCGACGGCGCCGACATAGACGACGACGAGGATCATCGCCAGGAACTCGGCGCCCATCAGGACGAACAGCCCGGCGGCGTTCACGAAGGCGAGGATCAGGAACAGCACCGAGGTGACGGGGTTCCTGGCGGCGATCACCATGAAGCCCGAGGCCACGGCGAGCCCGGCGAAGAGATAGAAGAAGGCGGCGGCTGCGGTCATGCGATTTTCAGCATCGGCCGCCCGGTCGAGCGGCTCCCTTCTGCCTCGGTGGACCCTCGGCCGCAGGCGGCGGCCCGTCTATAGAACTCGGCCTTGCGGCGCACAACACTTCGCCGCTTCGCGGCGGCGAATGGCAGGCCTTGCGGTCGAGGCGCTGGCCGTGCTCACCGCTCGACCGCTCCATTCGCCATTCGCCCATCGCCATTCGCCTCTTTTCAGCGGTACGGCGCGTCCATCGCGATGTTGCGGGCGATCTCGCGCTCCCAGCGGTCGCCGTTCGCGAGCAGCTTCTCCTTGTCGTAGAGCAGCTCCTCGCGGGTCTCGACCGAGAACTCGAGGTTCGGCCCCTCGACGATGGCATCCACCGGGCAGGCTTCCTGGCACAGGCCGCAATAGATGCACTTCACCATGTCGATGTCGTAGCGTGTGGTGCGCCGCGTGCCGTCGTTGCGGCGCGGGCCCGCCTCGATGGTGATGGCCTGCGCCGGGCAGATCGCCTCGCACAGCTTGCAGGCGATGCAGCGCTCCTCCCCGTTGGGATAGCGGCGCAGGGCGTGCTCCCCGCGGAAGCGCGGGCCCCGGTGCCCCATCTCGAAGGGGTAGTTGATCGTGGCCTTCGGTTTCAGGAAGTACTTCATGGCGAGGAAGAACCCCGACACGAACTCCTTCAGCAGGAGACTTCTGGCGATCTGATCGAGCTTCACGGCGCGATCTCCGATTCCTTTGGGGCATTTCCGAGCGAGGTGGATACCGGCTCGCGTGAAGGAAATGCGACAGAGCGTGGACTCAGGGCACGATCCCCCGATCGGGGGATCGTGCCCTGACGGGTTCAAGCGCCCGGTGCGAGGCCGGTCAGCTTCAGGACGAAGGCGACGACCACCACCGAGATGAGCGACAGGGGAAGAAAAACCTTCCAGCCGAGCCGCATGAGCTGGTCGTAGCGATAGCGCGGCACCATGGCCTTCACCATGGCGATCATGAAGAACAGGAAGCTGGCTTTCAGCGCGAACCAGATCACGCCCGGCACCCAGGTGAAGGGCGGCAGCGGGATCGGCGAGAGCCAGCCGCCCAGGAACAGGACGGTGCCGAGCGCGCACATGGTCATGATCGCCACGTACTCGCCGAGCATGAACAGCAGGTACGGCGTCGAGGAATACTCGACCATGTAGCCCGCCACGAGCTCGGATTCGGCCTCCGGCAGGTCGAAGGGCGGGCGGTTGGTCTCCGCCAGCGCCGAGACGAAGAACACGGCGAACATCGGGAACAGCCAGAGCCAGTACCAGCCCAACATCCCGAGCGCCGTGTCCTGCGCCATGACGATGCGCGAGAGGTTGAGCGAGCCGGCGCAGAGCAGCACGCAGATGATGACGAAGCCGAGCGAGACCTCGTAGGAGATCATCTGTGCCGCCGAGCGGAGCGCCCCGAGGAAGGCGTATTTCGAGTTCGAGGCCCAGCCGCCCATGATGACGCCGTAGACGCCGAGCGACGAGATCGCGAAGATGTAGGTGATGCCGACGTTGATGTCGGCGATCGCCCAGCCGTCGGCGAGCGGGATCACCGCCCAGGACGCCAGCGCCAGCATGGCGAAGACCAGCGGCGCCAGCAGGTAGATCGCCTTGTTGGCGCCCGCCGGGATCACCGGCTCCTTCAGCACGAACTTGAGAAGATCGGCGAAGGATTGCAGCAGCCCGTAGGGCCCGACCACGTTCGGGCCGCGGCGCAACTGCACCGCCGCCCAGATCTTGCGGTCGGCCAGCAGTGCATAGGCGATGAAGACGAGGAGGGCTGCGAGCAGCACGAAGCTCTTCAGCGCGATCAGCAGGACGGTGCCGAGCACCTCTAGGAAGGTCATCGGAGACGTCCCCTATTCCGCCGCTTCGAGGGCACGGCCACGGGCGAGGCCGGAGCACTCGGCGAGCACCCGCGAGGCGCGGGCGATCGGGTTGGTGAGGTAGAAGTCGGCGACCGGCGAGGAGAAGGCGCCCTTCGCCGCTCCCCCCGGAAGCGCCGCGAGCTTGTCCAGAGTCGCCGCCGCGTCGGACGGCTCGACCCGCCCGACCGCCGCGAGATGCGGATGCTCGGCATACATCGCCCTGCGCAGGCCGCTCAGCGAATCGTAGGGCAGGCGCTTGCCCAGCACGTCGGAGAGCGCGCGCAGGATCGCCCAGTCCTCGCGGGCATCGCCCGGCGGGAAGCCGGCGCGGTTGGCCATCTGCACCCGGCCCTCGAGGTTGACGTAGGTCGCGCTCTTCTCGGTGTAGGCCGCGCCCGGCAGGATCACGTCGGCGCGGCTGGCGCCGGCATCGCCGTGGGTGCCCTGATAGATCACGAAGGCGCCCGGCCCGATCGCCCGCTCGTCGGCGCCGAGGTTGAACACCACGTCGAGGGCGCCCGGCTCCAGCATCGCCGAGAAGCTCAAGCCTCCCCCCCCCGGCACGAAGCCGAGATCGAGGGCGCCGACGCGGGCGGCCGCCGTGTTGAGCAGGCCGAAGCCGTGCCAGCCCTCCGCGACCGCGCCGACATCCTTGGCCAGGGCCGCGACGGCGGCAAGCGAGTCGAGCGCCCCTTCGCCCACGATCACGAGCGGGCGCTCCGCCTTTTTCAGGACGTCGAGGAAGCTGTGCTCGCCCCTGGCGATGGAAGCGAGCGTGTCGGTGCCGGCGCCGAGATAGGTGTAGGGGTAGGTCAGGTCCGGCGGCTCGTCGAGGATCAGGCCGATCGAGATCGGGGCCATGCGCCAGCGCTTGCGGATGCGCACGTTGAGCAGCGAGGCCTCGGTGCGCGGGTTGGCGCCGACGATCAGGATCGCGTCGGCCTGCTCGATGCCGGCGATGGTCGCGCCGAGGGTGTAGGCGGCCCGGCCCCAGGCCGGATCGATCGCCTCGCCGGTCTGGCGCGCGTCGAGATTCGTCACGCCGAGCGAGCCCATCAGGGCTTTCAGCGCAAAAATCTCCTCCGCTCCCGCGAGATCGCCGACGAGCGCGCCGACGCGCTTGGGATCGGCGCCCTTCAGCTTCGCCGCGATGGCCGAGAACGCCTCGCCCCAGGAGGCGGGGCGCAGGCGCCCGTTCTCACGCAGGAACGGACGGTCGAGGCGCTGGAGCCGCAGGCCGTCGACCACGTGGCGGGTCTTGTCGGAGATCCACTCCTCGTTGATCTCCTCGCTGATGCGCGGCTCGATCTGCATCACCTCGCGGCCGCGGGCATCGATGCGGACCGCCGAGCCGACCGCATCCATCACGTCGACGGACTCCGTCTTGTGCAGCTCCCACGGGCGCACGTTGTAGCTCTGTGGCTTGTGGACCAGCGCGCCGACGGGGCAGAGGTCGGCGACGTTGCCCTGAAGCTCCGAGCCCATCGCCTGTTCGAGGTAGCTCGTGATCTCCATGTCCTCGCCGCGGCCGATGGCGCCGAGATCCGGCACGCCGGCCACCTCCGCCAGGAAGCGGACGCAGCGGGTGCAGTGGATGCAGCGGTTCATCGCCGTGCGCACCAGCGGGCCGATAGACTTCTCCTCGACCGCCCGCTTGTTCTCCTTGTAGCGGGTCGAGTCGACGCCGTAGGCCATCGCCTGATCCTGCAGGTCGCAATGGCCGCCCTGGTCGCAGATCGGGCAATCGAGCGGGTGGTTGATGAGGAGGAACTCCATCACCCCCTCGCGCGCCTTCTTGGTGGTGCCGGAGCGCGTCAGCACCTCCGGCGGCTCGCCGTTGGGGCCGGGGCGGCAATCCTTCACCGCGTAGGCGCAGGAGGCCACGGGCTTCGGCGCGCCCTTCAGCTCCACCAGGCACATGCGGCAATTGCCGGCGATCGACAGCCGCTCGTGGAAGCAGAAGCGCGGGATCTCCGCGCCCGCGACCTCGCAGGCCTGGAGCAGGGTGTAGTCGGCCGGGACATCGACCTCGGTGCCGTCGATGAGGATTTTGGTCATCGGTTCAGCTCAATGTGTCGCGTCGGCGAGATCGAGTCGGCGCTCGATGCGCTCGACGCGAAGCTCAAGGCGATCGATGCGGCGGTGGACGCCGGCCAAGTTTTCCTCGACCGCCGAGACCCGCGCCTTCAGGTCGTTCACGTCGTCGATGAGACGGTCGACCTTCTCGTCGATCCGCCGCAAGTAGACGAGAACCGGATTGTCGGGTTCGCCGGTCATGGCGCTCACTCCGCCGCCATCGGCACCGCATCCCTATGCGGGTTGGCGCTGTACTGATCGATGCGTTTCTCGATCTCGGGGCGGAAATGCCGGATCAGGCCCTGGATCGGCCACGCCGCGGCGTCGCCGAGCGCGCAGATGGTGTGGCCCTCGACCTGCTTGGTGACTTCCAAGAGCATGTCGATCTCGCGCTTCTGCGCCCGGCCGGCGGCCATGCGGGTGAGCACGCGCCACATCCAGCCGGTGCCCTCGCGGCAGGGCGTGCACTGGCCGCAGGACTCGTGCTTGTAGAAGTACGAGATGCGGGCGATCGCGCCGACGATGTCGGTCGACTTGTCGAGCACGATCACCGCCGCGGTGCCGAGGCCGGAGCCGAGGTTGCGCAGGGTGTCGAAGTCCATCCTGGCGTCGATGATCTGCTCGGCCGGAACGAGCGGCACCGACGAACCACCGGGAATGGAACACAAGAGATTGTCCCAGCCGCCGCGCATGCCGCCGCAATGGCGGTCGATCAGTTCGCGGAAGGTGATGCCGAGCTCTTCCTCGACGTTGCAGGGCTTGTTGACGTGGCCCGACACGCAGAACAGCTTGGTGCCGGTGTTGTTCTTGCCGCCCAGCCCCGCGAACCACGCGCCGCCGCGGCGCAGGATCGTGCCGGCCACCGCGATCGACTCGACGTTGTTGACGGTCGTCGGGCAGCCGTAGAGGCCCATATTGGCCGGGAACGGGGGTTTGAGCCGCGGCATCCCCTTCTTGCCTTCCAGACTCTCGATGAGCGCCGTCTCCTCGCCGCAGATGTAGGCGCCCGCGCCGTGGTGGACGTAGATGTCGAAGGGGTAGTCGTGGACGTTGGACTTTCCGACGAGGCGCGCCTCGTAGGCCTCGTCCACCGCGCGCTGGAGCGCGAATTTTTCCGCCACGTACTCGCCGCGGATGTAGATGTAGCAGGCATGCGCACCCATGGCGAAGCAGGCCAGCATGCAGCCCTCGATCAGGAGATGCGGGTCGTGCCGCATGATCTCCCGGTCCTTGCAGGTGCCCGGCTCCGACTCGTCGGCATTGACGACGAGGTAGTGCGGACGCCCGTCGGACTTCTTGGGCATGAACGACCATTTGAGGCCGGTGGGGAAGCCCGCACCGCCGCGGCCGCGCAGGCCTGAGCCCTTCATCTCGTCGATGATCCAATCCCGACCCATGTCGAGCAGGAACTTGGTGTCGTCCCATGCGCCGCGTTTCTTCGCGGCGTCCAGCCCCGGCGAGTGCTGGCCGTAGAGATTGGTGAAGATGCGATCCTGATCGGAGAGCATGATCCGCTCCTCAATCCTTGCTGCCAGCGAGATCGGCCGACTGTCCGACCCAGTTCTCCCGGTCGATGCGGCCGGGGAAGGCGAGGTAGGCGCTCACCCAGGCGACCTCCTTCGGCGACCAAGAGGCAATCTGGTCGTAGTGCCAGATACCCAGGTCGTTGAGGCGGCGCTGGTTGATCGGGCCGATGCCCTTGATCTTCGTCAGGTCGTCGGGACGGTCGTCCCGGGGGGCGTCGAGCCCCTTCGGCCGGGTGCCCGCGGCATCGGCCCGAGCCTCCGGGTTCTCCCCCTCGGGAACGTCGTCTCCGGCGCCGACGGTCGCCGGATGCTGCGGCGGCTCTGTGCGCAGAACCTTGTCTTCCTCGACTGCCGAATCCTGAGCCGACGGCGCCTTGGCGTCGCGCGCTTCCGCCCGATCCTCCGGCTTGACCGGCGTCTCGCCGGCACTCGCCCGCTCGGCGGGCGCATCGGCGGCCCGCGATTCGTTCGCGCGCCCCGCCGACGGATGGGCCGGCTTGGTCTCGTCCTTGACACGAGCTTCGGTCGAGGCGGCCTCTTCTTTCTTGACGCCTTCCTCGCTCGGACCTTCGCCCTCGGTCTGCTCGAAGCGCTTGCGCCACGCGCCGATGCGGGAGCCGTCGAACAGGCTCGGATCGGTCAAGGTGTTGACGGCGTCCTTCGGCTCCGAGGAGATCCGGCCGATCTGCGAGCCGACCTTCACGGGGCGGCCGGCGGCGAGGTCGTCCATGAGCTTGTTGAGGCTCTCGGGCGTCAGATCCTCGTAATAGTCCTGATTGATCTGCACCATCGGCGCGTTGCAGCAGGCCCCCAGGCACTCGACTTCGAGCCAGGAGAAGTTGCCGTCGGCCGAGACATGGCCCGAGGGGCCGAGGCGGTCGTGCAGCGCGGCCTTCAGTTCCTTCGCCCCGCAGCAATCGCAGGGCACGGTGCCGCAGACCTGAATCCAGAACCGGCCGACCGGCTCCAGGGCGAACATGGTGTAGAAGGTCGCGACCTCCAGCACGCGGATATGCGGCATGCTGAGCTCATCGGCGACCGCCTCGATCGCCTTCTGCGGCAGCCAGCCGCCGTTCTGCTCCTGCGCCTTCCACAGGAGCGGGATCACGGCCGAGGCCTGCCGGCCCTCCGGGTATTTCTGGATTTGGCCGCGGGCCCAGTCGGCGTTCTCGGGCGTGAACGCGAAGCTCTGGGGCTGCTCGGCGGCGGGGGCTAGCCTGCGGTTCGCCATGACGTTTCGACCCGTCTCCTCAGCGGTCCACTTCGCCGAACACGATGTCGAGCGTGCCGAGCACGCAGGACACGTCGGCGAGCAGGTGGCCGCGGCACATCCAGTCCATCGCCTGAAGGTGGGCGAAGCCCGGCGCGCGGATCTTGCAGCGGTAGGGTTTGTTGGTGCCGTCTGACACGAGATAGACGCCGAACTCGCCCTTGGGCGCTTCGACCGCTGCATACACTTCACCCTCGGGCACGTGAAAACCCTCGGTGTAGAGCTTGAAGTGGTGGATGAGCGCCTCCATCGAGCGCTTCATCTCCCGGCGCGGCGGCGGCGCGACCTTGCCGTCGAGCGAGGCGATCGGCCCCTGGCCGGCGGGCTCGCGCAGCTTGGCGCAGCACTGCTTCATGATGCGCGTGGACTCGCGCATCTCCTCCATGCGGATGACCTGGCGATCGTAGGTGTCGCCGTTCTTCCCCACGGGAATGTCGAACTCCATCTCCTCGTAGGCCTCGTAGGGCTGCGACTTGCGCAGGTCCCAAGGCACCCCGGAGCCGCGCACCATCACCCCGGAGAAGCCCCAGGCCATGGCTTCGTCCACCGAGACGATGCCGATGTCGACGTTGCGCTGCTTGAAGATGCGGTTGGCCATGACGAGGTTGTCGAGGTCGTCGACCACCTTCAGGAAGGGGTCGCAGAACGCGTCGATGTCGTCGATCAGCGCGGGCGGCAGATCCTGGTGGACGCCGCCGGGGCGGAAGTAGTTGGCGTGGAGGCGTGCGCCCGAGGCGCGCTCGTAGAAGATCATCAGCTTCTCGCGCTCCTCGAAGCCCCACAGGGGCGGCGTCAGCGCGCCGACGTCCATCGCCTGCGTGGTGACGTTGAGGAGATGGGAGAGCAGCCGCCCGATCTCGCAGAACAGGGTGCGGATCAGCTTGGCGCGGCGCGGCACCTCGATGCCCGCGAGCCGCTCGATCGCCAGGCAGAACGCGTGCTCCTGGTTCATCGGCGCGACGTAGTCGAGCCGGTCGAAATAGGGTGTCGCCTGGAGGTAGGTCTTGTGCTCGATCAGCTTCTCGGTGCCCCGGTGCAGCAGGCCGATATGCGGATCGACCCGCTCGACCACCTCGCCGTCGAGCTCCAGCACGAGGCGCAGCACGCCGTGCGCCGCCGGGTGCTGCGGCCCGAAATTGATCGAGAAGTTGCGGATGTTGTGTTCGGTCATCGAAAGCCTCCCGCGACTTCGGCGAACGAAGCGCCCGAGAGCGAATGGCGAATGGCGAATGGCGACTGGAGGCGCGGCATCAACGAGCCTCCTCGTCGTGATCGGCACGGCGCTGCAGGGATCGGATCAACCCGCGGGTCTGACGTCCGAGGGATTCGCAGCGCGCGACGAGATCCGAGGCAGACTGTTTATCCGCCAATCCGACGCGGGACGCCAGGATGATGTGAGTCTCCAATTCCTTGAGCGAGCCTTGGGCGATGCGCAGGAAATGGATGAACGACAGGGTTCGCTCGCGGCCGTGGCCCTCCGCGATGTTCGCAGCGACCGATGCGCCCGCACGCCGGATTTGCGCCGTCAGGCCGAACATCTCCTCCCGGGGAAATGGCCGGGTGAACTCGTAGCACGACACCGCGAGCGTCATGGCAGCCTGCCAGACGTCGAGGTCGCGATACGATCTGATCGGCTTGCCGCCTTCCATTCGCCATTCGCCATTCGCCATTCGCCATTCGCCCTATGGCTTGGCCTTCTCGGCCTTCTCGTCGCCCGGCAGCACGTAATCCGTGCCCTCCCACGGCGACAGGAAGTCGAAGTTGCGGAACTCCTGGGTGAGCTTGACCGGCTCGTAGACGACCCGCGCCTCGTCCTGGTCGTAGCGGACCTCGACGAAGCCGGTCAGCGGGAAGTCCTTGCGGAGCGGGTGCCCCTCGAAGCCATAGTCGGTCAGCAGCCGGCGCAGGTCGGGATGGCCCGAGAACAGGATGCCGTAGAGGTCGTAGGTCTCGCGCTCGTACCAGTTGGCGGCCGGGAAGACGGGAATCGCCGAGGGCACCGGCGTGGCGGCGTCGGTCTGAACCTTCACCCGCACCCGCATGTTATGGCGCAGCGAGAGCAGGTGGTAGACCACGTCGAAGCGGCGCGCCCGCTGCGGGTAGTCGGCGCCGCAGATGTCGACGAAGCAGCGGAAGGCGCAATTCGGATCGTCGCGCAGGTAGGTCAGCGCGTAGACGATATCGCTGCCCTGGACGACGACCGTCAGTTCGCCGCAGGCGACCGTCCAGTCCGTGACCGCCGGGCCGAGCGCTCCGGCGACGCGCTCGCCCACGGCCCGGAGGGCGTCCTCGCCCTGGGCTGCCGCGATGGTGCGGCGGAGCGTGATGCCGTTGGTGGTGATGGCCTCCATCGCCCGCTCCCTCACCGCTCGATCGTGCCGATGCGGCGGATCTTCCGCTGCAGCAGCAGGACGCCGTAGAGCAGCGCCTCGGCGCTCGGCGGGCAGCCCGGCACGTAGATGTCGACCGGCACCACCCGGTCGCAGCCGCGCACCACCGAGTAGGAATAGTGATAATAGCCGCCGCCGTTGGCGCAGGAGCCCATCGAGATGACGTAGCGCGGCTCCGGCATCTGGTCGTAGACCTTGCGCAGGGCCGGGGCCATCTTGTTGGTCAGCGTGCCGGCGACGATCATCACGTCGGACTGCCGCGGCGAGCCGCGCGGGGCGAAGCCGAAGCGCTCGCAATCGTAGCGCGGCATCGACATCTGCATCATCTCGACCGCGCAGCAGGCGAGCCCGAAGGTCATCCACATCAGCGAGCCGGTGCGGGCCCAGTTGATGAGCTCGTCGGCGGATGTGACGAGGAAGCCGCGGTCGGCCAGTTCGCTGTCGATCGACAGGAAGGTCGGGTCGTTCGCGCCGATCGGGCGTCCGGTCGCGGGATCGATGATGCCCTTCGGGGCCGGCGCGATCTCGGGCGCGCGGGAGAGGGTCGGAGTCAGGGCCATGTCTGCCTCTGAGCGAGAGCGGAAGGGAAGCGACGCGGAAGCGGCCCGCGCCTCAGTCCCATTCGAGGGCGCCCTTGCGCCACTCGTAGACGAAGCCGACGGTGAGGACGCCGAGGAAGGCCATCATCGACCAGAAGCCGAACCAGCCGAGCTCCCCGAAGGTGATCGCCCAGGGGAACAGGAAGGCGACTTCGAGATCGAAGATGATGAACAGGATCGCCACGAGGTAGAAGCGCACGTCGAACTTCATGCGCGCATCGTCGAAGGCGTTGAAGCCGCATTCGTAGGCCGAGAGCTTTTCCGGATCGGGGCTCGAATAGGCCACGACGAAGGGTGCGATCAGCAGCGCCGCCGCGATGAACAGCGACACCCCGATGAACACGATGAGCGGCAGGTAGTCTGCCAGCAGGCCGGTCATACCGCACCTCTCGTATGGTTGCGCGTGAGGATCATGGAAGACGGCCCTCGCGACGGTTTCCGGCACGCGGAATCCCTCGGGTGGAATTCCTCCAATGCCAGACTGAGCGCGGGCGAGGCTTAGACGAGCCCCCCCGGCGAAACAAGGGTATTGCGCGTCGCACAATCACCGCATCGGCTGACAGGCGGACACTTTCTTGCACTTGGCCTTGCCCTCGGCGTTGCCCTTGGGCCTTGCCCTTGGCACGGGACGGAGTGGCGCAGCCCTGACGGCATGCGGCGGGCAGGATCTTCATCCATGTCTCCCGGTTGCGGCTGGGACGCAAAGCACGCATCCGCTCAGGGACGCAGGCCAAAAATGTCCGATGTGCGCGGTGTCGCCGGGAGCGCTTCACGGCGCTTGCGTGGGCTCAGGGCGGCGTCGCTTCGAGAGACGCCGGGCTGCCGGCTCGGGTTTTTCGCGCGGGCCCTGGTCCCCGGAGCCGCGAGGCCGCTCCCTGTCAGGCCTCCGTTCTCCGTCGCCGAACCGTCGCATTTCGCGCTTCCGCTGCTTGACAGCCCAGGGCGCCACACCTAAACCCCGCCTCGTCGCCGACACGGGCCCAGCCGGCCGGTGACGCAGAGTGCGGGCGTAGCTCAGTCGGTTAGAGTGCCGGCCTGTCACGCCGGAGGTCGCGGGTTCGAGCCCCGTCGCCCGCGCCATGTTTCCAAGCACTTAGCATCGACTCTGCTCACCTTGCCGGACTCGTCTGGCCGGCATCGTCGGAGTTTTCGGTGCACGTCTGTTCGCCCGCGGCGCCCGGCGGCCGTCGCCCCGATTTCGCCGCATCGGCCAGGGAAGCGAAGGCTCCTCTCGTCTCCCCTGACCCGTCCGATGCCGAACCTGCGCCTTCCCGCCGCCGCGACCCTCCTCGCGTTGACGCTCGCCGGATGTGGCGGATCTCCCGTCCTCGACACGGACCTGCCGACCCTGCCGGCGATCCTCGACGAGCAGGCGGCCGCCACGGCGATCTCGCGTTACCGCGCACAGCACGGCCTCGGCCCCGTCGCGATCGATTCGCGCCTGATCACGGCCGCCTCGTTCCAGGCGCAGGCCAATGCCAGGGCCGGGCGTCTCAGCCACGAGATCGCGGGCAGCTTCGACGGCCGCATGGCGGGCGCCGGTTTCGGCAGGCGCTACGCCTCCGAGAACCTGAGCGCCGGCTCCGAGACCTTCGATCAGGTGTTCGCCCGCTGGAAGGCATCCCCTGAGCATAACCGCAACATGCTGATGCCCCAGCTCCGGCGCGTCGGCATCGCCCGGGTCGATGCCCCGGCGACACGCTACAAGCGGTTCTGGGCGCTGGTGATGGCCGGCGATTGAGGACGGCCCGAGCCCCGAGGGCCGGGCCGCCCCCGTCACGGGATCTGAGCGAAGAGCGGATCGAGACGCTTCTGCGTCAGCTTGTTGTGCTGGACGCTTTTCGCGGCCTCAAGGTTGTCGCGCCTGTCGCCCACCACCACCAGGGCGACCATGCCCATCATGTAATGCGGCGCGCATTTGAAGCCGTAGACGCCCTCACGCTCGAACTTGACCACGGCCTCCTGACCGACCGTGGTCTTCACGTATTCCGCGCCCTCGGGCGCCATGCCCTTGATCGTCTCGACGTTGTGCCCCTTGTCGGCGGGCAGGAACCTGATGCTGTCGCCGGGCTTCAGCCGCACGAGGGCCGGATCGAACACCATCACCCCGCCCGGACCGCTGTTGAGCAGCTTGACCGGGATCTCGTCGGCCGCAGCCGGCAGAGCGGCGGCGAGAGCGGCGGCAGCGATCAGCGCCCTGAAGACCATCGTTCGTTTCCTCGGAATGATTCTTAGGATCATCGACACATATCGTCGATATTCGCGAGATATCGACTCTTCATCGAATCATCAAATCATCATTTACCTGCAAAATTGAATAATTATACTTCGAATCGCCCTTGCGGAAAGGCATTCCGGCGGTTGGAGGAGGCGGCCCTTTCAAACCTGCGCGGCTGCGTGTAAACGCGGGGCTTGACGATCATCCCAGATGCCTGCGCCCCTTGGCGTCGCCTTCCCACCGGCGGTGCGCGAGGGCGAGCGCGCGCGATCAAGGTCCAAGGCGCTCAATGCCGAAACGCACCGACATCTCCTCCATCCTCATCATCGGTGCGGGGCCCATCATCATCGGGCAGGCCTGCGAGTTCGACTATTCCGGCACACAGGCCTGCAAGGCCCTGCGGGAAGAGGGCTACCGGATCGTCCTGGTGAACTCGAACCCGGCGACGATCATGACCGACCCGGACATGGCCGACGCCACCTATGTCGAGCCGATCACCCCGGAGATCGTCGCCAGGATCATCGAGAAGGAGCGGCATGTTCTCGAAGGAGGATTCGCCCTCCTGCCGACCATGGGCGGCCAGACCGCGCTGAACTGCGCGCTCTCCCTGAAGCGGATGGGCGTGCTGGAAAAATTCGGCGTGCAGATGATCGGCGCGACCGCGGAGGCCATCGACAAGGCGGAGGACCGCAACCTCTTCCGCGATGCGATGACCAGGATCGGCCTGGAGACGCCGAAATCCGCGCTCGCCAACGCCTCGGCGGCCAAGAAGGCCGACCGCGACCGCTACCTCGCCGAGAAGGCGCGGATCGAGGGTACGCAATCGGACCCGGCCGCCCGCGAGGCGGCGCTCGCCGAGTTCGAGCGGCAATGGAGCGGGGCTGAGGGCGACCGGCGGCGGCGCTACATCGAGCACGCGCTGGGCCAGGCGCTGATCGCGCTGGCCGAGGTCGGACTGCCGGCGATCATCCGCCCCTCCTTCACCATGGGTGGCACCGGCGGCGGCATCGCCTACAACCGGGAGGAATTCCTGGAGATCGTCGAGCGGGGCATCGACGCCTCGCCGACCAACGAGGTGCTGATCGAGGAGAGCGTGCTCGGCTGGAAGGAGTACGAGATGGAGGTCGTCCGCGATCGCGCGGACAACTGCATCATCGTCTGCTCCATCGAGAACGTCGATCCGATGGGGGTGCATACCGGCGATTCGATCACCGTCGCCCCGGCGCTCACGCTCACCGACAAGGAATATCAGGTGATGCGCGACGCCTCGCTCGCCGTGCTGCGCGAGATCGGCGTCGAGACCGGCGGCTCGAACGTGCAGTTCGCGATCAACCCCGAGAACGGGCGGATGATCGTGATCGAGATGAACCCGCGCGTCTCGCGCTCCTCCGCGCTCGCCTCGAAGGCCACCGGATTCCCGATCGCCAAGGTCGCGGCCAAGCTCGCCGTCGGCTACACCCTGGACGAGATCGCCAACGACATCACGGGCGGCGCGACGCCGGCCTCGTTCGAGCCGACGATCGACTACGTCGTCACCAAGATCCCTCGGTTCGCGTTCGAAAAATTCCCGGGCGCCGAGCCGACGCTGACCACCGCGATGAAGTCGGTGGGCGAGGCGATGGCGATCGGCCGCTGCTTCTCCGAGTCGCTCCAGAAGGCTCTGCGGAGCCTCGAAACCGGCCTCACCGGCCTCGACGAGATCGAGATCGAGGGCTTGGGCAAGGGCGACGACCACAACGCCATCAAGGCCGCGCTCGGCACGCCGACGCCCGACCGGCTGCTCAAGGTCGCCCAGGCGATGCGCCTCGGGATCAGCCACGAGGAGATCCACGCCTCCTGCAAGATCGACCCGTGGTTCCTGGAGCAGCTCCAGGCCGTCGTCGATCTGGAGGACCGGGTGAAGGCGCACGGCCTGCCGAAGACCGCGGGCGCCTTCCGCCAGCTCAAGGCCGCCGGCTTCTCCGATGCCCGCCTCGCCGTCCTGGCGGACACCGACGAGGACGCGGTGCGCGCCGCCCGCCGGAGCTTGGGCGTGCGCCCGGTCTTCAAGCGGATCGACACCTGCGCCGCCGAGTTCAAGGCGCCGACCGCCTACATGTACTCGACCTACGTCGCGCCGTTCGCCGGCCGGACCGCCGACGAGGCGTACCCGTCGGACAAGAAGAAGGTCATCATCCTCGGCGGCGGGCCGAACCGGATCGGCCAGGGCATCGAGTTCGACTATTGCTGCTGCCACGCCTGCTTCGCGCTGACGGAGGCCGGCTACGAGACCATCATGGTCAACTGCAACCCGGAGACGGTCTCGACCGACTACGACACCTCCGACCGGCTCTATTTCGAGCCGCTGACCGCCGAGGACGTGCTGGAGATCGTCGAGACCGAGCGGCAGGCGGGCCGGCTCCACGGCGTGATCGTGCAGTTCGGCGGCCAGACCCCGCTCAAGCTCGCCCGCGCGCTGGAGGGAGCCGGCGTGCCGATCCTCGGCACCTCGCCGGACGCGATCGACCTCGCCGAGGACCGCGACCAGTTCAAGCGGCTCTTGGACAAGCTCGGCCTCAAGCAGCCGAAGAACGGCATCGCCTACTCGGTGGAGCAGAGCCGGCTGGTGGCGGCCGAACTCGGCCTGCCCTTCGTCGTGCGCCCGAGCTACGTGCTGGGAGGGCGCGCCATGGCGATCATCCGCGACGAGGCGCAGTTCGCCGAGTACCTCCTCGGCACCCTGCCGAGCCTGATCCCCTCCGACATCAAGGCGCGCTACCCCAACGACAAGACGGGGCAGATCAACACGGTGCTGGGCAAGAACCCGCTCCTGTTCGACCGCTACCTGTCGGACGCCACCGAGGTCGACGTCGATGCGGTCTGCGACGGGCAGAGCGTGTTCATCGCCGGCATCATGGAGCACATCGAGGAGGCGGGCATCCACTCAGGGGACAGCGCCTGCTCGCTGCCGCCGCGCACCCTGTCGCCGGAGCTGATCGCCGAGCTGGAGCGCCAGACCAGGGCGATGGCTTTGGCCCTCAAGGTCGGCGGCCTGATGAACGTGCAGTACGCGATCAAGGACGGCACGATCCACGTGCTGGAGGTGAACCCGCGCGCCTCGCGCACGGTGCCCTTCGTCGCCAAGGTGATCGGCGAGCCGATCGCCAAGATCGCCGCGCGGATCATGGCCGGCGAGCGCCTCGATGCCTTCGGCCTCAAGCCCAAGCGGCTCGACCACATCGCGGTCAAGGAGGCGGTGTTCCCCTTCGCCCGCTTCCCCGGCGTCGACGTGCTGCTCGGGCCGGAGATGCGCTCGACCGGCGAGGTGATCGGCCTGGACGCCGGCTTCGGCGTGGCCTTCGCCAAGAGCCAGCTCGGCTCGGGCACGGCGGTGCCGCGCACCGGCACGGTGTTCGTCTCCGTGCGCGACGACGACAAGCCCCGGGTGCTGCCGACCATCCGGCTGCTCTCCGACCTCGGCTTCACCATCCTGGCGACCGGCGGCACGCAGCGCTACCTGGCGGACGAGGGCATCCCGACCCAGCGCATCAACAAGGTGCTGGAGGGGCGTCCCCACATCGTCGATTCGATCAAGAACGGCGAGATCGCGCTCGTCATCAACACGACGGAAGGGGCCGGCGCGCTCTCCGACTCCCGCTCCCTCCGGCGGGCGGCCCTCTTGCATAAAGTGCCGTACTACACCACTCTGGCCGGTGCGATGGCGGCGGCCGAGGGGATCAAAGCCTATCTCGAAGGCGATCTCCGGGTGCGCGCCTTGCAGGAATACTTCGCGGCCTGAACAGACTCCGCGTGCCGAGCCGTCCGCCCGATCCGGAGCGGGCGGCCTCGGTCCACGCGATCGAGAGCCGTTTCCCGGCCCGGAAGGAGTTTTCGCTCCGGCCGGGCCTCTTCATTGTGGCGCGAGACCATGAGCATCGACAAGCTTCCCATCACGGCACGCGGCTACGCAGCCCTCGAGGAGGAGCTGAAGCAGCGCCAGCAGGTGGAACGTCCCCGGATCATCCAGGCGATCTCGGAGGCTCGGGCGCTCGGCGACCTCTCCGAGAACGCCGAGTACCACGCCGCCAAGGAGGCCCAGTCCCACAACGAGGGCCGGGTGCTGGAACTGGAGAGCATGATCGCGCGGGCCGAGATCATCGACACCTCGAAGCTGTCCGGCGCCAAGATCAAGTTCGGCGCCCGGGTGAAGCTCGTGGACGAGGACACCGAGGAGGAGAAGACCTACCAGCTCGTCGGCGAGCCGGAGGCGGACGTGCGCGAGGGCCGCGTCTCGATCTCCTCGCCCATCGCCCGCGCCCTGATCGGCAAGGGCGTCGGCGACACGGTGGAGGTGACGACGCCGGGCGGCGGCAAGTCCTACGAGGTCGTCGCCATCGAGTGGGGAGCCTGACCCGTTGCGCGCCCTCGGCCTCGCGGCCCTGATCGGCCTCCTCGCCGGGGCCGCTCCTGCCCCGGCGCAGGATTTCGACCGGGTCGGCGGCGTGGCCGTCGACGTGCGCCCGCTTCGGGCCTATGCCCGCGGCCCGCAGGCGGAAGCCCTGCGGGCGGACCTGACCGAGGCCCTGCGGCGCAGCTTCGCCGACCGCATCGTTCGCGGCGGCCCGACGCTCGTCGTGCGGGTGAGCGGTCTCACGCTCAATCCCTATGCCGGCGGCGAGGGCGTCGGCCGCGGCGGCAGCCTCGGAGGCGGCGGCGCGACCGACTACCTCGACGGCGAGGCTCTGCTGGTGGGGCGTGGGGGCGAGATCCTCGCGCGCCATCCCCAGCTCTCGGCCCTGCCCGCGAGTTCCGGCGGCGCGTGGTTCGATCCGGCCTCCGAGCGGCGCCGGCTCGCGGCGCTCGCCGAGCACTACGCGCAGTGGCTGCGGCGGATGCTCCCGGCACGTTAGAGCATCGTCCCGAAAGCCGGTTGCCGGCTTTCGGGAAAAGACGATGCGAAATCGGGAATCGAGAGCACCGTTCTGGATCCGATATCCAGCACAGGTGCTCTCGACCCGATTTCGCGATGGCGGGAGGTTTGCGTCGCGTGAACGAGACAGGGCCTGTGACGGCGGACGCCAGCGTGCCGCCGGATCTCGCGCATGCCCGTGCCTGGATCGTCACGGACGGCAAGGCGGGCGACGAGAACCAGTGCATCGGCATCGCCGAGGCCTTGGGCGTCGCCTGCGAGACGCGCAGGATTCCCGCAGGGCGGCCCCTGACCTGGATGGCGCCCTGGGGTCCGATCGACCCCCGCGACGCACCGGGCCGGGCCGGCGGCCTGCTGGCGGGCCCGCTGCCCGATCTCCTGATCGCCTCCGGGCGGCGGGCCGTGCCCTATCTGCGCGCCGTGCGCCGCGCCTCGGGCCAGCGCACCTTCACCGCCTTCCTCAAGGACCCGCGCACCGGCCACGACACCGCGGATTTCATCTGGGTTCCCGACTACGACGACCTGCGCGGGCCCAACGTCTTCACCACCCTGACCGCCCCCCACCCGGTCTCCCGCGCCCGGCTCGACGCCGCCCGCACGACGCCCGACCCGCGGCTCGCCAGCCTGCCCTGGCCGCGCATCGCCGTGCTGATCGGCGGGGACAGCCGGCACCTGCGCTACCGCAAGGCCGACATGCGCCGGCTCGTGCGCGACCTGACCAAGCTCGCCGACGGCGGCTGCTCGCTGATGCTGACGGTTTCCCGGCGCACCCCGCCGGCCCTGCGCACGGCGCTGGAGAACCTCGCGAGGGAGAAGGGCGGCTTCTTCTGGGACGGCAGCGGGGACAACCCCTACGTCGGCATGCTGGCGATCGCCGACCACATCGTCGTCACGTCCGATTCGGCCAACATGGTGGGCGAGGCGGCGAGCACCGGCGTGCCCCTCCTGCTGTTCGACCTGCCGCGCACCTATATCCGGCACAGGCGGATGTTCGCGGGCCTTGCCATGGCCGGCGCGCTGAAGCCCTTCATCGGCCGCCTGGAGGCCCTGCGCTACGCCCCGATCGACGCGACGCCGACGATCGCCGCGGCCCTGGCCGAGGCCTACGGACGGCACCGGAAGCGCGCCGCGACGGGGACGCGGACGGAGGCGGTCCAAGCCGCACCCGGCGAGCCGCCTTCCGCGCCGGCCTCGGCACAGCCCCCGCGCGGGCCATTCTGAGGCGGCGGCCGACGAAGACGGGGTGTTTTCACGCGCTCCGGTCTTCGGAAGGAAATGTTTGCCCGCGCCGTGCAGGATCGGGCACGACGGGACACAGGACGAGAGAACGGCCGGCTCCGGGAGACCGTGGCCGCCGCGGACAGGAGACGGCACAGATGGCGCACACCCATGCGAGGCTCGTGATCATCGGCTCGGGGCCGGCCGGGTACACCGCCGCGATCTACGCCGCCCGCGCCATGGTCGAGCCCCTGCTGATCTCGGGCTTCCAGCCCGGCGGCCAGCTCATGATCACCACCGACGTCGAGAACTATCCGGGCTTCGCGCAAGCCATCCAGGGCCCCTGGCTGATGGAGCAGATGCGGCTCCAGGCCGAGCATGTCGGCACGAAGATCGTCTCGGAGTACATCACGAAGGTCGACCTCAAGGTGCGCCCGTTCCGGCTGGAGGCCGATTCCGGCGAGACCTACACCTGCGACGCGCTGATCGTCGCCACCGGCGCCCAGGCGAAGTGGCTCGGGCTGCCCTCGGAGGCGAAGTTCCAGGGCTTCGGCGTCTCGGCCTGCGCCACCTGTGACGGATTCTTCTTCCGCGGCAAGGACGTGACGGTGGTGGGCGGCGGCAACACCGCGGTCGAGGAGGCGCTGTATCTGGCCAACCTCGCCAAGTCCGTCACCGTGATTCACCGCCGGGGCGAGTTCCGGGCCGAGCGCATCCTGCAGGAGCGGCTGTTCAAGCACGCGAACGTCTCGGTGAAATGGCACCACGCGATCGAGGAGATCCGCGGCTCCGACACACCGCCCTCGGTCACGCATCTGCGCCTGAAGGATCTGCGCTCCGGCGAGATCGTCGAGCAGCCCACCGACGGCCTGTTCGTGGCGATCGGACACCAGCCCGCCACCGCGATCTTCGAGGGCCAGTTGCCCATGCGCCACGGCGGCTACATCGCGGTGGCGCCGGGCACCACCGCGACGGATATCCCGGGTGTGTTCGCGGCGGGCGACGTCACCGACGACGTCTACCGCCAGGCGATCACCGCGGCGGGCATGGGCTGCATGGCCGCGCTGGAGGCGGAGAAGTTCCTGGCCAACCTCGATGTCGGCGAGAGCCCGGCCAAGGCGGCGGCCGAGTAGGCCGCCTCTCGCCACACCCCGCCGCGCTGTCGGAGCGCGGATGCCGGCCCGGCGATCGGGCGTTATGCGAAGCGTTGCAAATACTGTTTCGGAAGCAAGTACTGTTTCAGAGCCTGTTTGGCTGCAGTGATCCCATCTCGCCCCTCATCCTGAGGTGCCGCGTGAGCGGCCTCGAAGGATCCTCCAGATCCCGCGCGATTCCTGGAGCCCCCTTCGAGGCCTCCGCTGCGCTCCGGCACCTCAGGATGAGGGTTCAGGATGGGAGTAGGACCTTCCTCTCGCCTTGCCGTTGCCTGACGAAGACACGGCGGCCGGTCAAACAGGCTCTCAGAAGAATGTCCGTCCCGCCATCGTGTCGGAGGCTCGGACCGATGCGGGACGGGCCTTCTCGGCGCGCTTCGAAACGTCGTTCGACGCGCATTTCCCTGTTGACGATCGGTATGACGCAACCAAATCGCAAGCTTGTCGTCCTAGCCTGAACGTTGCGGGAGCCGGCTGGTTTCGCGAGAAGGCCTTTCGCCGGGCACGGCGGGAGCGCACAGGCTTTTCGTCGTGCAACGCCCAGGGGTCGCGGGTCCTTTCCGTGACGGGCCGACCTCGGCGGGCGGGAGTGACGGCCTTGGATTGGGACAAGATCCGGATTTTCCTCAACGTCGCGGAGGCCGGCAGCTTCACGCGGGCGGGCGACGACATCGGCCTGAGCCAGTCGGCGGTGAGCCGGCAGATCAGCGCCCTGGAGCGGGAACTGAAGGCGCCGCTGTTCCACCGCCACGCCCGCGGCCTGATCCTCACCGAGCAGGGCGACCTGCTGTTCCGTGCCGCGCGCGACATGAAGCTCCGGCTGGAGAACACCCGCGCCCGCCTCGTCGAGACGAGCGAGCGCCCCTCCGGCGACCTGCGGGTGACGACGACGGTGGGCCTGGGCACCTCCTGGCTGTCGCAGCGCGTCTCCGAATTCCTCGACCTCTATCCGGACGTGCGGATCGAGCTGGTGCTCACCAACGAGGAGCTGGACCTCGCCATGCGCGAGGCCGACATCGCCATCCGCATGCGCCGCCCCGCCCAGCCGGACCTGATCCAGCGGCGGCTGTTCACGGTGCACTATCACGCTTTCGCGAGCTCCGATTACGTCAAGCGCTTCGGCGAGCCCAAGACCATCGCCGATCTCGACGAGCACCGGCTCGTCTCGTTCGGCGGCAACGAGCCGTCCTATCTGCTCGCCACCCACTATCTCGCCAGCATCGGCCGCGAGGGCGACGACCGCCGCCCGGTCCACTTCACGGTCAACAACATCGCCGCCCTCCACAAGGCGATGGAAGCGGGCATCGGCGTCGGCATCCTGCCGGACTACGCCGTCGACGGGAACGAGAGCCTCGTCCAGGTGCTGCGCGAGAGCGAGATGCCGACCATGGAGAGCTATCTCGTCTACGCCGAGGAGATGCGCTCGGTCGCCCGCGTCCAGGCCTTCCGCGACTTCCTCGTCAACAAGGCCCAGCGCTGGACCTACTGAAGCTTGGCCGGATGAGCGGCCGACACCCGCCCTTGTCGCGCCCCGAGTCCCTCGTCTAAGACCGGCCGACCCCGCCGGGTGCCTCGCAACGCTTCCGGCCGACGAAGCCGGACGGCATGATCGCGATCCACTGCCTCAACGGGCCGAACCTCAACCTCCTGGGCCAGCGCGAGCCGGGCATCTACGGCTCGGCCACGCTCGCCGATATCGAGCAAACTCTGCGCGGGCATGCCGCCCGCCTCGATATCGCCCTGACCTTCCGTCAGACGAATCACGAGGGCGAGCTCGTGACGTTCGTGCAGGAGGCGGGTGCGGCCGGGGCCGGCGTGCTCATCAACGCCGCCGCCTACACGCATACATCGATCGCGCTCCGCGACGCCATCGCGGGGGCGGGCGTGACGGCGGTGGAGATCCACCTCTCGAACGTCCATGCCCGCGAGGACTTCCGCCACGTCTCGCGGATCGCCCCGGTCTGTGCCGGTGTGATTTCGGGCTTCGGCGCCCACAGCTACGTTGTCGGGCTCGACGCCCTCGCCCATCTCCTGCGCGGACGCGCCTCGTCCGCCTCCTGACTGCTAGAACCAAGAGCCGATGGCCAAGAACGAACCTTTCGATCCCGAGCTGGTGCGCGAACTCGCCCGGATGGTCGCCGAGACCGACCTGAGCGAGATCGAGGTCGAGAAGGGCGACCTGCGCATCCGCGTCGTCCGCAAGATCGAGCCGGTCACGGTTCAGGTCGCCCCACCGGCTCCCGCCGCGATGGCCGCGCCGGCGCCCGCCGCGGCACCGCCCGCCGCCCTGGCGCCGGCGCCCGCCAGGAGCGGCGCGGGTCATCCCGGCGCCGTGCCCTCCCCGATGGTCGGCACCGCCTACCTGCGCCCCTCGCCGGACGCCAAGCCGTTCATCGAGGTCGGCACGAAGGTGCAATCGGGCGACAAGCTGCTGCTGGTCGAGGCGATGAAGACCTTCAACGAGATCGTCGCGCCCCGCGCCGGCACCGTGACCGCGATCTTCGTCGAGGACGGGATGCCGGTCGAGTACGGCGAAGCCCTCCTCGTCATCGAGTAGCCTCCCTGCGATGTTCGACAAGATCCTGATCGCCAACCGTGGCGAGATCGCGCTCCGCATCCTGCGGGCGGCCAAGGAGCTCGGTATCGCCACCGTCGCGGTCCATTCCACGGCGGATGCCGACGCGATGCACGTGCGGCTCGCCGACGAGAGCGTCTGCATCGGGCCGCCGGCCGCCCGCGACAGCTACCTCAACATCCCCTCGATCATCGCGGCCTGCGAGATCACCGGGGCGGACGCGGTCCATCCGGGCTACGGCTTCCTGTCGGAGAACGCCCGCTTCGCCGAGGTGCTGGCGCATCACAACATCGGCTTCATCGGCCCCAAGGCCGAGCACATCCGGGTGATGGGCGACAAGATCGAGGCCAAGCGCACCGCCAAGCGCCTTGGCATCCCCTGCGTGCCGGGCTCGGAGGGCGGCGTCACCGATCCGGACGAGGCCAGGCGCGTGGCGGCCGAGATCGGCTATCCCGTGCTGGTGAAGGCCGCCTCCGGCGGCGGCGGGCGCGGCATGAAGGTCGCCCGCTCCGAAGCCGAGTTGGAACAGGCCCTCGACATGGCCCGCACCGAGGCCAAGGCCGCCTTCGGCGACGACGCGGTCTACCTCGAAAAGTACCTGACCAAGCCGCGCCACATCGAGGTGCAGATCCTGGGCGACGGGCGCGGGCAGGCGGTGCATCTGGCCGAGCGCGACTGCTCGCTCCAGCGCCGGCACCAGAAGGTCTGGGAGGAAGGCGGTTCGCCCGCGCTCAACGCCGAGATGCGGGCCGAGATCGGCGGCATCTGCGCCAACGCCATGCGTGAACTCGGCTATCTCGGCGCCGGCACCATCGAGTTCCTCTACGAGGACGGGCGGTTCTACTTCATCGAGATGAACACCCGGATTCAGGTCGAGCATCCCGTCACCGAGATGATCACCGGGATCGACCTCGTGAACGAGCAGATCCGGGTCGCGGCCGGCGGCGGCCTGTCGGTGGCTCAGGAAGACATCCGGGTCGAGGGCCACGCCATCGAGTGCCGGATCAACGCCGAGCACCCCGCGACCTTCCGGCCTTCGCCGGGGCTGATCACCTACTTCCACCCGCCGGGAGGTCTCGGCGTGCGGGTCGATTCGGCGGCCTTCCAGGGCTACCGCATCCCACCGAACTACGATTCGCTGATCGGCAAGCTGATCGTGCACGGGCGCACCCGCAACGAGTGCCTGATGCGCCTGCGCCGGGCGCTCGACGAGTTCGTGGTCGACGGCATCGACACCACGCTGCCGCTGTTCCGAACGCTGGTGCGCAACGCCGACGTGCAGAACGGCCTCTA
Source organism: Methylorubrum populi (assembly GCA_036946625.1). Classification (NCBI taxonomy): domain Bacteria; kingdom Pseudomonadati; phylum Pseudomonadota; class Alphaproteobacteria; order Hyphomicrobiales; family Methylobacteriaceae; genus Methylorubrum; species Methylorubrum populi. Next base: position 707,670 of record JAQIIU010000003.1, read on the forward strand.
CGACATCCACTGGCTCGAGGGCTTCCTGGAGCGCGAGGGCCTGCCGGAGACCGACCAAAGGCGCTGAACGGCGGCGCTCTCCTCAGAACCAAGGCCGGTTCCATCGCGGGGCCGGCTTTTTCGTATCCTCGTCTGTCGCTCCGAATCCGGACCGCGACGTGATGGGGCTGGCGTTCCCGCGTCGCCGGAGCGACAACGCTCCGATGCACGACAGGCCGCCCGTGGACATCACCCCCGACATCCTGCTCAAGGCCTACGCTGCGGGGATCTTCCCGATGGCCGAGGATGCGGACGATCCGACGATCTACTGGGTCGAGCCCCGTGCCCGCGGCGTGCTGCCTCTCGACCGCTTCCACGTGCCGAAGCGGCTCGCCCGCACCGTGCGCTCCGACGGGTTCGAGGTCGTCACCGACCGGGATTTCGACGCGGTGATCGACGGCTGCGCCGCCCCGCGCCGGGACACGGCCCGCACCTGGATCAACGCCCGCATCCGCGACCTCTACGGCGCCCTGTTCGATCTCGGTCACTGCCACACGATCGAGGTCTACCACGAGGGGCGCCTCGCGGGCGGGCTCTACGGCGTCTCGCTCGGGGCGGCCTTCTTCGGCGAGAGCATGTTCCACGAAGTACGCGACGCCTCGAAGGTCGCCCTGGTCCACCTCGTCGCGCGGCTGCGCCGGGGCGGCTACCGCCTCGCCGACACGCAGTTCCTCACCGAGCACCTGAGCCAGTTCGGTGTCGAGGAGGTGCCGCGCCACATCTACAAGCGCCAGCTCTCCGCCGCGATCATCGAACGGGCCGAATGGGGCCCGCCGGACCGGATCTTTCGCGGCGTCGAGGCCCTGGCCGCCCTCGGCATCGGCAGCGCCAAGGCATAATCGGGTTTCGAAAGGGCAAGCCCTTTCGCGGGTCCAGGGCGGAGCCCTGGAGACAGGCCGGGGTTCCACCCCGGCGCCCCGCCAAAGGGATGATCCCTTTGGAATCCCGTTTCTTTTGGCCGGGGATCGGTTCGAGCCGCAGCAGGCGATCGGCGAGGGCCGCCGCCCGCGGGTCGGTGCGCACGCCCTCACGATGACTACCGGAAGATCGCGTCGAAGATCGATTGCGGCTCGCGCGGCGGCGGGGCCGGCGCCGGGCCTTCGTTGTTCGGGAAGAACTTTCGGGACGGTTTCTGCCTGGGCTGAACCGGCACGCCGCGCGGCCCCTCGACGTCGACCTGGCCGTTCTGGTTGACTTGGCTCGCGGTCTTCGTCGGGTCCGCGCCCTTCTTCTTCGGCTTCTCCTGGCGCGAGGCGAGGGCGGGCACGTCCTCCTGCTCGCGCGCCTCGGCGATCACGTCGGTCCCGCCCTTACAATCGGTCAGCCATACGTCGTAGATCGGGTGCTCGATGGCGTGGAGGCCGGGGCTCGACGCGAACATCCAGCCGGTGAAGATGCGCCGGTACTTGCTGTCCAGCGTCACCTCGTCGACTTCGAGGAAGGCCGTGGTCTTCGGCGTCTCGGTGGGCGGGCGCGAATAGCAGACCCGCGGCGTGAGCTGGAGCGCGCCGAACTGCACGGTCTCGTCGATGGCGACCTCGAAGGTCACGATCCGGCCGGTGATCTTGTCGAGGCCGGAGAACACCGCGGTCGGGTTCTTGATCTTGTCGGCGAAGGCCGGCGGCACGGACAGCACCAGGGCGAGCGTGCCGAGCGCGGTCCGGCGCAGGATGTATGCGGGGATGCGGCTCAAGGCGCCCTCTTGAGTCTGGCTCCGGCCGTCGCGGCCGGAAAACGATCCGGCCGTTCCAACACCGGAAGGGTGGTGGAAAAAGGGCGGCCGGACCGTGACCCCTTCAGTTCCGCACCGGCTTGGCGTTGATCGCCATGCGGAAGATCGTGGTCGGAAAGGCGATCTTCGACGTGCCGCCGTTCATCGCCTTGCCGCGATTCATCGTCTACTCGCCCGGCGTCCACGGCACGTAGTCGCCGGTGGCGGCGGGGCGCTGGCCCCAGGAAAGCTGCGAGCCCTTCGGCCGGTAGGCGGCCGCCGTGCCGGTGAGGTTCTCCTCGTGCGGCTTCTGCCACGCGCGGGGCCGGTAATCCTCCTCGCTCGGGGCGACGTCGCCGTTGTGGCACAGCCATGCGCGCCAGCCCGGCGGCACGCGGGAGGCGTCGGCGTAGCCGTTATAGACCACCCAGCGCCGCTCCGGGCCGACAGAGCGGTCGATCAGCGGGCCTTGCGCCTTGTAGTACTTGTTGCCGAGCTCGTCCGAGCCGACGAACTGGCCGCTGCGCGCGGTGTAGAGCGCGAGCGACATCGTCTGCCCGTTCCACCACGTGAAGATGCGCAGCAGCGTGTCCTTGAGGGCCATGGTTCCTCCGGCGGGCGACGGGTCCGCGGGCGCCGTCGACAGGCGCCGTTATGGTCAGTGCACGCGCGCGAGTCCAGCGCGACGCGGGGCTGTCGCATTTTCGGCACGCTGCCCCGGCCTCGAACAGCCGTTAACCCTGTCATGCCCGGCCCGAGGACGCTTCGAAGTCCGGCGCGGCCTGTGAATCGAAAAAATTTCCCGAGGGATTCGATCAGGCCGGAAGGCCACTTAGCGCGACGGTCCGGATATCCACAGATTTCTGGCGCGGAACACAACATCTAGCGCGGAACACGGGTAGCCGGCACTAGTTGTTGACGCAGATGCCCCCCGGACGTAAGGTCCTGGCATCGCTTCGGACGGCTCGGCGGGGTTTGGGAAAGATCCCGTTTCCGCGTGACGGACAGGCCCCCGCCTGATGGGAAACGGGGGCGCGGACCGGCCGGGGCAAGTTCCGGCTTTTCATCCACGAATCGCGGCCCGCGCCGCAGCACGGGGCCGCTCGGCTCCGAGGAAGAGGGATTCATGCGGTTCGAGCGGCGCTACACCACGGCAGGCCAGTCTCCCTACGCAGCCATCGCCTTCCGCAAGGCGGTGAGCGAGATCCGCAACCCGGACGGCTCGGTCGTCTTCCGGCTCGACGGCATCTCTGTCCCCGAGAGCTGGAGCCAGGTCGCGGCCGACGTGCTCGCGCAGAAGTATTTCCGCAAGGCCGGCGTCCCGGCCCGCCTCAAGAAGGTCGAGGAGAACAGCGTCCCCTCCTTCCTGTGGCGCTCGGTGCCGGACGAAGCCGCGCTCGCCGATCTGCCCGAGGAGGAGCGCTTCGTCTCCGAGATTTCCTCCACCCAGGTGTTCGACCGGCTGGCCGGCTGCTGGACCTACTGGGGCTGGAAGGGCGGCTACTTCTCGTCGGAAGAGGACGCCTCGGCCTTCATGGACGAGTTGCGCTTCATGCTCGCCCGCCAGATGGTGGCACCGAACTCGCCGCAATGGTTCAACACCGGCCTGCACTGGGCCTACGGCATCGACGGGCCGAGCCAGGGCCACTTCTACTGCGACCCGAAGACCGGCGTGCTGACGAAATCGGCCACCGCCTACGAGCACCCGCAGCCGCATGCCTGCTTCATCCAGTCGGTGCAGGACGACCTCGTCAACGAGGGCGGCATCATGGACCTGTGGGTGCGCGAAGCCCGTCTGTTCAAGTACGGCTCCGGCACCGGCTCGAATTTCTCGATGCTGCGCGCGGAGAACGAAAAACTCGGCGGCGGCGGCAAGTCGTCGGGCCTGATGTCCTTCCTCAAGATCGGTGACCGGGCGGCGGGCGCGATCAAGTCCGGCGGCACGACGCGGCGCGCCGCCAAGATGGTCATCATCGACATCGACCACCCCGACATCGAGGCCTTCATCGACTGGAAGGTGAAGGAGGAGCAGAAGGTCGCCGCCCTGGTGACCGGCTCCAAGGTCGTCTCGAAGCACCTCACCCTGGTGATGAGGGCCTGCACCCAGTGCGAGGCGGAGGGCGACGCCTGCTTCGACCCCGAGAGGAACCCGGCCCTCAAGCGCGAAATCAAGGCCGCCCGCAAGGCAATGGTGCCCGACGCCTACATCAAGCGCGTCGTGCAATTCGCGCGCCAGGGCTTCACCAGGATCGAGTTTCCCGTCTACGACACCGACTGGGATTCGGAGGCCTACCTCACGGTCGCCGGCCAGAACTCCAACAACTCGGTCTCGCTGACCGACCAGTTTTTGCGCGCCGTCGAGGCGGACGAGGACTGGAGCCTCACCGCCCGCACCACCGGCAAGGTCTCCAAGACGCTCAAGGCCCGCGATCTCTGGGAGAAGATCGGCGAGGCGGCCTGGGCCTCGGCCGATCCGGGCCTGCACTTCAACACCACGATGAACGACTGGCACACCTGCCCGACCGGCGGCCGGATCCGGGCCTCGAACCCGTGCTCCGAGTACATGTTCCTCGACGACACGGCCTGCAACCTCGCCAGTGCCAACCTGCTGACGATGTACGACCGTCAGACCAAGCACTTCGACGTCGAGGCCTTCGAGCACCTCAACCGGCTCTGGACGGTGGTGCTCGAGATCTCGGTGATGATGGCGCAGTTTCCCTCAAGAGAGATCGCCGAACTCTCCTACCGGTACCGCACGCTCGGCCTCGGCTACGCCAATATCGGCGGCCTGCTGATGACCATGGGCCTGCCCTACGACTCGGATCAGGGCCGGGCGCTCGCCGGCGCGCTCACCGCGATCATGACGGGCGTGGCCTACGCCACCTCCGCCGAGATGGCGGCCGAACTCGGTGCCTTCGAGGCCTACCCCGAGAACGCCGATCACATGCTGCGGGTGATCCGCAACCATCGCCGCGCCGCCCACGGCGAGGCCGCCGGCTACGAGGGCCTGAACGTCGCCCCCGTTCCGCTCGATCACGCCAACATCCCGCAGGGCGACATCGGCGCTCACGCCCGCGCCGCCTGGGACCGGGCCCTGAGCCTGGGCGAGCGGCACGGCTACCGCAACGCGCAGGCCACGGTGATCGCGCCGACCGGCACGATCGGCCTCGTGATGGATTGCGACACCACCGGCATCGAGCCCGACTTCGCGCTGGTGAAGTTCAAGAAGCTCGCCGGCGGCGGCTACTTCAAGATCATCAACCGCGCCGTGCCGGACGCCCTGCGGGCGCTGGGCTACCGCGAGTCCGAGATCGCCGAGATCGAGGCCTACGCCGTCGGCCACGGCTCGATGGGCCAGGCACCCGCGATCAATCCCGGCTCCCTGCGGGCCAAGGGTTTTTCGGACGACAAGATCGCCGCCGTGGAAGCCGGCCTGAAGTCGGCCTTCGACATCAAGTTCGTGTTCAACCGCTGGACGCTCGGCGACGACTTTTTGCGGGATACCCTCAAGGTGCCCGCCGAGAAGCGGGCGGATGCCACCTTCGAGCTTCTCCCCTTCCTCGGCTTCACCAAGAAAGACATCGAGGCCGCCAACACCCATGTCTGCGGGGCGATGACGCTGGAGGGCGCGCCGCACCTCAAGCGTGAGCACTACGCGGTGTTCGATTGCGCCAACCCGTGCGGTCGCACCGGCAAACGCTACCTCTCGGTCGAGAGCCACATCCGGATGATGGCTGCGGCGCAGCCCTTCATCTCGGGGGCGATCTCCAAGACCATCAACATGCCCAACGACGCCACCGTCGAGGATTGCAAGGCGGCCTACCTGCTGTCCTGGCGCCTCGCGCTCAAGGCGAACGCCCTCTACCGCGACGGCTCCAAGCTGTCGCAGCCGCTCAACGCCGCCCTGATCGCGGACGACGAGGACGAGGCGGAGGATGCGATCGAGGCGATCATCCAGGCACCGGCCGCGGCCAAGGCGGCGGCGGCGGCGGAGAAGATCGTCGAGCGCGTCATCGAACGGGTGGAACGCATCCGCTCGCGCGAAAAGATGCCGGACCGCCGCAAGGGCTACACCCAGAAGGCGGTCGTCGGCGGGCACAAGGTCTACCTGCGCACCGGCGAGTACGAGGACGGGCGGCTCGGCGAGATCTTCATCGACATGCACAAGGAGGGCGCGACCTTCCGCTCGCTGATGAACAACTTCGCCATCGCGATCTCGCTCGGCCTTCAGTACGGCGTGCCGCTGGAGGAATACGTCGAGGCCTTCACCTTCACCCGCTTCGAGCCGGCGGGCTTCGTGCAGGGCAACGACGCGATCAAGAACGCGACCTCGCTGCTCGACTACGTGTTCCGCGAACTCGCCGTTTCGTATCTCGGCCGCACCGATCTCGCCCACGTCAACCCGTCCGAGATCGGCGGCACGGTACTCGGCGGCGGCGAGGGTGACACCACCCGCGAGTCCGGCAAGCCGGCCCCTGCGGCTTCGGCCGTCGTCTCCCGCGGCCTGCTGCGCGGCTCGGCCGACCGGCTCACCCTGATCCAGGGCGGCCCGGCGGGCGCCACGATGGGGATCGGCGCGGCAGCGACCGGCCAGACCACCCCGGCCGGCGGCACCGTCCACGCGGTGCGAGGTGCGACCGCACTGAAGGCGGAGCCGCAGAGCGTCGGAAACGTCGAGACGCTGCCCTTCGCCAAGCCCGAGCCTAAACCTGAGCGCAGCGTCGCGGACCGGCGGGCCGAGGCGAAGATGAAGGGCTATGTCGGCGAAGCCTGCCCCGAATGCGCGAACTTCACCCTGGTCCGCAACGGCACCTGCCTGAAGTGCGACACCTGCGGTGGCACAACGGGGTGCTCATAGTTATGCCGCGTTTGATGTAACGGAGAGGGGAGATTGGGCCCAAACAGAGGGATGTTTGGGCCCTCGCGATAGGGAAGTTTGGTCGCAAGCCCGGTTTTGAGGGAGTGAAATGCCTTGATGGACTGGACGGTCGATCCCGAGCCGCCCAGTCCGCGAAGGGAACAATAAGGGGCAGCCAGGGTCGCAGCGTGCTGCGGGGGCTGGAACAGCAGGGTCGTTCAAACAACTAAAAGCTCGACGGATCGAAGATCCAACCGAGGAAGGCTCTCATCGAACTTTGGACGGGACACCCAGACCGACGACCCGGTTCTCTTGTCTTTCTTCGATCAACCGGCAATCTGGCACGATCAGGCAGCTTGGAGCTGTTCGTTAGAGACGCTCGTAGGCTTCTGCCCGAGCCCCCCTACCTCATAGCCAAGCTCGAAGGTCTCGCGGGAATGGCAGGGTGCGAACCTTCCAGAGGCCCAGAAGTAGCCCATGGACATCCAGAGAACGAGCAGTCCTAGCCCAAACAAGGGCAGCGTCAGGATGCCGATGACCAGCGTTTTGATCGCCTGACCGCGGAGGTGGCTGCTGCAGGCGTCTGTGTACCATGCTTCAGTCGCCGTCCTGATGTCGTAAGGGTAGGCGCGCTCAACTTTGCCGCTCAGCCAGAGTTCGACCTGTTCTCCGCGCTGCATGGCCGCGTCGAGAATGAGCGAGGCTTCCGCCTCGACCAGCATGCTCGGGAAGAAGCGGGCCTTGCCGTCAACCGTCCGAACGCGGACGCCCGTCCAGATTTGCCGCCCCGAGGGATCGGCCTGGACATCGAAGACCGTCGTCGATGCGTAGCCCAGCAGGGTGCAGGTGATGACTTCGTCCACTTGAGGCTTCCTTTCAATCGTCGAGGAGGTAGGTGAAGCGCAGAGCGGCATGCGGGCTGGAGGTGGAGTAGCCTACAACCTCGCAGCCGCGCCGGACCGGACCGGCGCCGCGCAGGGTCAAGGCGTTGGCGCCGTTCGCGTAGGTGCCGCGCACGGAGTACGCGGCGGGGGCGCAGCCGGCCTTGAAGGCGTAGGCCGTGCCCGAGACCGGCCCGTCCGGGTGGATCTGGCCCCGGAACAGAACGGTGCCTTCCTCAACCACCGGTTTCAGGGATGCCTTCGGCTCCAGGTAGGTGACGATGCCGACCGCCGGATCGATCATCACCAAGCTGCCGTTGTGGTCCCAAGGGCGCCCAGACGTTTCCGCTTTCGGCGCGACCATGGGCGGAGGGCTCTCCAAGAGCTTTCGGACCATCGGGATGCCGCTGGCGCATCGGGCATCCCCGACCTCCAGCCGGCCCTTCCCGCGGGCCGTGTCGTTGTCGGGCTCCAGCACGAAGACGTCGCCGACCGGATCGGCGGTGCCGGCGAAGGCCCCCTGTGCGAGCATGGCCTTGCCGCTCGCCGTCACGGTCGTGGTCCAGGCCGCTCCGGGCTCGCGCGCCTCGCAACGGACCGCGACCCGCCAGAGGGCACGTCCGTTCGAGACTTCTCCGGCATAGGAGAAGGTGACGATGGTCCGAAGCTCGCGGCCGGCCCGCGTCTCCGCGGCTTCCGCCGACCAGCGGTCGGTGACGGGACCGGCCCGGGCGGTGCCGAGAAGGGCGGCGCTCGCGAGAAGGACAAAGCACGGGATTCTGAGGGGCTGCATGGACTGCGGGTTCGCGCCTTGAGGATGGGAAGCCGGTTCTTCGGCCATCGGGTTGCCCGACCTGCGGAGGTCCGTCAGGTGGCGGACCCGGTCGGCGATGGCCGCCGGCCGGGTCGGACGCCGGCTCAGCGCAGGAACTGGAGGATGCCCTGGTTGGCTTGGTTGGCCAGCGAGAGCGCCGACACCCCGAGCGACTGGCGGGTCGACAACGCCTGCGAGTTCGCCGCCTCCTCGTTCATGTCGGCGTTGACGAGGTTGGCCGCGCCGGTGTCGAGGATGTTGCCGACCTGCTTCGTGAAGTCCTGCCGCACCTGCACGTTCGAGAGGTTCGAACCGAAGCCCGATTGCAGGCTCTTCAAGCTGGCGAGCGCCGTCTTCAGGGTGTCCTGCATCGACGCCAAGCCCTTGTCGGTCTGAATGTTGAACTCGCCGGTGCCCGCCGTGCCGTTCACCGCCTTCGAGACGCCGAGGCTCTCCGCGGTGAGCTTGCGCCCGGCGATGGTCAACTTCGACTGGTCGGACCCAGTCTTCTCGTTGAAGATCACGCTCAAGGTGTCGCCGCCGAGCAGGTTGGTGCCGTTGAAACCGGAATCCTTCGCGATCTGATCGATCTGGGTGCGCAGGTCGTTGAACTGCGAGGCCAGCGCCGTACGGGCGGCGGAGGTCTTGTCGCTCGACAGGCCGGTCGTGTAGGCGGCCGCCGTCAGGCCGAGTTCGTCGTTGCCGTTGCCGCTCTGGGCGTCCGTCAGGGCGGCAGCCGCGGTCGCACCGCCGCCCACGCCGACCTTCAGGCTGTCGGAGTTGCCGGTGACCGTGAGCTTGCCGGCGTCGTCGACCGCCGCCGTGGCAAGGCCCGAGGCGTTGATCGCGTTGACGAGGTCGCCGTCCGCGACGTCAACGTGCCCGACGCCGCCTTCGAGACGGCCTGGCCCGCTCGTTCGGCTCGGCTGCGCGCCCTCGTCGCCGCCGGCAACCGCGTGCTCGTCCACTGCCGCGGTGGTCTCGGTCGCGCCGGGATGGTCGCCGCCAGGCTGCTCGTCGAGATGGGCACAGAGCCCGAGGCCGCCATCGCCATGGTCCGCCGGGTGCGCGATCCACGGGCCGTCGAGACGCACGCCCAGGAGGCATGGGTCCGGCAGGGCCGCCCGCAGGCCATCGCTCGTCCCGACGAGGCCGGTGCCAGGAACCGTGCCGTCGGTGCCCTGCTCGGGCTGGCGGTCGGCGACGCGGTCGGCACCACCATCGAGTTCTCTGCCAAGCCTTCCCAGGCGGTCCTGTCCGACATGGTCGGCGGCGGCCCGTTCGACCTCAAGGCCGGGCAGTGGACCGATGACACCGCGATGGCTCTCCCGCTCGGCGACAGCCTCCTTGCAGCCCAGAACCTGGACCCTGGCGACCTGATGCGCCGGTTCACCTCTTGGAGCAGGCACGGTGCCTATTCCTGCACCGGCGCCTGTTTCGACATCGGCAACGCCACGGCGGCGGCCCTTCGCAGGTTCCAGCAGTCCGGCGACCCCTTCGCCGGCTCCAACGACCCGAACACAGCCGGCAACGGTTCGATCATGCGCCTTGCCCCGGTCGCCGTCCGGCACTGGCACGACCGCGAGACCATGCTGCGGGTCGCCCGGGACCAGTCCCTTACCACCCATGCCGCGCGCGAGGCCATCGCCGGCTGTGAGATCCTCGCCGACCTGCTCGCAACGGGCATTCGCGGCACCACCCTGCCGGGCCTCCTCTCGTCGGAGGCCGTCGCCCGGGTGAGCGGGTTCCGGCTTGGCCAGCCGCGCAACGAGGTCCGAGGAACCGGCTACGTGGTCGCCTCGCTCCACGCGGGGCTCTGGGCGGTCTCTCGCACGTCAACTTTCCGGGACGCCGTGCTGCTTGCGGCCAACCTCGGTGAGGACGCCGATACCACCGCCGCGGTCACCGGTCAGATCGCCGGAGCCCTTCACGGCGCGAGCGCCATCCCCAAGGATTGGCTTGACCGCTTAGCTTGGCGCGAGCGGATTGAGCAGATGGCCGGCGACCTCTTCGACAGCGGTCTTGGACGTTTGGCCGCCTGACCAGACCCCACCAGATCCTGAACCCCGCCTGACCGATTCTATCCAGAGACGACCATGACGACATTCGACCACGCACTCACTCACGACTTCATCGAGGCCTTGCGTCGGGAAGCCGACCACGACGGCTGGTGGCGCGACGTCCTCGCCGACCCGGCCCTCGTGGTCGCCCCCCGGGGTCGTTCGCTGAATGTGTACTGGAAGGGTCAGTCCCTGTTTCGGGCAAAGCTCTCCGGCGGCACCTTGGCCGTCACCACCCATGAGAAGTTCCTGCTCGACCCTGCCCTGGCCGAACAGGTGCCGCTCCGGGCGGACGGCACCTTCGACGTCGCCGCTCTCCTGCAGAAAGGCTTCATCGGTCGATACGAGGGCAAGGAAACGCTGCAGAAGATGAAGGCCGCAGCCGGGGTCTTCGCCGATGGAGAGAAGTCCGGCTGCCACGAGGTTGCGGTTCGCAATGCGAACGTCATCGACGTAGAGGTAGCGTTTCCGGGCAGGTACATGTTCGAGGGCAAGGAGACGACCGCGCCGCGCGTCGACCTCGCGGCAGTCGAGGCGGACGGCCCCGATGCCCGCCTCGTGTTCTGGGAGGCGAAAACCTACGACAACGGCGAGTTGCGCGCCCTGGCCGAGGAGACACCGGCGCCGGTCTGCGGCCAGGTCGCGGTGTACCGGCAGATCCTCACCCAGCATCGAGAGGTGGTCGAGGCAAGCTACACCCGGGTCGCCGCCAACCTCGTCGCCTTTAAGAGCCATGCCTTTTAAGGTGTTTTCTTAGCCATTAGCTTGGCCTTTTCGAGGACCCTGGCGGTGGCGACGTGTTTTCGGGCCGTAGCCGCCGCTACATAGGGCTTGTCGACCTTGCGCTTGGGACCACGCGGGCTGGTTGCAATCCGCCCTGGGTCGACCCGCTCCGCCAAGGCGAGCAAGCGGGCCGCGACGCTCGCCGCATCCTCCTGGCCCGTCAACACAGAGCCGTGTCCGAGCGCCACCATCAGCCCCTCGTAGCCGGCACCGATCTGACGGCTCAGGTGGAACACCGAGACCCGCGGCTCGGGCCCGTGCACCTGCTCGATGCACGCGCTCAGCAGGCTCAGCACGTTGTGGGCCAGAACGGCAGCGGCAAACCCCAGCAGGGCCGCCCGCGGACGACCCAGGCGACCGGCCTCGCTGTGCAGCACCCGTTCCATCTGCAGGAACAGACCCTCGATCCGCCAGCGTCGCCGATACACCTGCGCGATCTGCGCCGCACTGACGCTCGCCGGCAGGTTGCTCCACAGCCAGATCGTCCGGTCTCCCTCCGTCGTTGGCGCCGTCAAGCTCAGCGCGATGCGCCGCCACGCATCGCCGCTCCCCTCCAGCGTAATGCTCTGCTCACACAGTGTGCCGGTCTCGCAGGAGCCGCACGCCTGCCAATCCCCCTGCGCGCCCAGGCGGGGATGGTTGCCGTGCCGACGCACCACGAAGTGGCTGCCTGCCTCAACCAGACCCTGCAGCCAGGTCCGGACACAGAAGTGCCGATCGGCAACCCAGACCTGACCGGGCGCGGCAGCGTCCAGGAGGGCCCGGGCCAGCGCCCGTTCGTCGGCATAAGCATCTTCGGCCGCCACCAGATCGACGGCCAGGCCGGTATCGGGATCGTAGACGACCAGGGTCTGCCCCGGCAGGGCGGCGCCGCGATGCGCGCGCAGAGGCTTCAGGCGCTTGTCGCTGCCGGGCAGATGGTTGCCGTCCAGCACGCGCAGTGCGTAGCCCGGCAGGCTCGGATGGCCGGTGCCCGCCGCGGTCATCACCGGGGCCAGTCGGGTCGCGCTGCCGCGCACGAGGGCGCGCAGCAGGTCGGGCTCGGTGCGGTTGACCTTGTCGTAGAGGGCGGGCAGCGAGACGGTCAGGTCTTCGGCTTCGCGCGCAGCGGCGTGCAACGACGAGCGCAGGCCGAGAGCGACGAGCATCGTCAGCCTGACGACAGTGGAGAACAGCAACTCCCGCGTGTATTGCCGCTGGCGATGCTGCTCGAACACCTCGTCGATCCAGCCGGCCGGCAGCGCGTGTTCCAAGGCCGTGCGGGCCATCAGGCTCGTCGGCGCATAGTTCTCGAACCGTTCAATGACGGCAGACCAGACTGGATCGGATCCTTGCAATGCTTCGCTCATTGCAAGGATATAGTTAATATAAACGAACCTTAAAAGGCATACCTTTAAGAGCCTGTTTGAGAACTCTGTTTCATGCGGGATTGTTGAGTGCGTTGGCAGCCACGAGGCAGGCGACGCAGGCCAGGCGACCGGTGGCGACATCGAGGCGACCGGCGCGCTCGCGCAGCAAGCCGCCCCAATGGCTGAGCCAGCCGAAGGTCCGCTCCACGACCCAGCGTCGCTCCAGCACGACGAAGCCCCTCTGATCCGGGTCCTTCTCGACGACGTGGTGGCGCATGCCGTGGAGGTTGCACCACTCCCGGCAGCGCTCGGCCGTGAAGGCGCCATCGATGATGGCCAGCCGTGGTTCTGGTCGACGCCCACAGCGCCGCCGCTGTCGGCGCGCCAGAGCGCGCATCAGGCTCTCGAACAGCCCCTTCTCGATCCAGCGCCGGAACCAGCCGTAGACCGTGCGCCAGGGCGGAAAGCCAGCCGGCAGCGCCCGCCACCCTCCGCCCGTCCGCAGGTGCCAGGCGATCCCCGCCAGCGCCCGGCGCACGGGCGTCGCATCCTGACGGCTGGGCGGATCGGCTCGTTCCAAGAAGCGAGCCACCTCGTCCAAGCCTGCTTGCAGCACCATGTCCTTCAGACGCGCCTCATGACGCGTCCGATGTCGGTCCGTCCACATCTGCTCTCCACTCCGCCCCGCCAGGCGGAATGCGTGTTGACACACGAGACAGATGGGGACAGCCGGCGGAGGAGCTCAAACAGGCTCTCAGCGACCTGCGCGAGCGGCCCACCACCGTCTACCTGGTGCTGACGGCGGCCAACGAGATCAAGGCGCACTTCCGCTGGCTGCGCATCCTGTTCGAGCAGGCCACCAGCCGCCTGATCCGCATGGGCGAATACCCTCGCGACCGCGCGTCGATCATCTTCCTGATGGAGGAATTCCCGGTCCTGGGCTACCTGGAGACCATGGAGCACGCGGCGGCGTTCATGCCGAGCTACGGCATCAAGCTGCACCTGGTGGCGCAGAGCATCATCCAGCTGCAGACCAACTATCCCCGCACCTGGCAGAGTTTCTTCAACGGCGCCGGCGTGGCGCAGTTCTTCGCCAATGCCGGACGATGTGATGCTGGAATACGTCTCGAAGCGGCTGGGCAAGCTGACCTTCGAGCGGCGCAGGTCGTAATTCTCGGACAATAACGAGGACAACCGGGTCACGCTCTCGCTGCTGGAGCCCTACGAGGTCGAGAAGTACTTCGCCCAGCAGTACAACGACCAGATCGTGTTCATCCCCGGGGAGAACCCCTACGCCATGCTGCGCCTAACGCAGGACGAGGTGGAGTTGCTGCGGCGCAACGTGGCCCTCGGCGGCGGCATGGCGATCGACCAGTTCCTCGCCCCCCTCTCGCCGGCACGGTGCCGCCGGCCGACCCGGCGGCGCTGAACGAGGGCGTGAGGCGGCGGCGGGCGCGCAAGCCCCCGGAGGAGCCGGAGCCCGTGCTGGCGTGATCAGCGCGGGATATGCGTCGGCAGCGCCAGCTGCGAACGCGCGGTTCAATAATCCATGTTGGCGTGCCGCTCCCATTCATGCCCCCAACGGTCGATGAATTCCTCCAATCCAGCTTCGCCGCCGACGGTAGCCTCCGCGTATTCCTTGAGGGACTTTTCATCAAATACCGGATCGATCCCTGCCTCCAGCAGGCGGTGGGGGCCACTCAGATCACCCGTCGAGAGCAGCGCATCAAGCTGATCGAAGGTCGCGCAGCACTCGGCATGGTCATCAACCCCGATGGGAATGATTGTGAAACGGACGCTCTTGCCGAACCGCGAGAAATTGGCCGGTATTGCTCCGACGTGGGGAAGCCGGAAGAACAACGAGCCGTTGTCATTCTCGACGCCACCGTGTGCGAAGGGGTTGCGGATGCGCTCCTTGATCCGTCTCATGCTACCCAGCAGCTGGTCTGCGGTGCGCATGCTCGCCGCCGGCAGCACCTCCTTGAGTTTGTCGTCCCATTTTAAGGCGAGGAGCTGCCTGAGCTCCCCATGCATCAAGGGCTTGCCCATGAATGCGCGCAATAATACCAGGCGATGTTCCAAGGCGCTGAAGTAAGCGTCGATCATCGCCGTGGAGTGGAAGAAGCCTTCGCTGTCCGCACGACGCGAGAAGTTAAGCTCTGCCGAGATACTGGCGATAACACCCCTTAGTTGGGCAGGGACCGGACCTGTGGTCGATGCGCGACTGCGCCTTCCCCGCGGCCCCTGGGCGGATTTGGCATAGGCCTTGGCCGCTAGCTGACGGAAGAACTGGTGGCGGTTGTCGAACTCACTGGACCGATTGACGATGAGAACCTCGCCCTGATCGACCTGGCTTCGTGCGTATGGCTCCAGGAATGTCTCGACTTCCTTCGACGCCGTCTGCAGCTGCCCGATGATCCGGCTCGCCGGCACCTTGGCGCCCTCGATGCGCAGGATCGTGAAGCCGAACTTCCTCAGCTCGAAGCCGACCGGCTCGCCGGCCACGCTGCCATAAACGGACCAGCGCACCTTCTCGCCGACACCCTGCCACTGCCAGCGCATGATATTGCGTAGCATGAATAGAACTTAGATCGCCTCACAGAACCGTCTGATCTGGTTGAGCGTGATGAGGCTGGCAGCAAGGCTGGTGAAGGCTTCGTAGATGTCGGCTCGGCGCTCGTATCGGATGGGCAGGCGGCGGAAGCGGTTGAACCAAGCGTGGGTGCGCTCCACGACCCAGCGGTGGCGGCCGAGCCTTTCACTGCTCTCGATGCCCTTGCGGGCGATGCGGGGCACGATCCCGCGCGCCCGGCATTCCTGCCGACGCGCCTTGGCGTCGCAGGCCTTGTCGGCATGCAGCTTGTTGGGGCGTCGGCGCGGTCGGCCGCGCCGGCCCGTGCTCAGCGGCGGGATGGCATCGAGGGTCGGCGCCATCTGCGGGCTGTCGTGCCGGTTGGCACCCGTCAGCCTCAGGCCGACCGGCGTGCCGCGGGCGTCGGTGACGAGGTGGCGCTTCGTGCCCGGCTTGCCCCGATCCGTCGGGTTCGGGCCGGTGGCAGTCCCCCCTTTTTAGCCGGGACAGAGGCACTGTCCAGGCTCGCCCGCCGCCAGTCGATCTCGCCGGCCGCGTGCAAGCGCTCCAGCAGCACCTGATGCAATTGCGCCCACACGCCGGCCTCCTGCCAATCGCGCAGGCGGCGCCAGCACCTCATGCCGCAGCCGCAGCCCATCTCGGCCGGCAGCATCTCCCACGGCAGGCCCGACCGCAGCACGAACAGGAGGCCGCTGAGCGCGGCACGGTTCTCGATCGGAGGCCGGCCCCCTTTCGGGCGCGGACGGGGCGGCGGCAGTCGGTCGCGTCCGTCAATGAGGTGGACTTTCGGGGTGGAATTGGCGCGGCCATCGGTCAGGCGGCCTGCGGTGGAAGGGTGATGGTGTCGTCGCTCGGCGTCGGGGCGAGGCCGGCCATGCCCTCGACCTGCATGTAGCGATGCTGGAGCTGCCACTCGTCGTTGGCCTCCAACAGCACCGCACCGATCAAACGCTGGATCGAGTCCGTATTCGGGAAGATACCGACCACGTCGGCGCGGCGCTTGATCTCCTTGTTGAGGCGCTCCAGCGGATTGGTCGAATGTAGCTTCGTCCGATGCTGGATCGGGAAGCTGAGGTAAGCCAGAACATCGTCGCTCGTGCCTTCGATGAAGCCCTTCAGCTTCGGCCAGCGATTATGGAGTTGCTCGGCCAGATGCTGGAGAGCGGCGCGCGCCGCGTCCTGATCGGGCTGCTGGAAGGCGTTGCGCAGGCCGGCCGCCACCATGGTCTGCTGCGCCCGCGGCACGTAGGCCAGCGCGTTCCGGGTCCAATGAACGCGGCACCTTTGCCACGTCGCCTTCAGCACGCGGCGGATGGCGGCCTTCAGGCCCTCGTGGGCGTCGGAGACGACGAGCTGCACGCCCGAGAGCCCACGCTTGACCAGGCTGCGCAGGAAGTCGGTCCAGAACACCTCCGCCTCGGACGGGCCGATATGCAGACCGACGATCTCCCGCCGGCCCTCCGTGTCGACCGCCACGGCCACTATGGCGGCCACCGAGACGATCCGCCCGCCCTCGCGCACCTTCAGGTAGGTGGCGTCGAGCCACAGATACGGCCACGCGCCCGACAGCGGGCGCGTCAGGAAGGCGTTCACGCGCTCGTCGATGTCCTTGCAGAGCTTCGATACCGACGACTTCGAGATCCCCGACAGGCCCATGGCCTGGACGAGATCGTCGACCCGCCGGGTCGAGACGCCGGCGATCCACGCCTCCTGGATCACCGCCACCAGCGCCTTCTCGACCGTCTTCCTCGGCTCCAGGAAGCCGGGGAAGTAGCTGCCGGTCCGCAGCTTCGGGATCTTCAGGTTGAGCGAGCCCAGCCGGGTGTCGAGGCTGCGCTCGCGATGGCCATTGCGGTAGGTGCTGCGTTCGCCCGACCGCTCGTAGCGCCCGGCCCCGATCAGCCCGTCCACGTCAGCCCGTCCACGTCGGCCTCCATCAGGATCTGCAGGACCGTCTCGGCGATCGAGCGCAGGAAGTTGCCGTCATCCGCCTTCTGCAGCGCCTCGATCAGTGCCACTCTGTCGTCGGTCATCGGGGTTACCTCGGCTCGGGTTGGCGTCCGCAAACTCCACCTTAGCCGCCGGCCCCGATGGTCACCCCAATTCCAACCCGAACGGGCCCCGAAATTACACCTCGTCCGCGGACGCTACTCCGTCTCCTTTCCGAAGATCCTGCCGAGCGCCAGTTCGTCCGTATAGAGAAGGTCCATGGACGCACGCGGCCGCGCCTTGTCGACCTGCGCGCAGCTCTCGGTCAGCACGTAGGTTGCTATCCCCCAGGGTGCGAGCGTATCCGGGGTCACATCACCACCGGGTCTCATGCCATAATACCAGCCGCCGAAGAAGAAGTCGGCGTCGGCGGCGACGAGTGTTTCCAGCGTCGGATACTTCGGTGCAAGCTCGGGCAATCCCCCCTTGGCGGCAGTGAAGGCTGCCGTCGTCTTGTACCAGCCCGTGATGCCGGTCACGCCGGCCATCGCCGGCTGGAGGCCGAGCGCGAAGGCCATCTCGCTGATGTTGAGGTCATGGAAGACGGCGCGCTTCGGGCTCGTCTCGAACGTGAGCGTGCGCCCGCAGTTCACCACCGTCACGGGAAAGGCCAGCGCCGACACGGGGCCACACAGCATGACGACGAGGAGAAGCAGGCGGAACGAGTCCATCGATCAGGTCACCCAACGACGGCGTTCAGGCCGCAGGAGCGTCGAAAGCGAGCAACGAGCGTCCCGTCCGCGGATTGGCGAACGAGAAGCAATCCATCGCGAAGACGTCGCGCACGATCCGCGGCGACAGAGCCTCGTGTGGGTCGGCATGGACGGCGATACGCCCGTTGCAGAGCACGGCGACTCGGTCAGCGAAGAGGCTGACGAGCGTGAGGTCGTGCAACACCGCCACGACGGTGATGCCGAGATCGCGCGCGAGCGTCAGCATGTCGGCACGCGCTCTCGGGTCCAGATGATTGGTGGGCTCGTCGAGAACGAGGTACGCTTCCGGTGAAGGCCGCGTTGTCCTCTGAGGTGGTGTGTCAGGCGGCGACCTGCTTGGGTTGAGGCGGGGTCCAGTTCCAGGGCAGCAGATCGTCGATGTGCCGGGTCGGATGGCCGGGCAGACGGCTGAGGATGTCGGCAAGCCAGGCTTGTGGGTCGGCACCATTGAGCTTGGCGGTCTCGATCAGCGTGTAGAGTGCCGCAGCGCGATGGCCGCCCGCGTCTGAGCCGGCGAAGGTCCAGTTGCGGCGGCCTACCGCGATCGGCCGGATCGCCCGTTCGGCGGCGTTGTTTGAGAGGCAGGCGCGCCCGTCGTCGAGGAAGAGGATGAAGGCGCTCCAGCGCTTGAGCATGTAGTCGATCGCTTGCGCCACCGGAGCCTTGGCCGAGAGCTTGGCACGGTTGGCCAGCAGCCACGCCTTCAACTCGGCGACGAGGGCGGCCGAGCGGGCGCTTCGATGCGCACGGCGGTCGTCCGGTCCGAGGCCAATGATGGTGCGCTCGAGCGCGAAGATCGCGTCGATCCGCGCCACCGCTTCGATGGCGATCGGAGCCTTCCTCAGGTCAGCCAGCTCGAAGAACTTGCGCCGGGCATGCGCCCAGCAAGCCGCCTCGCGGAGCGGGCCTGGTTTGCGACCGGGCTCGTACAGCCGACCGAACCCGGAGAAGGCATCCGCCTGCACGATGCCGTGGAAATCGCCCAGCCAGGTCTCGGCATGCGCGCCAGAGCGGTCGGGGGAGTAGAAGTAGGCCACAGCCGGCGGCTCGGGACCGCCGAAGGGTCGGTCGTCACGCACCACCGTCCAGAGCCGCCCCGTGCGGGTCTTGCCCTTGGCCAGGACCGGTACGGGCGTGTCGTCGAGATGCAGGCGCTCAGCCCCTCGAACATGGGCCTCGATCCGGGTGACCAGGGGCGACAGGGCGGTCGTCACCGCTCCGACCCAGCCGGCCAGCGTCGAGACGTCGATCGGTACGCCCTCGTGGGCGAAGCGCTGGCTCTGGCGATGCAGCGGCAGGTGCAGGCCGAACTTGGCCATCATCACCTCGGCGAGGAGGTTCGGGCCCGCTCGTCCGCGCGGGATCGGATGGAACGGGGCCGGAGCCTGCGCGATCGTCTCGCAGTCGCTGCACGAGAAGCGCTCGCGTACGTGCTGGATCACGACCCAGCGCGCCGGGATCCGCTCCAGGGTCTCGGTGACGTCCTCGCCGAGGTGACGAAGGCGCGTTCCGCCGCAACACGCGCAGGTCGTCGGGCCGGGATGGACGACGCGCTCGCGCGGCAGGTGCTCGGGCAGAGGCCGGCGGGCGGGCTTGCGCCGCGAGGAAGCCGCACCGGAGAGTGCTTCGGGCTCGGCGGCCGCCTGCGCTTGGGTCTCGGCCAGCGTCTCCTCCAGATCCTCCAGGACGAGTTCGAGCTGGTCGATCCGGGCGCTGCGCTCCGAGGAGGTCCCGAACCGTTCTCGCCGCAGCCGGGCGACCTCCAGCTTCAGCCGTTCGACCGCGATCTCCGAGGCAAGCCGGGCCGCCCGCTCGGCCAGGATCATGGCGTGGGCGGCGGCAAGATCCGTGGGAAGCGGCGGGGGCTCGGGCGCGTTCGGCACGCTTGAGAGAAGAGCATATTCTTCAAGCGCTGTAACGCGTTATCCTCAGCCGAGAGCGCTCGGACGCCAGCTCTCCTGCGGCATCCGCCAGTCGATACCCGAGAGCAGGTAGCCGAGTTGCGCCGTCGAGATCGTCACGGCTCCATCCGCCACCGAGGGCCACAGGAAACGGCCGCGGTCGAGCCGCTTTGTGTAGAGACACGCGCCCTGGCCATCGTGCCAGATCACCTTGATCAGGTCGCCGCGCCGTCCGCGGAACACGAACAGATGCCCGCCATGGGGATCGCGCTTGAGCGTCTCCTGGACGATCAGGCCCAAACTGGAAAAGCCTTTGCGCATGTCGGTGTGGCCAGTGGCCAGCCAAACCCGCACGTTGGCCGGCAGCGGGATCATCGGCCCTCCAGGGCGTCGAGCACCCGCCGAAGCGCCGCGGCATCGACGTCGGAGCCGACCCGAACGCGCCGGCCTCTGCCGAGATCGATCTCGATCACCCCGCCGGAGCGACGGCCGCGGTTGGGCTCTCGACCAGGCTCGACCGTCATCGCGGCGGGCGTGGGAGCGATCACGACGGGGACTAGCGCTGGCGTGGGAGCACCGACACGCTCGCACAGCAACTTGCGCCAGCGGAACAGCTGACTGACGTGGAGACCGGCCCGGCGGGCGACATCCGAGGTCGACACACCCGGTTCAAACGAAGCGGCAACCAACCGCTCCTTCTCCGCCCGCGTCCAGCGTCGACGCCGCTCGGCTCTCACCAGTTCGATACCCGCCTGGGTCATGCTCAAGGTCCTAGGATTACTCCTATGACCTCAGCCTCAACGGGCCAGCTCACAAGGTGGCCTTCGCCGGATGCGTACAGAACGAGCACCACGGGCTCCTGCGTGATCGCGCGGGCAATCGCGGCGCGCTGGCGCTCGCCGCCCGACAGGCTCGACAGCCGCCTGGGAGCGAGACCCGACAGTCCGACCTTCTCGCAGGCGTCCATCACGACGCGTGCGTGGCGTTCCGGCGCGCAGCGGCGATGATGGGGGATGCGCCCGAGGCCGACATACTCGACGAGGGTCAGGCGCCCGTCGGGAATTTCACCCTGGGCCACCACGGCGAACAGGCGACCTCGTTCGGCATGCGGAATACCGGCGAGATCCCGACCGTCGATCGAGACCATGCCCCGGCTCGGCCTCAGGCGGCCGAACAGGATCTGCAACAACGAGGTCTTTCCCGCACCGTTCGGACCGGCTATCGCCACGCGCTCGCCGGCGTCGATGCTCAAATCGACGTCAGCGAGGCGGGTGCATCCGTCTCTCGCTCGCAGGGCGATATCGGTAAGATCGATCCTGCCGCGACGACTTCCCGATGATTCGGCCACCGATGATTCGGCCTCCTACCTTGTGGAACTTCCAGTTCCAGATCCTCCCCGACCTCACGTTGAACGTTCAGATCCGTTCGACGAGGTGTAACCGCTACGGTCGACGCACGGAAGGAGGGGTGTCAGCGGCACCCCCTGATCGTTCCAGCCCGCGCTCGAAGATGCTCTTCGGTCCTATCCGAGCGCGGCCAGGAGAGCCGGTGCACCCGAGACGTCCGACATCTCCGGCGACTCCTCGATGGCGAGGTAGGTGACGGTCATGTCCTCGACGATCATGGCATAGCGTTTCGATCGCAGGCCGAGCCCGATGTCGGAGAGTTCGAGTTCCAGGCCGATCGCCCTCGCGAAGTCCGCGGTCCCGTCCGCGAGGAATGTCAGCGTATCCATCGCACCGGTCGCTTCGGCCCAAGCCTTCATGACGAAGGGATCGTTGACCGAGGTCACGGCGACGACATCCACCCCCTTGCTTCTCATCGCGTCGAAGCTCGCGACGAATCCCGGCAGGTGATTCATCGTGCAGGTCGGCGTGTAGGCGCCGGGCACCGCAAAGAGCACCGCCTTCCGGCCACCGAAGAAGGTCTCCGTCGTGATTTTCTCGATTCCGTCGCCGTCGATTCGGCGAAAGACGCTGTCCGGCAGACGGTCACCGACTTTGATCATCGCAGCACGATCCCTTGAGAGTTCAGCAAACACTTGCGGATGCGGTCGCTCGACGAGGCAGCGGTCACCACCGGACGGTGTATGCGACCTCCGCGGAGAGCGGGCGTCCGAGCAGCCAGTTGGTTCCGACCCCGTTCACGGCGTTCCCGCTGATCGCGTAGACCTTGTCGAACAGGTTGTAGACCCGCAGGCTCAGGCGCGAATCCGGCGTGACCTGATGGTCGAGAGCGAGGTTGACCAGGTTGTAGGCCGGGCGGCGCGCGGTGTTGCCGAAGTCGCTGTAGACCTGCCCGACGTTCTGGAGGCCGACCCGCACCGTCCAGTCGCGCACGATGTTACACGTCAGCCACAGGTTGGCCACGCGCTCGGGCACGTCGATCGGCTGCTTGCCCGCGTAGGAGACGGTCGCGCCGTTCACCGTCTGGTCGAACCGGTCGTACTGCGCGTGCAGCAGGGCGAGATTGCCGTCGAGCCGCCAGCCCGGGGCGAACCGCCAGCCGAGCGCCAGCTCGAAACCCTGCGACGACTGCTGGCCCACCTGCGTGGCCAGCGTCGGCTGGCCGGGGATCTGCGAGATCAGGTCGTTCTTCACGATGCGGTAGCCGGCGATCGTCCAGTCCAGCACCCCGTCCAGCGCGATCCCCTTGGCGCCGACCTCGACCTGCTCGCCGGTGGCGAGCTTGAAGCCGGCCAGCGACTGCGACAGCGTGATGAGGCTGTTCACCGGATCGGTGGCGACGCTGTACTGCGCGTAGAGCGCGGTGTCCGGCGTCGGGTTGAAAACGGCGCCGAAGCGGTAGCCGAGCGACGTGTAGGTCCGCTCGAACTGCGTGCCGGCGCGCAGATCCTCCCGTTGCAGCGTCGGCACGTCGAAGCGCACGCCCGCCAGCAGCGAGAGCCGGTCGGTGACCGCCAGCCGATCCTCCGCGAAGACCGAGGCCTGGCTCGTGTGCGTGGCGTAGGCCGGCGTCGCACGCCCGTCCTGCGGGAACAGCCCGAGGTCGCCGCCCGCCAGCGGCACGCTGTCGGACTTGTCGAAGGTGAAGTTGTTGGTGTGGCGGAAATCGACGTGGTTCACGTCGAAGCCCGCCAGGAACTGGTTGGACAGGCCGAGGAGGTCGCCCCGGAACGCCGCATCGAACCGGTTACCGACCTGTTCCTGGCTGTGGTAGATCTCGAGGTAGTCCGAGCGGTCGACGAGGCCGGTGGCGCGGTTGAAGGCGTACTGCTCCACGTCCTCCCAGTGGCGGCGGGAGGTGAGCCGGTAGGCGGTGTTGCGGATCGTCACCTCGGCCGAGGGCGTCCACTCGGTCTTGAGCTGCGTCCAGTTGTCGGCCCAGGTGATCTTGGGATCGAGGACGTTGTAGTTCCGGAACCGGACCAGATCGGGAATGCGGCCCTCGACCAGCGGCGTGCCCCAGTAGCGCGCGGGCTCCTGGTAGCCGAGGTCGTGGCTCAGGGTGAAGGCGAGGTCCGGGCTCGGCTGGAACAGGAGGGCGGCCGAGACCGCGAGGTTGTGGAAGTCGCCGACCGGGTGGACCCAGCCGTCGGCGCGGTTGCCGCTGACGTTGAGGCGGTAGGCGAAGGTGTTGCCGTAGGTCTCCTGGGCGATCGCCCCGCCCGAGTCGAGGGCGAGGCGGGCCACGCCGTCGGTACCGACCGCGACCCGCGCCTCGTTGACCGGGACGAACACCGGCTTCTTCGGGACCACGTTGATGACGCCGCCGATGGCGCCGTCGCCGTAGAGGACCGAGGCCGGGCCGCGCAGCACCTCAATGCGGTCGACGTTCCAGGTGTCGAACGGGAAGGTGACGGTGTTGGCGCCGACGTAGAAGCGCGTGCCGTCGTAGAGCTGCTGGATGGAGTTGGGTCCGGCGAAGCCGCGGCTGGTGAAGGCGCCGTTGCCGTTGCCCGGGGCGGCGATGGTGGTGATGCCGGTGGCGTTCTGCGTGACGGCCTCGGCCACCGTCTCCTGGCCGCGCCCGCGGATGGTCTGGCCGGGGATGATCTCGATGCTGGCCGGGGTCTGGAGCGGCGTGAGGCCGAGCCGGCTCCCCGTACGCCCCGGTGTCGCGAGGTTCAGACCCGTGGGCGCCGCCGGGGTCGGGCTGGCCACGCCCCGGCCCTCGACGCTGAGTTGATCGAGGATGACACTATCCCCCGCATCGTATCTCGTAGACTCGGATCGACGTGGGTCGTTCGCGACCGCGTATGTGCTGATCGGCATGAGTCCGAGGATCACGCCGACAAGCGAACTCAGCGCGCCTTTTGAACACTGTAGCTGAGTTGGCCGGAGCACAATCGCGAACATGCGAGCGCGTCCTTTGAAGCATCCAGCTACGATATCGATTGCACGCGCGCGCATAGCTTTAGCTATATGAGATGTAAAGTACTACCACAGCTTCACAAGGCGCACCAAGC
The DNA here is from genome assembly GCA_036946625.1 of Methylorubrum populi. Taxonomy (NCBI): domain Bacteria; kingdom Pseudomonadati; phylum Pseudomonadota; class Alphaproteobacteria; order Hyphomicrobiales; family Methylobacteriaceae; genus Methylorubrum; species Methylorubrum populi. The sequence continues at coordinate 731,790 of JAQIIU010000003.1, forward strand.
CGACGAAATCCTGCTTGTAACCCCCAGTCACGCTGAGATCGTGGGAAACCTCTCCGAGCAGTTGAAGATCCGGCGCGAGGAACTTGCTGACCTCAAATCGGATCTGTTGGGATTTCGTGGCGGCGCCGTTCCGGACGCCGTTCAGCATCTGCACGCCACCCCACATCTGGGAGTACCCTACGGCGAAGCGCCACGTCTGATCGACTAGGGGCGAATAGGAGAGCCACCCCTGAAACTGATACGAATCTTTCTGCGTGAGATGCCCGTATCCTACGGCGGTCGCATCGTTGTTGCTGCCATAGAATATCGCGTCACCGGTCAACTGCAAAAGAAAGGTCTTATCCAGCGTTTCCTGCACGAAGCCGATCTGCGGATTGAACTTCCACCTGTTCTCGGACAGATTCAGCGTCTCGCCCGCCCGATAATTTCCGATGGGCAGGAACACGTACGGCGTCACGGCCAGGAAGGTGCGCGTGTCCGTATTGTTGACGAGCCACACGGGGGTAGCGAGGATCGGCTGGCCGAAACCGGCGGCGTGATCCAGAGGAGCGCCGCCCAACTTGCCATTATACAACCCGCCGAACGGGATCAGGACTTGCGGGGCGACGGTAAATCCCGCGATATCGATGTACCGGATGAAGCGCAGTATCTCCACGCTCGAATCAAGCGCGCTATCTCTCAGGGATGTGCCGCCAGGCGAAACACGGAACTCGTTTCGCGTCGTGAAATTCGTATACGAGACGAACACGTTCGTTCCCGGCGGCAACGGGAAGTAGTCCGTCGAATTCACGTCCACCGCCGCCGCGGGCGTGGCCATGACGGCCAGCACGGCCGCCGCCGATTTCACCGCTCGCAGGAATTTGCCAGTCACACTCATGGTTTCGACATCACCCTGTCAAAGAATCCGCACATACAGCTTAGTTCGATAGATTGATGATGCGATCTCCATATCGCTAAAATACAGCACGCAAGGCGGCACATTTTACAGCAGATATACAATATAAATTCAGATCAGCGAGATGAGATACTCGCAGGCGGCCGGGGCTTCACTTGACGAAGCCTCTCTCGCAGTCCGGATACAAAAGCCGTTCACGCCGCGCTGTGTCAATGCGCTATCGACCGGTGAAATGGAAAATGTAGAAAAATCTGATATTTTTGACGCAATGTAAGGCCGGTCGGCCGCCCGACGCCGCTCTACGCAAGCTGGGATCGGCAGACGGGTCTGTTGCCACTGACGATGGCGCCCCTCGGGGCGGACGTCGCGGACAGATAGATCATTGCAATTTCTACTAGCTCCGATACGATGACGCGGCGGCCGTCACCCGGCCGGGCCTTCAGATCGCCTCGGATAAGGGAACTCGTCGTCGCAGAGCTGGCAGGGGATGCCGAGGCGATGCGGATTGGGGTGGCGCGGAGGCCGAGCCGCCTGCCCGACGAGTCGACTTGCCGGTGCCCCTTTCGAGAGACAGCGTCCCATGCACTTCGAGTCGGTCGTCAATCTGGCGGAGAAGATCAAAGCTCGCTCGATCTCACCCGTCGAGGTGGTCGATCACATGCTGCATCGGATAGGAGAGAGGGACGGGACGGCGAAGAGCTACGTCACCGTCACGGCGGACCGGGCGCGGGAGCGGGCCAAGGCGTCGGAGGCCGAGATCGCGAAGGGCTTGTGGCGCGGGCCGCTGCACGGCGTGCCGATCGGCCTCAAGGACATCATCTACACGGATTTCGTGCGCACGACGGGCGGCACGGCGATCAACAAGGACTTCCAGCCGAGCTTCAGCGCGACGGTGACGGCGCGCCTGGAAGCGGCGGGTGCGATCGTGCTCGGCAAGGTCAAGACCACAGAGCAGGCCTTCGCCGACCACCATCCGAGCGTCGAGGCTCCGATCAATCCGTGGAATGCGGAGCGCTGGTCCGGCGTCTCCTCGTCGGGATCGGGCGTCGCCACGGCCGCCGGCCTCGCGTTCGGAACCCTGGGCTCCGACACGGGCGGCTCGATCCGCCTGCCGTCCGCCGCCAACGGCGTCACCGGCCTCAAGCCGACCTGGGGGCGCGTCAGTCGGTACGGCGTCTTCGCGCTCGCCGACACGCTCGATCACGTCGGCCCGATCACCCGCTCGGCCGCGGACGCGGCCATCATGCTCCACGCCATCGCCGGGCGCGACGAGAACGACCCCACCGCGCTCCACGCTCCCGTCCCGGACTACCTGACGGCCTGCGCCCAAGGCATCAGCGGGTTGCGGATCGGTCTGTCCCACGCCTTCGCGACCGACGGGATCGATCCGGCAGTGGTGGCGGTGTGGGAGACGACGGCGAAGGCCCTGGCCTCGCTCGGTGTGGAGACGAAGCCCGTCGTCTTCCCAGAATGGCGGGTGGCCGCCGAGGAGTGGAACCTGCTCTGCGCGGCCGAGACCGCCTGGGCCCATCGCGAGACCTTTCCCGCGCGCAAGTCGGAATACGGCTCCGTCCTGTCCAACTTCATCGAGTTCGGACAGTCGGCGAGCGCCAAGGATCTCGCCGGGGCCAACATCGGCCGCATCACCTTCGCCGCGAAGGTCGGCGCGCTGTTCGAGGACGTGGACCTGTTCCTCGTGCCGGCCCTCCCGACCCGGGTGCCGACGCGCCAGCAATGGCTCGGCATGGCGGCTGAGGATTTCAGCCCCTACCTCCGGTTCACGATCCCCGCGGACCTGACGGGCGGGCCGACGATCACGTTCCCCGCCGGATTCGACACGGACGGGCTGCCGATCGCGATGCAGCTCTACGGTCCGCATCTGTCGGAGGCGACCCTGTGCCGGGCGGCCGCCGCCCTCCAGCGGATCACCGACTGGCACTTGCGCCACCCCGCCGAGTAGGCCGGGGCCGCCGCCGCCGGCACGTCGGGGCATCACCCATCCGCGTATCGATCGGCCTTGGACGGATCCGATACCAGACGGGTGCGAGACGCCATGACGCCTGATATGATGCTTCGCAGCTTCTGCGGAGCGTCGATGCACGATCGGAAGCTCAGGATGTCGTCCCGGATCCGATATTCGGGATGTTTCCATGGCGCCGGTCCATCAGAAATAAGATCGTTCGTCGATCGAAGACTATATCGTCCGGAATCGGACGGGTGGGAGGAGGTTGGAGGGTGTCGAACGATCTGCGCGAGCTGGATTTCGGCCTCGGTGAGACGGTCGAGGCCCTGCGCGACGGGGTAGCGCGCTTCGCAGCCGTCGAGATCGCGCCGCGGGCGGCCGGGATCGATGCGAGCAACGAATTTCCCGCCGATCTCTGGCGCAAGTTCGGAGACCTCGGGCTCCTCGGCATCACCGTCGACGAGGCCCATGGCGGGGCCGGTATGGGTTACTTGGAACACGTCGTCGCGATGGAGGAGATCAGCCGGGCCTCAGCCTCGGTCGGCCTGTCTTACGGCGCCCACTCCAATCTCTGCGTCAACCAGATCCGCCGCAACGGCGATGACGCACAGAAGCATCGCTACCTGCCGCGCCTGATCTCCGGCGCACATGTCGGGGCGCTGGCGATGTCGGAAGCCGGCGCCGGCTCGGATGTCGTCTCTATGCGGCTGCGCGCCGACCGGCAGGGCGAGCGCTTCGTCCTGAACGGCAACAAGATGTGGATCACCAACGGCCCGGATGCCGACGTGCTCGTGGTCTATGCGAAGACGGATCCGGCCGCGGGGCCGCGCGGCATCACGGCCTTCATCGTCGAGAAGGGCATGGCGGGGTTCTCCACCGCGCAGAAGCTCGACAAGCTCGGCATGCGCGGCTCGAACACCTGCGAGCTGGTCTTCCAGGATTGTGCGGTGCCTGCCGAGAACGTGCTCGGCGAGGTGGGACGCGGCGTGAACGTCCTGATGTCGGGGCTCGATTACGAGCGGGCCGTCCTCGCGGGCGGTCCGCTCGGCATCATGCGCGCCTGCCTCGATGTCGTCGTGCCTTACATCCACGAGCGGCGGCAGTTCGGGCGGGCGATCGGCGAATTCCAGCTGATGCAGGCCAAGGTGGCCGACATGTACACGCTGACGAACGCCGCCCGATCCTACGTCTATGCGGTGGCACGCGCCTGCGATCTCGGACGCACGACGCGCAAGGATGCCGCGGGCGCGATCCTCTTCGCCGCGGAGAAGGCGACGTGGATGGCTCTGGAGGCGATCCAGGCCCTCGGCGGCAACGGCTACGTCAACGAGTATCCGACGGGGCGCCTCCTGCGCGATGCCAAGCTCTATGAGATCGGCGCCGGGACGAGCGAGATCCGTCGCATGCTCATCGGAAGGGAGTTGTTCGACGAAACCGCCTGAGCGGACGCCGTAGGCCGGCGCGAACGCGCTCCGCCGATACGCCGGAAGCGCCGCCGGCGACGACGGAGCGTCGGCCCGACGGGCCGGGCGGCGCCTCGCAACGCGCTAGGCGCTCCGGACCGAATCTGGGTCATCTGGGGGAGGATGGCATGGTGGGGCAGACGAGCTACGTCCACGGCGCGAGCGGCGTGCCGTTGCTCAGCGACACGATCGGCCGGAGGCTGGACCAGACGGCCGCGCGATGGCCGGATCGTCCGGCTCTGATCGCCGGGGCGCAGGGCGTGCGATGGACGTGGCGTGACTTAAGCGAGCGCGTCGAGAGCTTCGCGGCGGGTCTTCTCGCCCTCGGCCTCGCGAAGGGCGACCGTATCGGCATCTGGTCTCTGAACTGCGCGGAATGGGTGGTGACGCAACTCGCCGCCGCCAAGACGGGTCTGATCCTCGTCTCGATCAATCCGGCCTATCGGCTGTCGGAGCTGGAGTTTGCCCTCAACGTGGTCGGCTGCCGGGCTCTCGTGACGGCGACGGCGTTCAAGAACAGCGACTTCATCGGCATGATCATGACGCTCGCCCCCGAGCTGGCCGATGCCGTGCCGGGCGCGTTGTCCGCCGAGCGTCTGCCGCACCTGCGTAGCGTGATCCAGATCGGTGAATCGCTTGTTCCCGGTGCCGTGTCCTTCGGTGCCGTATGCGAGCGCGGCGGGGCGGCGGAGCGCGCCGCAATCCGGGAGATCGCGGCTGGCCTCCAGTTCGACGACCCCATCAACATCCAGTTCACCAGCGGCACGACCGGTCAACCGAAGGGCGTGACGCTCACGCACCACAATATCCTCAACAACGGATACTTCGTCGGCCGTGCCATGCAGCTGACGCCCGAGGACCGCATCTGCATCCCGGTGCCGCTCTATCACTGCTTCGGCATGGTGATGGGGAACCTCGCCTGCGTCGCCCACGGCTGCGCCATGGTCTATCCGGGCGAGGGCTTCGATCCCCTGGCGACGTTGAGAACGATAGAGGAGGAGCGCTGCACGGCCCTCTACGGGGTGCCGACGATGTTCATCGCCGAGCTGGACCATCCGGCGTTCGCGCGCTTCGATCTCGGCTCCCTCCGCACAGGCATCATGGCCGGCGCGCCCTGTCCCATCGAGGTCATGCGGCGCGTCCAGCATAGCATGAACATGCGCGACATCACCATCGCCTACGGCATGACGGAGACGAGCCCCGTCAGTTTCCAAAGCGCGGTCGACGATCCGCTGGAGCGGCGTGTCACGACCGTGGGGCGCGTGCAGGCACATATCGAGGTCAAGATCGTCGACTCGGACGGGCTTATCGTACCGCGAGGACAACCGGGTGAACTCTGCACGCGCGGTTACTCGGTGATGATGGGCTACTGGGGCGACGCCGAGAAGACGGCCGAGATCCTCGACGCCGCCGGCTGGATGCATACGGGGGACATCGCGGTGCTCGATGAGGAAGGCTACGGGAAGATCGTCGGGCGCATCAAGGACATGGTCATCCGTGGCGGCGAAAATCTCTACCCGCGGGAGATCGAGGAGTACCTGTTCCGTCACCAGGCTATTCAGGACGTGCAGGTCTTCGGCGTCGCCGATGCGAAGTACGGTGAGGAACTCTGTGCCTGGATCAGGCTGCGCGAGGGAGCGTCGATGACCGAGGACGACGTGCGCACCTTCTGCCGAGGACAGATCGCCCATCAGAAGATTCCACGCTACATCGAGTTCGTCGACGCCTTCCCGATGACCGCAACCGGCAAGATCCAGAAGTTCGTCATGCGGGCGGCGGTGGAGGAGCGTCTCAACCTGCACCACGTCGAGACGGCCTGATCGGGATCGCCCGAGCACCCGCAGGTCGCGAGCGGCGCCGAGAGACGAACGCTCGATCATTCTCGCGTGCGTGCCGACGGCTTCGTCGGGCACCCGCATTCAGGCGCCCTATGCCTGTCCCCTCCGCAGATCCGCTCACGATGCGCCACGAGGCATCCGCCCATGTCGATCATCCGCTCCGCCGTATCCACGACCTCCACAACTTTCCGCCAGAACCGCGAGAGGATGGCGGCGCTCGTCGCCGAGATCGGCGAGAAGGCCGAACGGGTGATGGAAGGCGGGGGCGCTGAGGCGCGCGCGCGCCACACCGCGCGCGGCAAGCTCCTGCCGCGCGAGCGCGTCGCCCGGCTCCTCGATCGGGGATCGCCCTTCCTGGAGGTCGGGCTCTTCGCGGCCTCGGACATGTACGGCAGCGCGGTGCCGGGAGGGGGTGTCGTCGCGGGCGTCGGCCGCGTGTCCGGGCAGGACTGCATGATCGTCTGCAACGACGCGACGGTGAAGGGCGGCACCTACTTCCCGATCACCGTCAAGAAACACCTGCGCGCGCAGGAGATCGCGGGGGAGAACGGGCTGCCCTGCCTCTATCTCGTGGATTCCGGCGGCGCCAACCTGCCCAACCAGGACGAGGTCTTCCCCGACCGGGACCATTTCGGCCGGATCTTCTTCAATCAGGCGCGGATGTCGGCGGCCGGCATCCCGCAGATCGCGGTCGTCATGGGCTCCTGCACGGCGGGGGGCGCCTACGTCCCGGCGATGTGCGACCAGTCGATCATCGTGCGCGGCCAGGGCACCATCTTCCTCGCGGGGCCCCCCCTGGTGAAGGCCGCGACCGGCGAGGTAGTCTCCGCCGAGGACCTCGGCGGGGCCGACCTCCACGCGCGCACCTCGGGCGTGGTCGATCACCTCGCGGAGAACGACGCCCATGCGCTGGAGCTCGCCCGCCGCGCCGTCGCGAGCCTCAACCGGCGCCGGCCCGACACGGTCGTGCGGCAGGCGCCGGAGCCTCCGCTCTACGACCCGGCGGAACTCTGGGGCGTCGTCCCCGGCGACCTCCGGAAGGGCTACGACGTGCGCGAGGTGATCGCCCGCCTCGTCGACGGCTCGCGCTTCGACGAGTTCAAGGCGCTGTACGGCACCACCCTCGTCTGCGGCTTCGCCCATATCGACGGCGTTCCGGTCGGCATCCTCGCCAATGCCGGCGTCCTCCTGTCGGAATCCGCGTTGAAAGGGGCGCACTTCGTGGAACTGTGCTGCCAGCGCGGCGTCCCGCTCCTGTTCCTCCAGAACATCACGGGCTTCATGGTCGGCCGTCAGTACGAGGCCGGCGGCATCGCGAAGGACGGAGCCAAGCTCGTCACCGCCGTCGCGACGGCCGCCGTGCCGAAGATCACCCTGCTGATCGGCGGGTCCTTCGGGGCCGGAAACTACGGCATGTGCGGGCGCGCGTACGGCCCGCGCTTCCTCTGGACCTGGCCGAACAGCCGGATCTCGGTGATGGGCGGGGAGCAGGCGGCGAACGTCCTCGCGACGCTGCGCGGCGACGCGCTGGAGCGGCGCGGGGAATCCTTTCCGGCCGAGGCGCAGGAACGCTTCAAGGCGCCGATCCGCGAGCAGTTCGAGCGACAGGGCCACCCGCTCTACGCGTCGGCCCGCCTCTGGGATGACGGCATCGTCGATCCCGCACGCAGCCGCGACGTGCTCTCCCTGAGCCTGTCCGCAGCGCTCAACGCCCCCAGCGAGCCGACTCGGTTCGGCCTCTTCCGGATGTGATGGCGATGTTCGAGACCCTTCTGGTCGCCAACCGCGGCGAGATCGCCCTGCGCGTCATGCGCACGGCGCGGCGCCTCGGTATCCGGACCGTCGCCGTCTACTCGGATGCCGACCGCGACACGGCCCACGTCGCTTACGCCGACGAAGCCTACCGTATCGGCGGACCGGCCGCGGCCGAGAGCTACCTGCGCCAGGACGCGATCCTGGAGGCCGCGCGGAGGAGCGGAACCCAGGCCATCCATCCGGGCTACGGCTTCCTGTCGGAGAACCCGAGCTTCGTGGATGCGGTCCAGGCCGCCGGCCTCGTCTTCGTCGGTCCGCCGAGCGCGGCGATCCGCGCGATGGGCCTGAAGGACACGGCCAAGGCGCTGATGGACGAGGCGGGCGTGCCGACCGTCCCGGGCTATCACGGGCGGGAGCAGGACGCGGCCTTCCTGGCGGGCGAGGCGGACCGCATTGGGTATCCGGTCCTCATCAAGGCCGCGGCGGGCGGTGGCGGCAAGGGCATGCGCCGCGTCGATCACGCGCGGGACTTCCCCGACGCGCTCTCGGCCGCGCGGCGCGAGGCGCGCTCGGCCTTCGGCGACGACCGCGTCCTCGTGGAACGCTGCCTCGTGGTGCCCCGGCACATCGAGATCCAGGTCTTCGCCGACAGCCACGGCAATGCAGTCCATCTCTTCGAGCGCGACTGCTCCATGCAGCGCCGTCACCAGAAGGTGATCGAGGAGGCGCCAGCGCCCGCCATGCCGGAGGCGATGCGCGCGGCCATGGGCGCAGCCGCCGTGCGTGCGGCGCAGGCCGTCGGCTACGAGGGCGCCGGCACGGTGGAGTTCATCGCCGACGTGGCGGAGGGCCTGCGCGAGGATCGCTTCTACTTCATGGAGATGAACACCCGCCTCCAGGTGGAGCATCCCGTGACCGAGATGATCACCGGCCTCGACCTCGTCGAGTGGCAGTTGCGGGTCGCCGCCGGGGAACCGCTGCCCCGGGGCCAGGAGGAACTCACCATCGACGGCCACGCGGTCGAGGCGCGGGTCTACGCTGAGGATCCGGGCCGGAACTTCATGCCGCAGACCGGGCGGTTGTCGCACCTGCGCTTCGCGGGGGGGCATGCCGTCCGGATCGATGCCGGCGTGCGGGAGGGGGATTTCGTCACGCCCTTCTACGACCCGATGATCGCCAAGGTCATCGCCCACGGCCCGACGCGCGCGGTCGCGCTCGCCCGGCTGGGGCAGGCGCTGTCGCAGAGCTGCGTCGAGGGCTTTCCCAACAACCTCGGTTTCCTGGCGAAGCTCGTCGCGCAGCCGGATTTCGCCGCCGGCACCTTCGACACCGGGCTAATCGCGCGCGAACTCGATGCGATCCTGGCGGACGCGGAGGCGCCGCCGCTGGCCGCTGCGCTCGCCGCCCTGGAACTCTCGGATCTCCTGCCGGACGCCGACAGCGACCGACTCGCCAACTTTCGCCTTTGGGGGAGCGCCGTGCGGGAGGTCGACCTCGCGGCCGGCCCGGAGAGGCGCCGCATGACCGTCACCGCGCTCGGCGACGGCGGCTTCAGGGTCGAGGAGGGCGACGTATCCACGGCGCTCCGGCTGACGTCCCACCCCGACACGGGGCTGCGTGCCGAAACGCAGGGTCGAAGCGTCCCCGTGCAACTCCGTCGCTCGGGCGACGAGATCGTCGTCGGCCTGCCAGAGGGCACGTTCCGCTTCGCGGCGGTGCGCCCCGGGAACGCCGCCAATTCGGCGGGGGGCGATCACGTGCTGCGGGCCGCCATGCCGGGCATCGTGCGCATCGTCCATGTCGCCCCAGGCGACCTCGTGGAGGCCGACGCTCCCCTCCTCGTTACCGAGGCGATGAAGATGGAGATGCCGATGACGGCACCCGGTGCCGGCCGGATCGCGAGCGTCGAGGTCGCGCCGGGCGATCAGGTCGAGGTCGGCGCCGTCCTCATCGTCATGGAGCCCGTCGAGGGGGACGCAGCCGATGCCTGAGGCGGGACGCGTCGAGATCTACGAGGTCGGCCCGCGCGACGGGCTCCAGAACGAGGCGCGGGCGATCTCCACGCAGGACAAGGTGCGCCTCGTCGATCTCCTGTCCGCCTGCGGCTTCCGGCACGTCGAGGCGGCGAGCTTCGTCTCGCCGAGATGGGTGCCGCAGATGGCGGACGGCGCCGATGTCCTCGATCGGATTCGGCGCCCGGCGGGCACGATTTACGCCGCGCTCACGCCCAACCTGCGCGGCTACGAGCATGCCCGCGCCGCGCGGGCGGGCGAGGTCGCGATCTTCGCCTCGGCCTCGGAAGGATTCAGCCGCCGCAACATCAATTGCAGCGTCACCGAGAGCATGGAGCGCTTCCACCCCATCGTCGTGGCTGCGGCGAAAGACGGCATCCCGGTGCGCGGTTACGTGTCCTGCGTCGTCGCCTGCCCATATGACGGGCCGACCGAGCCCACTCAGGTCGCCTTGGTGACCGAACGCCTGCTGGAACTCGGGTGCCGGGAGGTCTCGCTCGGCGACACCATAGGGGCGGGCACGGCCGAGACCGTCGCGGCCATGCTGCGGGCTGTTCGCAGTGCAGCCCCGGTCGATCGGCTGGCGGGGCATTTCCACGATACCGGCGGTCGAGCGCTCGAATGCGTTGCGGCGGCCCTGGAAGAGGGGGTTCGCGTATTCGACGCGTCGGTGGCCGGGGCGGGTGGGTGTCCCTACGCACCGGGCTCTGCCGGCAACGTGGCGACGGGACGCGTACTCGACTTTGTGGAAGCCGGGGGTTTCGCGACAGGGATTGATCGCGTCCGCCTCGCCGAAGCGGAGGCCTTCATGACGCAGCTTCTGGGACGATCCACATGAGCGCGACCTACGAGACGATTCGTGTCGAGACCGTGCGAGAGGGCGTCAGGCGGCTCGTGCTCGCCCGGCCCGCTAAGCACAACGCGTTGAACGCGGCAATGATCGCGGACCTCGTGCACGCGTCGGAGGCGCTCCGGGCAGACGAGACGGTACGGGTCGTCGTCTTGTCCGCCGAGGGGCGCAGTTTCTGTGCCGGGGGCGACCTCGACTGGATGCGGAGCCAGGCCGAGCGCAGCCGGCCGGAACGGCAGGCCGAGGCCGAGGCGCTGGCCGGCATGCTGGATACCCTCGACCGCCTGCCGAAGCTCCTGATCGGAGAGGTCCGCGGCCCCGCCTATGGCGGCGGCGTCGGGCTCGTGGCGCTCTGCGACATCGCCTTCGCGGTGCCCGACGCGCGGTTCGCCCTGACCGAGGCGCGGCTCGGCCTGATCCCGGCGACGATCAGCCCGTTCGTGGTGCGGCGCATCGGCGGCCCGAACGCCCGGCGGATCATGCTGAACGCGCGGCCCGTCGACGGCGCCGAGGCGTGCCGGATGGGTCTCGTGTCGGCGGTGGTCGCGCCGGAGGCGATGGAGAAGGCCGTCGAGGCCGAGATCGCCTTCGCGCTCCAGTGCGCGCCGGGGGCGGTGGCGGAGAGCAAGGCCCTGATCCGTCGCCTCGCGGACGGCGAACCGCTCGGTCCCGGGGCGACGGCATCCCTCCTCGCCGACCGCTGGGAGAGCGAGGAGGCCAGAGCCGGCATCGCCGCCTTCTTCGCCCGGATCGCGCGATGAGAGCCGCCGCGATCCGGACGTGCGCGGCCCGGCCACCGCATCGATGGTGACCCTTCCGGAGATCGGGCCGGCCGGCGGCGCGCGCGGGCTTCTCGCGGACATTGAGGCCGCCCTGGCGGGGCATCTGCCCGGCTTCCGCCAGGGGTTGGCCGTCGCCGACGATCCCCGGCCCTCCCTGCCGCGGGACCTGCTGCTCGCCCCGGACATGATTGCCCGGATCGCGGCGCGGTTCGAGGCCCGCTACGGCCCGACCGACCCCCGGGCCATCCTGTCGATCTGGACATCGTGGCACTTCGGCACGGTGCTTCCCCCGGTCCTGGCGGCCGGCATCCTGTTCGACCTGGGCCCGGTGCTCGACTTCGAGGCGGCGCGCTTCATCATGGCGCCGGACCTGCGCACGGAGGCGGTCACGATCGGCGAGGGCACGGTCCGGCTCGACCGGGGGAACGCCTTCGCCCGGTTCGAGCCCCTCGTCGACGCGTATCTCCGGCCGGCGATCCGATTCTTCGCATCACGGGGCGGCCTGAGCGAACGCGTGCTGTGGAGCAATGCCGGCACCGCCTTCGAGGCGCTGCTGTGCAGGATGGAGGCCCTGGCCGGCGACCGGGACGGATACCGCGCCGCCCGGCGGTTCCTCGACGGGCCCTCGCTGCCCGACGGCGCGCCCAATCCCCTCTACAGGCCCGTCCGGTACGTCGAGGGCCGACGGATCCGCCGCGTCTGCTGCGTGCGCTTCCTCGTGCCGGACGGACAGATCTGCGCCGCCTGCCCGCTCGATCCCACCCACCCGGCGCGGCGGCCGCACGACACCCCCTGATGGACCCGCGCGCGCCGAAGCGCCTCGACGTGTCCCGGTGGAAAATTTGCTTGCATTTTCCATTGACCGGATGTCAATTAACGCGATCGCCCGCACCGATCGTCCGCAGTCTCGCGGCGTCCGGCGCGGGGCAGGGCGTCGCCGCCGGTCTCGTCGGCGGCGAGCGATCCGCGAGCATACGATATTTTGTGGAGCAGTGGATTATGGCGCATGACCACCACCACACCGAGCCTCCGTCGGAGGTCGATCTGCGCGTCAAGGCGCTCGAGTCCCTCCTGACCGAGAAGGGCCTGATCGACCCCACCGCGCTCGATGCCCTGGTCGAGACCTACGAGCACAAGGTCGGCCCGCGCAACGGGGCGCGCGTCGTCGCCAAGGCCTGGACCGACCCGGCCTATCGCGAACGGCTCCTGAAGGATGCCACCGCTGCGATCGCCGAGCTCGGATATTCGGGCGTCCAGGGCGAGGACATGGTCGTCGTCGAGAACAGCGCCGACGTCCACAACGTCGTCGTCTGCACCCTCTGCTCCTGCTATCCTTGGCCGACCCTCGGCCTCCCGCCAATCTGGTACAAATCCGCCCCCTATCGCTCGCGGGTCGTGATGGATCCGCGCGGCGTGCTCGCCGAGTTCGGCACCGCGGTGGCCGCCGACAAGGAGGTGCGCGTCTGGGACAGCAATGCCGAGCTCCGCTACCTCGTGCTCCCCGAGCGTCCGGCCGAGACCGACGGCTGGACGGAGGAGCAGCTCGCGGACCTCGTGACCCGCGACTCGATGATTGGCACCGCCGTTGCGAAAACGGCGAACACCTGAGCGCGGAGCAACATCCCGATGAACGGAATCCACGATCTCGGCGGCATGCACGGCCACGGGCCGGTCGTGCGCGACCACAACGAGCCCCTGTTCGAGCACGACTGGGAGCGTCGCATATTCGGCCTGTTCTTCGCCGCGTTCGCCGGCGGCTACTTCAACGTCGACGAGTTCCGTCACATGATCGAGCTGATGCCGCCCGCGCATTATCTCGAATCGAGCTACTACGAGCACTGGTACCACGCGATCGAGACGATCCTGATCGAGAAGGGCGCGCTGTCCCGTGAGGAGCTGGATGCGCGCTACGCTCAGCTCAAGGGAGCCCACTGATGCCCGTCCTGACCAGAGACATCGTCCCGGGCCTCGTGGCGACGGGCGCGTCGGCGAGAGTCGACCACGAGGCTCCCGCCAACTTCAAGGCGGGCGACCTCATCAGGGCCAAGAACATCAACCCGAAGACCCACACGCGGCTGCCGCGCTACATCCGCGGCAAGGTCGGCGTCGTCGAGTTCGACCACGGCGTGTTCGTGACGCCGGAGACAGCGGCCCACGGCCAGGGCGAACACCCCCAGCACGTCTACAACGTCAGCTTCAAGGCGACCGAACTCTGGGGCGCCGACGCTCCGGCGAAGGATACCCTGAGGATCGACCTGTGGGACGACCACATGGAGAGGGTCTGACCGTGGCCGCCGCTCCCGACTACGTGGCCATGTCCCTGCCGCCGGAAGGGCCGACGTTCGAGCAACCCTGGCAGGCGCACGCCTTCTCGCTGACCGTGCAGCTCCACGAGGCGGGCCTCTTCACGTGGCCGGCCTGGGTCGAGGTGTTCGGCGACGAGATCAAACGATCGCCAGCCCGTCCGGGCGAGAGCGCCAGCGACGCCTATCACCGCCAGTGGTTGCAGGCGTTGCAGACGATCGTGGTCTCGAACGGGATCGTCGAGACGCGCGACGTCTCGGACCGCATCGACGAATGGCGGCGCGCCTACCTCAACACGCCGCACGGTCAGCCGGTGATGCTCGCGAACGCGTCGTGTGCGGCGCACGACCACCACCATCACGCGCCGGCCCGCCAGCCGATCACGGTCAGCGCCGCGACGCACGGCTGACGGCGGCCTCCACCGGGAACGGCCGCTTCATCTGAAGCGCCACATCGGCCCATCCCCGGAGGGGGACGGGCCCGCGAGGAACGCGCGGTTCGGGGACGGCATCCCCCGCGCCGACGGCCTCGCGCCGCCCGTCCCCTGTGCGGGCATGCGCATACGCGCCCTCGACGGTCTCGGGGCGGCGATCGTGCCGGATCGGCCCGTCATATCCGACGGCGGGCGAAGACGCGGCTGCGGTGCGTCGCACGAGGGCACGAGGCCGTCCGGGCAACCTGCTCAAGCAGCTGGATCCGGATCCCTGAAACGAATCGAGGCGGTGAGGGACAGCAATGGAATCGGCCATCGACAAGCATCTTCGCTGTCCTCGAACGCTCTCGCGCAGGGTGGCGGACGACTATCAGCCGCCTTTCCCGATGTGGGTCGCGCGGGCGGCCGAAGATCTGACGCGCGTCGTCATGGGCTATATCGGCGTTCAGTATCGTGAGGAGGGCCGCAGGCCTCAGGCTCTCGCCGCCCTCCGGAACATCGTCGGCCAATTCGGTCTCGCCGATGGCCCGCTCAGCCATGACCTCACGCAACATCGGGATGCGCAAGGTTATGAGAACCTGATCGCGGTCGGTTACTGGCGTGATCACGCATCATACGAGCGCTGGAGCGGGGCGGCGGCCGTGTCGGACTGGTGGTCGTCGGATGAGCGTCTATCGGACGGCATCGGCTACATGCGAGAGATCGTTTCCCCGCGCGCCGATCAGTTCGAGACGCTCTACGCCTTCAAGGATCAGTTCCCGGGCGTGGGAGCGATCATGGACGACGTGAGCGACGATATCCTTGAGCACGGGTATTGGGGATCCATGCGCGACCGCTTCCCGATCTCACAGATCGACTGGATGTCGCCGGACGGCGAACTCACGGTCGTCGCGGGCGATCCCGACGGTGGGGGACGCGTCGTCGTTCGCGGGCATGCCAATGTGGCCCTCATCCGCTCAGGCCAGGATTGGGCTGACGCCGATGGCGACGAGCGCCGCCTCTATCTCGATGAGATCGAGCCGACGCTGCGTGCGGGCATGGATTTCCTCCGCGACAACGGCCAGTCCATCGGCTGTTACAGCAATCGCTACGTGCAGTACATCGACAGTGACGGCAATCTGCTGGAGAAGAGCTACAACATCGGCCACTGGCGGTCCCTCGCCGCCCTCGAACGCTGGGCGGAGTCGCATCCGACGCACCTGCGGATCTTCGTCACGTTCTTCCGCGTCGCGCCCGGCTTGAGCAAGCTCAGGCTCTATCACGAGGTCTCGGTGTTCGACGCGGGCCACCAACTCTACGAATACATAAACTGCCATCCGCACACCGGCATGATGCGTGATGCATCGATACCTCCATCACGCGATCTGCATGCCGCATGAGGCGCGTGATGTGAGGCGCGCCGGCATCGGGATGATGAGGGTAGTATCGTCCTGAGAGACGGCTGCCGACCTTCGAGGCGATGTGAATCGAAAATCTCCATCGCCACATTCGATACGGTGGACAAAACGGTGCACAAAAACAAAGGATGCCGCTGTGCGACAACAACGAAGACTTCAAAAATTGCCTGTAAATATCTAATATAAATAATCATAAAATAATACGACACAAGGGAGGCAAGATGTACGCACAAGATAGTCACGGCAAGATCAAGTACGAACTTGCCGTATCGACCTTCGATGATCGGGCGGCTTTCTCGGACATCTTCACGGATGGGCCCGGGCAGCTGAACGCTTGCCATACCTGCTGCGATCGCCATGCCGACAATGCCGGACGCGTAGCCCTCCGATACTGTAGGCCGGGCGGCGAGATCCTGGACATCTCGTTCTCCACGCTCGCCGACCAAGTCGCGAAGCTCGCCGATGTCTTCGCCGAGCGCGGCGTGCGCAAGGGCGACCGGATCGCCGGGCTTCTCCCGCGCACGCCCGAGTTGCTGATCACGATCCTGGCGACGTGGCGCCTGGGTGCGGTCTATCAGCCCCTGTTCACCGCCTTCGGCCCGAAGGCCATCGAGCACCGCGTGCGCGAAGCCGGGGCGAAGGTCATCGTCACCGACGGACCGAATCGTGCCAAGGTCTCGGGGCTGACGGACCTGTGCACGATCATCACGATCATCACGGTCGGCGCAGGGGGCGCGAGCACGGACCTGGATTTCTGGGCCGAACTGAACGCCAAGCCCGGCACCGCCGAACCGGTCCCGTGCGAGCCGGAAGATCCGTTCCTGATCATGTTCACCTCGGGGACGACGGGGCCCGCAAAGCCGTTGCTCGTCCCGCTCAAGGCCATCGTCGCGTTCGTCGCCTACATGCGCGATGCCGTGGATCTCCGGCCGGATGACTGCTTTTGGAACATCGCCGACCCGGGCTGGGCCTACGGCCTGTACTACGCGGTCACCGGCCCGCTCGCGATGGGCTTGGCGACCACGTTCTACGACGGCCCCTTCACGGTCGAGGACACCTACCGGACGATCCAGAGGCTCGGCATCACCAACCTGGCCGGCTCTCCCACCGCATTCCGCCTCCTCATCGCCGCGGGCCCCGCGGCCGCGGAGGGCGTCAAGGGGCGCCTGCGCGTCGTCAGCAGCGCCGGCGAACCGCTCAATCCGGAGGTCATCCGCTGGTTCGCCCAGCACCTGGATACGACCATCCACGACCATTACGGCCAGACGGAACTCGGCATGGTGCTGTGCAACCACCACGGCTTGGCACACCCCGTCAGGCACGGCTCGGCCGGCTTCGCCATCCCGGGCCATCGGGTGGTGGTGCTCGGTCCGGACGGCGGGGAACTCGGGCCGGGCGAACCCGGCATCCTGGCCCTCGACCGGACGCGGTCGCCGCTGATGTGGTTCTCGGGCTACTGGCAGCGCCCGACGCCGGCCTTCGTCGGCGACTACTATCTGAGCGGCGACACCGTCGAGACCGCTCCCGACGGAAGCATCGCCTTCGTGGGACGAGCGGACGACGTCATCACCTCGTCGGGCTATCGGATCGGCCCGTTCGAGGTCGAGAGCGCGCTCATCGAGCATCCGGCGGTCGCGGAATCCGCCGTCGTCGGCAAGCCCGATCCGGAGCGGACGGAGGTCGTGAAGGCCTACGTCGTCGTCAAGGCCGGCATCGAGCCGGACGCAGGCTTGGCCGAGTCGATTCAGGCCTACGTGAAGAAGCGCCTGTCGGCGCATTCCTATCCGCGCGAGATCGAGTTCGTCGACAGCCTGCCGAAGACCCCCAGCGGCAAGCTCCAGCGCTTCCTCCTGCGCAACCAGGAGGTCGCCAGGGCCGCCCCGGCGACCGCGGCGACCGCGAGTTGAAGCGACGAAGCCCGGCCCGCAGCCGCCGTCTCGCGAGGCGGGCGGCCTTCTCCACGCGCGCCCTGCCGACATGTCCGTCGGCCCGGCACATCACGAAATGAGGATTCGCGGAATGCAGACGGACCCCATCGTCGTGGCGAGCGCCGCGCGGACCCCGATGGGCGCGTTTCAGGGTGAACTCAAGGCCCTGTCCGCCACCGAACTCGGGGCCGCGGCGATCCGCGCCGCGGTCGCGCGCGCCGGCATCCGGGGCGATGCCGTCTCGGAGGTCGTGATGGGCTGCGTCCTGCCCGCCGGCCTAGGCCAGGCGCCGGCGCGCCAGGCGGCCCTCGGCGCGGGCCTCTCGGAGGCGACACCCTGCGCGACCCTCAACAAGGTCTGCGGCTCCGGCATGAAGGCGGTCATGATCGGGCACGACCTGATCGCGGCGGGGTCGGCCGACGTGGTGGTGGCCGGCGGCATGGAGTCGATGTCGAACGCCCCCTACCTGCTCGACAAGGCGCGCGCGGGCCATCGGCTCGGCCACGGACGCGTCCTCGACCACATGTTCCTCGACGGGATCGAGGACGCCTACGATCGCGGCCGGCTCATGGGCACCTTCGCCGAGGACACGGCGCAGCGCTACCAGTTCACCCGCGACGCTCAGGACGCCTACGCGTTGGAGTCGCTGGCCCGCGCCCGGCACGCCGCGGAAGCCGGCGCCTTCGACGACGAGATCGTCCCGGTCGGCGGCGAGGCGCGGTCGGACGAGGGCCCGCGCAAGGCACGGCCCGACAAGATCCCGACGCTGAAGCCCGCCTTCCGCCCGGACGGCACCGTGACGGCGGCGAACGCCTCCTCGATCTCGGACGGGGCGGCGGCCCTCGTGCTGATGCGGATGTCGGCGGCCGAGCGCGCCGGCCACACGCCGCTCGCGGTGATCCGCGGTCACGCGAGCCACGCCGCGGCCCCGGCGTGGTTCTCGACGGCCCCGATCGGCGCCATGGCCAAGCTGAGCGCGAAGCTGGGCTGGTCGATGGACGACGTAGATCTCTTCGAGATCAACGAGGCCTTCGCCGTCGTCGCCATGACGGCGATGCGGGACCTCGGCCTGCCCCACGACAAGGTCAACGTCCACGGCGGCGCCTGCGCCCTGGGGCACCCGATCGGCGCGTCGGGCGCGCGCATCATCGTGACCCTGCTCGCGGCCCTCGCGCGCAGCGGCGGGCGGCGCGGCATCGCCTCGCTGTGCATCGGCGGCGGCGAGGCCACGGCGCTCGCGGTCGAACGCATCTGATCCAGTATCCGGAGAATTTCGTGAAGGTCCAAGGTATCGCGGCGATCGTCACGGGCGCCGCTTCGGGATTGGGGGCGGCCACCGCCAGGGCCCTGGCGGGGGCGGGCGCCAGGGTCGCCCTCCTCGACCTGAACGGCGAGGCGGCCTCCGAGACCGCGAAGGAGATCGGCGGGATCGCGCTCGCCTGCGACGTCGCCGACGCGCAGAGCGCGAAGGCCGCGGTCGCGGCCGCGGCGGCCGAGCACGGGGTCGCGCGCATCCTGGTCAACTGTGCCGGAATCTGCCCCGCCGCGAAGGTGGTCGGCCGCGACGGGCCGGCCTCGCTCGACGCGTTCGCGCGCGTCGTCCAGATCAACCTGGTCGGCACGTTCAATCTGATCCGGCTCGCGGCGGCCGGGGCGGCCGGCCTCGAACCGCTGGAGGGCGGGGAACGCGGTGTCATCGTCTCGACGGCGTCGATCGCCGCCTACGAGGGCCAGATCGGCCAAGCGGCCTACGCGGCCTCGAAGGCCGGCGTCGTCGGCCTGACGCTGCCGGTCGCGCGCGAGCTCGCCCCGCTCGGGATCCGCGTCTGCGCGATCGCGCCGGGCATGTTCGAGACGCCGATGGTCCAGGGGCTCCCCGAGGAGGTGCAGAGCAGCCTCGGCGCAGCCGTACCCTTCCCGTCGCGGTTCGGACGCCCCGACGAGTACGCCCACCTCGTGATGGCCATCCTCGCCAACCCGATGCTCAATGGCGAGACCATCCGCATCGACGGCGCCCTCCGCATGCAGGCCCGATAGGAGCCGCCCGGTGCACACCGACGATCAGATCATGATCCGGGACGCCGCCCGAACCTTCGCGGCCGAGCGTCTGAAGCCCTTCTCGGCCGCTTGGGACCGGGAATCCCGCTTCCCGAGGGAGGCCCTCGCCGAGATGGGGGCCCTCGGCTTCATGGGCATGCTCGTGCCCGAGGAGTACGACGGTGCGGCCGTCGACCACGTCGCCTATGCCCTGGCCATCGAGGAGATCGCGGCCGGCGACGGCGCCGTCTCGACGATCATGAGCGTCCACAACTCGGTGGGCTGCATGCCGATCCTGAAGTTCGGCACCGAGGACCAGAAGCGGCGCTTCCTCCGGCCGCTGGCCCGCGGCGAGCACCTTGGCGCGTTCTGCCTGACGGAGCCGGGGGCCGGCTCCGACGCGGCGGCGCTGAGGACCCGCGCTCGCCGCAACGGGAACGGATGGGTGCTGACGGGGACCAAGCAGTTCATCACCTCGGGCAAGAACGCCGACGTGGCGATCGTCTTCGCGGTGACCGACCCGGGAGCCGGGCGGAAGGGTATCTCGGCCTTCATCGTTCCGACCGATACCCCTGGTTACACGGTGGCATCGCTCGAACACAAATTGGGGCAACGCTGCTCCGATACGGCGCAGATCGTCTTCGAGGACATGGCCCTGACGCCGGACCTCATGCTCGGTGCGGAAGGCGAGGGTTTGCGCATCGCGCTGGCCAACCTCGAAGGCGGGCGCATCGGCATCGCGGCGCAGTCCGTGGGTATGGCGCGCGCCGCCTTCGAGGCCGCCCTTCGCTACGCCGGCGAGCGCAAGACCTTCGACAAGCCCCTGACCGACCATCAGGCGGTCGCCTTCCGCCTCGCGGATATGGCGACGCAGATCGAGGCGGCTCGGCAACTGGTGCTGAACGCGGCCCGTCTGCGCGACGCCGGGCTGCCGTGCCACAAGGAAGCAGCGATGGCCAAGCTCTTCGCGTCCGAGATGGCGGAGCGGGTCTGCTCCGACGCCATCCAGATCCACGGCGGCTACGGCTACCTGGCCGATTACGGGATCGAGCAGATCTACCGTGATGTACGTGTGTGTCAGATCTACGAGGGGACCAGCGACATTCAACGCATAGTCATCAGTCGGACGCTCATAGATAACTCAGCTCGATCCTAGATTGCGAGCGGCAACGCTGGTTTGCGATTCTGGCTCGGCTCTTGGTACTTCGTAGAAAATCTCGCCTCACGTACAGGAAATCGTATTATTCGACAAAAGCACAGTTATGGCTTGCGAAGCGAGATCTCGCATGGAGCGCCCATCGGAAGAACTCAAGACGCTGATGATACGGAACTGTTCTATGGCGAGGCCATCCGATCGTAAAACGTCCGCCAGCTGCTCTTCGAGCTGACGATTGACGCTTGCGATCAAGTAGGCGAGCTGGTCTTCCATGCGGTCGAAACCGGTCACAGCATACTCTCTTCTGCAATGCCTCGACTCAGAATGATGCGGCAGCATGAAAGGAATACTTGGCGAGATAGCGCGCTCGAAGTTCGCCAAGAGGCGCCCGTCTCGGAGGAATCCATGTAGCACTACCCCAAAGGTCTATATCGATATAGATGGATTTTCAAGGTCATGGATGCTGCGGCCGGGCACCTGCCATCTGCGCCGTGCGAGGCTCTGGGTATGGTCTTTGCGTCCACAGCAATCCGCCGATACATTGAGCAGTCCGAGCGGTGATACCGAAGAGCGACCATCTTCATGCGGAGCACTTCGCTCAAGATCGGGATGTTGATCTCCCGATACGGCCCCTTGGGCATTTGGGCCCCGTCATGCGATGCATCCGCACTCATGGCGGTCGCCGAACTCAATGCGAGCGGCGGGCTGCTCGGGCGACAGATCGACATCGTGGTCGCGGACGCAGGACCGACTCATGCCAGTGCCGCTGAGGGGGCCAGCACGCTCATGGACTTGGAGGGTGTCGAGGCGATCGTGACCATGATCGATAGCTCGGCGCGTCGCTTCGTCCTCGAACAGACAAGATCCCGCGTACCCGTGATCTATACGCCCCAGTTCGAGGGCAGTGAGCCAGACCCCGGTGTCGTAGCGATCGGGGAGACGTCCGCTACCCTGATCGCGCATGGACTCAACTGGCTGATGGATCAGAAGCGGGCGGCCCGCTACTTTCTGGTCGGCAGCGACTATCTTTGGCCGCGTCGCTCCATCGCCATGGCCCGCTCCCTGATCGCCAATCGCGGGGGTAGCGTGATCGGAGAAGCTATCGTTCCGTTCGGCTATGACGCCTACGACCGCGTCATCGAACAGATTAGGACGCTGAGACCTGATGCAGTCATGTTTTGGCTTGCCGGCCAAGAGTCTGTCATGTTTAATAGAAAGTTCAGTCAACTCGGACTAAGCTCTAAAATCCTTCGTTTTTGCACCGCTGTTGAAGAAACTATCCTTTGCGCGATCGGGCCTGAGAACACGGAGAACTTATTTGTAGCATCATCCTATTTTTCTGGTCTACGCTCGCGGAACAACGATGCGTTTCTAGAACGGTACCACCAATCATTCGGATCTTCGCCGCCGCCTATTAATAGCTTCGGACAATCATTATACGAGGGCGTTCACTGTTTGGGCAGCCTTGCTCGCGCGGCGGAAGGGCTCCACCTTGTTCAACTCCGTAGGTATATTGGGAGGACGCCACAGACGAAAACCGCTCGCGGCAATGAAAAGCAGATTGCCGCAGCCACGACTGTTCATCCTATTCATCTCGCTGTCGCAGAAGGGTGCGATTTCCGCATCCTAACAGTATAGTCGTGCGCCTATGAGGCGCTCTTGATGCGTTTCGCTCGTCCGCCGCGAGGAGGGACGATGCTGAGCGAGGCGCAATGGACCGTGCTGGAGCTGCTGGTCGAGGCCTGTCGGCCGAAGGCGAAGACCCCGCCGCAGGACTTGCAGCGCACGCTCGCGGCCATCCTGTGGCGGCACCAGAACGGGGCCAAGTGGCGCGCCGTCCCGGAGGAACTGGGACCGTGGTGGCGCGCGGCACAGATCTTCATCCGTTGGGCGCGGGCGGGCGTGTGGGAGCGACTGCTCGCCCTGGTGCAGGAGCGCGGCGTCCGGCTCGGCATGGTGTTCCTCGACGGCACCACCGTGCACGCACCAGAAGGCGGCAGGCGCTGCCAAACGTATGGCCCGCCCTGACCTGACTGGCTGGCTTTGGACCGGGCTGATTGAGAGGATCAGCCGGGACCGGAGGAGTTGGGTATGAAGCGGGGTCAGAAGACGAGTGCCGAGCAAGTCGTGCTCAAGCTGCGCCAGATCGAGGTTCAGACTGCACAGGGCAAGAGCTTGGCGCTGGCGTGCAAGGAAGCGGAGATCTCCGAGCAGAGTGACTATCGCTGGCGCAAGGAGTACGGCGGCCTACAGATCGATCAAGCCAAGCGAATGAAAGAACTGGAGCGCGAAAACACACGCCTCCGTCGTTTGGTTGCAGACCTGTCCCTGGAGAAGCAGGTGCTGGCGGACGTCGCCGCGGGAAATTTCTTCTCTATTCGGGGTTCATCGGTCAACTCCGCTGCGTGCGCATCCCTATCCAGCGCGTGAACGGTCCTGCGGAGTTCTTGCTTCTCTCCGAGGTCGGCGCGGGCCGCCTCATGATGGGATCAGAGGGAGTGGGCGGAGCCATCTAAGCCGCGCGCTCGGCGGAACCGGCGCTCGAGTTTCCTCGGTCTCACCCTCTCCCGTCGTCCCCGCAGGGACCTCCTCCACGCCGGAGGAGCTCGATGTTACGTGGTGGCGTCGGTGGGCCTCAGGCCGCTGCCGTGGCCGACCAACGGAAGTCCGTCCCGTCGCGCCACATGCGGTGTAGCACGATCGCCAGCTTGCGGGCGACGGCCACGAGCGCCTTCTGCATGCCCCGGCGCTTGGCTACGGCCAGCCCCCACACCTTCAGCCACGACCACCGGCCGCGCGAGCCGGTCAGCAGTACGAGCGCGGCCTCGTAGAGCGCGGCGCGCATCATCCGATCCCCGCACTTCGAGATCCGCCCGACCCGCATCGTCTCGCCGGACTGGTAGAGCCGCGGCGTCAGGCCGTAATGCGCCCCGACGCACTGCGAGCGCCCGAACCGGGCCGGGTTGTCGACGCAGGTGCGGTAGGTGTTTGATCCCAGGGTTTGATGGTGCACTCTTCACGTTGGAGTGGAGGGACGCGCTATGGGCCAAGTTCTTCACGGCAGCGCCACCACGACGGAGGCAGTCCGTCGAGCGATCCAGCATAGTCAAGCGAGCCTGAGGGCGCTCTCGAAGCGCTACGGGATCAACCGGAAGACGGTCGCCAAGTGG
Source organism: Methylorubrum populi (assembly GCA_036946625.1). Classification (NCBI taxonomy): domain Bacteria; kingdom Pseudomonadati; phylum Pseudomonadota; class Alphaproteobacteria; order Hyphomicrobiales; family Methylobacteriaceae; genus Methylorubrum; species Methylorubrum populi. Next base: position 755,773 of record JAQIIU010000003.1, read on the forward strand.
CGGCAGCGGACCTCGGTCGCCGATCAGCGCACGGGTCCGAAGGATCCCCGCTCGACGGTGCTGTCACAGGAGGACGAGGCGGTCGTCGTCGCCTTTCGCCGCCATACGCTCCTGCCGTTGGACGACTGCCTCTACGCGCTCCAGGCGACGATCCCGCACCTGACCCGTTCGTCGCTGCATCGGTGCCTGCAGCGCCACGGCATCAGCCGACTGCCGGAGGTCGACGGTGACAAGCCCAAGCGGTCACGCTTCAAGACCTGCCCGCTCGGCTATTTCCACATCGATCTGGCCGAGGTTCACACAGCCGAAGGGCGACTCTACCTGCTCGTCGCTATCGACCGCACGACCAAGTTCGCCTTCGTTGAGCTCCACGAGAAGGCCACGCGGCGGGTCGCAGGTGACTTCCTCCGCCATCTCATCGAGGCCGTGCCTTACAAGGTGCACACGGTGCTCACCGACAACGGCACCCACTTCACCACGCCCGGCAACGTCGCCTCGGCCGCTTCCGTCATCAAGGAGGCGATTGTAGCCGGCGAGACCTTCCGAGCCCACAGCTTCGAACTTGCCTGCGCCCGCAACGATATCGACCATCGGCTGACCAAACCGCGCCACCCCTGGACGAACGGTCAGGTCGAGCGGATGAACCGCACGATCAAGGACGCGACGGTCAAGCGCTACCATTACGACAGCCACGCGCAACTCCGTGCGCACTTGGCCGACTTTGTCAGCGCCTACAACTTCGCACGCCGTTTGAAGACCCTGCGCGGCCTCACGCCCTACGAAGCCATCTGCAAGGCATGGTCCGCTGAGCCCGGCCGCTTCAGGTCAAACCCGCTCCACCAAATGCCGGGACCAAACACGGGTGGATCGGGACGTCCCGGAACCGCTTCGTCTTCACCGTGCAGGCCTCGGGGGTGATGCGGAACACCGGCACGCCACCCTCGTGACGCACGTCCTTGCGGCGCAACTGCGTGATCTTGCCCACCCGTGAGCCAGCCGAACAGCGCCTTCGCCGAGGCTACGTAGACGTCGCGGATGGTCTTGTTGCTGCGCCCTTCCGACCTGAGCCCGCCGACCCAGGCCGAGACGTCGTCCGGCGTGACCCGGGCAAGGTCGTCGTGACCCACGGATGCCGCCAACGTCGCCAGGGCTGGCCGCCACCGCTTCCGGGTGGAGGCCGAGAGTTTCGACTCGTCGGCGTACTTCGCGAACCATTCCTCCAGCGGCAGGACGACCGCCGCCGGCTTGTTGGTGGGCGCCTTGGGGAAGCGCCCGGCCAACGGGTCGGGGCTGAAATCCCCGACGAGGTACTTCTCGCTCTGCTCAACGGCCTGGAGGATCGCCTTGGCGATCGCGAACTCCAACCCGCCCCGCGTCTCCGGGTCGACGACCAGTCCCTTGCGCGCGAGGTGGGTGTCGATCTCGCCTCCGTAGAAGCGCAGGAACTCGTCGCGATTCTTCGGACTGCAATCCTTGATATAGCGTTCGATGACCCTGGCCGTCATCAGGTTGAAGAAGGGCGAGAACTGACCTGCTTGGAACTTGGGTATGAGGGCCTCGTAGACCTCGCCCGCGATGGCGTTGATCTCAAGGATGTTCAGCCGCCGGACGCCGGCCCGCAGGTTGGCCCAGCGTGCCTCGACCTGGGCGGCGTGCGCGGCGTGGCGGCGCTTGGCCTCGCCGACGTCCTTCGTCCCGAGGCTCGCCTTCTCCTCGCGTCGACCGACGAGGGCCAGCAGGTCCTTCGGGACCCTCTTGCGGAACCAGAAGACGCCCGTCTTCGGATGGGGCCAGGGACGCGACATCGCCAGAACCACGTGTGTACCACCGGGCGGCCGCGAAGTCGCTGTTTCCCTTGGATAAGTCTGAAAAATAAGGCTTTTCAGGCTGAATGGCGGAGAGGGGGGGGATAATCCGCCAGATAATGCCAAGCTATGGCGCCGAGATGTCCGATGGCCCGCGTCGCACCCGCGTCGGCTACGTTGACGTGTATGTGGCTCGCGACCGCGAACTTGGCAAGGTTCTAAATCTGAGCCTTGAAGGTGCCTCCATTTTCGGCGATTAAGCCAGCTTTTCGGGATCTGTCCGGTCGCTACATCGCAGGGCCAGCTCACCGACCGCCTCGGTCCCCCGGTCGAATGGTCGGCCTCGTTCTCACCGGCCTCGCCCTGGTGCCGATAGCGATCGAACTCTGACACGTTTCGTCGCCCCTATCGTGCGCCGGGGGCGATCGACCGGGACGAGGCGCTGATCGACATCGAGCAGGAAACGCCGGTCGCTCGCGGTCGCGACCTTCTCGTCGCGTCCAGGACGGTCTCGGTGAGCCGACCGGCCTCTGGTTCGAGGAACTGGCCGCGCCCTACTACACCTTCGCAGACGCAGGTGCCGCCGTGACGCTGGCCTCGATCGCGGGCGGGCCGGCTCCCGTCGATCCGCGCTCGCTTAAGCCGAAGGGCGAGAATGGGCCGAGTGTCGAGCGCTTCCTAGCCGACGCCTCCGCCTCGGCGGCGCTGGCGGCGACCAAACCGCTCTCGGAAATGCAGGCGGAGGACTACGCAGCGGTCTTCCTGCCGGGCGGTCACGGCACGATGTGGGATCTGCCCGGGAGTGACGCTCTGGCGGCGCTGCTCGCCACGACCTGGGCGACGGGCAAGGTCGTCGCGGCCGTCTGCCATGGGCCAGCGGGGCTGGCCGAGCGCGCGGCAGGCCCGACGCTCGGAGATGTCCATCGTCAGCATCACGTGCTCGACACAGGCGCGTCGGTGCGCGGGGCTCAGATGGGGTATTCGGGGTGCCCGGCGCGGCGGAAGCGGCGGCATGATGGCGCTTCGATCCAACCTCGGAGCCCTACCATGGACCAACAGCACAACGTCGGCCTCGATGTCTCCGTGAAGGAGACGGCGATCTGCGTCGTCGATCCGCACGGCAAGGTCGTGCACCGCGCCACCGTCGAGAGCCACCCCGAGGTGATCGGCCGGCACCTTGTCGACCTCGGCCATACTTTCGCACGGGTCGGCCTGGAGGCGGGACCGCTCTCGCCGTGGCTCTACGCCGGCCTGGTCGAGGTCGGGCTGCCGGCGATCTGCGTTGAGACCCGTCACATGCACGCCGCCCTCTCGGCGCGCATCAACAAGACCGACCGCAACGACGCCCTGGGCATCGCGCAGATGATGCGGGTCGGGCTGTTCAAGCCCGTCCACGTCAAGACGCCCGCCAGCCAGCAACGCCGCCTGCTCCTGACCTCGCGCAAGCTTCTGCAACGCAAGGCCTATGACATCGAGAGCGACCTGCGCGGCCAGCTGCGCAACTTCGGCCTCAAGGTCGGCGTCGTCGGGGCGGTGGGCTTCGAGCAGCGTGTGCGCGACCTCGTGTTCGACCTACCCTTCGTCGCGGCCGTGGTCTTGCTTCTGCTGGATGCGCGCTCGGCGCTGCGGACCCAACTGGCCAAGCTGCACAAGATGCTGCTGGAGCAGGTCCGCACCGATCCGGTCTGCCGGCGGCTGATGACCGCGCCCGGGGTCGGGCCGGTCGTGGCGCTGACCTACCTGTTTGGTCCCGGCATTTGGTGGAGCGGGTTTGACCTGAAGCGGCCGGGCTCAGCGGACCATGCCTTGCAGATGGCTTCGTAGGGCGTGAGGCCGCGCAGGGTCTTCAAACGGCGTGCGAAGTTGTAGGCGCTGACAAAGTCGGCCAAGTGCGCACGGAGTTGCGCGTGGCTGTCGTAATGGTAGCGCTTGACCGTCGCGTCCTTGATCGTGCGGTTCATCCGCTCGACCTGACCGTTCGTCCAGGGGTGGCGCGGTTTGGTCAGCCGATGGTCGATATCGTTGCGGGCGCAGGCAAGTTCGAAGCTGTGGGCTCGGAAGGTCTCGCCGGCTACAATCGCCTCCTTGATGACGGAAGCGGCCGAGGCGACGTTGCCGGGCGTGGTGAAGTGGGTGCCGTTGTCGGTGAGCACCGTGTGCACCTTGTAAGGCACGGCCTCGATGAGATGGCGGAGGAAGTCACCTGCGACCCGCCGCGTGGCCTTCTCGTGGAGCTCAACGAAGGCGAACTTGGTCGTGCGGTCGATAGCGACGAGCAGGTAGAGTCGCCCTTCGGCTGTGTGAACCTCGGCCAGATCGATGTGGAAATAGCCGAGCGGGCAGGTCTTGAAGCGTGACCGCTTGGGCTTGTCACCGTCGACCTCCGGCAGTCGGCTGATGCCGTGGCGCTGCAGGCACCGATGCAGCGACGAACGGGTCAGGTGCGGGATCGTCGCCTGGAGCGCGTAGAGGCAGTCGTCCAACGGCAGGAGCGTATGGCGGCGAAAGGCGACGACGACCGCCTCGTCCTCCTGTGACAGCACCGTCGAGCGGGGATCCTTCGGACCCGTGCGCTGATCGGCGACCGAGGTCCGCTGCCGCCACTTGGCGACCGTCTTCCGGTTGATCCCGTAGCGCTTCGAGAGCGCCCTCAGGCTCGCTTGACTATGCTGGATCGCTCGACGGACTGCCTCCGTCGTGGTGGCGCTGCCGTGAAGAACTTGGCCCATAGCGCGTCCCTCCACTCCAACGTGAAGAGTGCACCATCAAACCCTGGGATCAAACAGTCTTGCGCCCTGGCGGCTGGCCCTGGTCACGGTCCTCCAGTTCTCCGAGCACCTGAGCGACCGTCAAGCGGCCGACGCCGTACGTGCACGCATCGACTGGAAGTACGCGCTCGGTCTCGAATTGACCGATCCGGGCTTCCACTTCAGCGTGCTGACCGAGTTCCGTGCCCGTCTCATTGCCGGCGGCGGCGAGCAGTTGCTGCTGGACCGGATGCTCGCCCGCTTCAAGGCTCGGGGGCTGGTCAAAGCGCGCGGCAAGCAGCGCACCGACAGCACGCACGTGCTGGCTGCCGTTCACGATCTGCACCTCCTTGAACTGGTCGCCGAGACCCTGCGCGCTGCGCTCGACGATCTCGCTGCCGTCGCTCCGGACTGGCTGCGCGGCATCGCTCGACCGGTCTGGTTCGAGCGCTATGGACGCCGGGTGGAGGACTATCGCCTGCCCAGGGCTCGGACGGAACGCGAGGCACTCGCTCTTGCGATCGGTACGGACGGGTTTGCCCTACTCGAAGCGCTGGACGCGCCGGCGGCACCGCCTGAGGTGCGGGCCGTGCCGATGGTGGGAACGCTGCGCGATGTATGGCGAGTGCATTATGCCCGCGAGGGAAGCGGGCCGCCACGGTGGCGCAGCGGCGCCGAGTTGCCGCCGGTCGGCGAGCGACTGCAGTCTCCCTACGACCCGGAGGTCCACTACAGCACCAAGCGGCAGATGGAATGGTCGGGTTACAAGGTACACGTCACCGAAGTCTGCGATGCGGACGCGGCCCATCTGATCACAAACGTGATGACCTGTCCGGCGATGCAGCCGGACATGGCGAGCACGGCCGCGATCCACGAGCAGCTGGCGGCAAAGAACCTTCTGCCGGCCGAGCACTTCGTGGATGCCGGCTACGTCGATGCGGGACTGCTGGTCGGTAGCCGACGCGACCATGACGTCGCGTTGGAAGGGCCGGTCCGCGCCATGCCGAGGCGGGCGACGCAGGCTGAGCAGACCTATGAACAGCGCCACTTCGCAATCGACTGGGAAGGCGAGCGGGTCACCTGTCCCCAGGGCAAGACGTCAGTGACGTGGCGCGCTACCCGCGACGAGGTCGGTGCCCCGCGCTTCCAGGCGGTGTTCAGCCGGACCGATTGCGGCGCCTGCGCGACGCGAGCGCTTTGCACCGCGTCGAAGGAGGCGCGCCGCTCCGTCTACTTCCTGCCGCGCCCGGAATACGAGGCGCTGAACGCCGCTCGAGACCGGATGCAGGATCCAGCCTGGAAGCAGCGGTATCGCATCCGCGCCGGGATCGAAGGCACGCTCTCGCAGGGCGTGCGGGCCTTCGGACTACGCAGGAGCCGATACATCGGCCAAGCCAGGACCGGACTGCAGCAGGTGTGCGTGGCCGCAGCGATGAACGCCGCGCGGGTCGTACACTGGTTGGCGGCAGTGCCGCGAGCCAGGACGCGCACGACACGCTTCGCAGCCTTGGCACAGGCCGCCTGATTCGCCGACAGTATCAGAAGAAGATCGAGAAACTGTTCAAGGACGATCCTGAACTCGCCAAAGAGTTCAAGGATGTCGCCGGACTCAACGCCATGAAGGCGGCCCAGAAAGCGCTCGAGGCTTTCGCGAAGGAGAAGAAGGACACCAGGAACGACGACGAGCGCGACGCGGCCTACGGCCGCTATACCGCGCGCCTCATGAAGTCGCAGGAGCTGTCGGGAACGATGACACTGAACGACGGGAAGCTTCGCTCGGCCAGTGTTGACTTCATGGAGAAGGCGGTGGGTGAGATTAAAGCACCGGAAGCCAGCACGAAGGCGCAGCAGGTGACCGGTCAGCAAATCTCACGCTCGGTGTGAGTTGGAGTGTTGCGTCGGCTACGGGCCGATGCAGCTTGAACCGTGGCGTGCCTACGGCTCGGCCGGAACTCTCTCACCAAGCGCGCGATAGACGCTGGTCCTCGAAACGCCGAGTTGGCGGGCGATGGCCGCCGGCCCCTCCCCCGCAGCGTGACGCCGACGGATCTCCGCGTCGGGGACTGTCTTCGCCCGCCCCTTCCCCGCATAGACGCCGGCGGCCTTCGCCGCCTCGATGCCCGTGCGCTGCCGCGCCAGGATGAACTTGCGCTCCATCTCGGCCACCATGCCGAGCACGGTCACGACGATCCGACCGACGTCGCCCCCGGTGGTCAGCTCCGGATCGAGGATACGCAGCGAGGTTCCCTTCTGATCGAGTTCGTGCACGAGGTTGAGCACGTCTCGGGTCGAGCGGCCAAGCCGGTCGAGGCGGACGACTACCAGCTCGTCGCCCTTGCGCAGGAACTGCATCACCGTTGCGAGCTCCGGCCGATCGTCGGCCGACTTGCCCGACATCTTTTCCGAGCGGATCACCTCGCAGCCGGCCGCCTTGAGCTTGGCGAGCTGGATGGTGAGGTCTTGGTCGATGGAGGAGACGCGGGCGTAGCCGAAACGTGGCATTCAGAGCTCGAAAACGTACCAAAAGGGTGGCTTGCGCCGGCAGGGCGTACCATAAATCGAAACCGGCCGTTTTGGCACGGGCCGGCGGCGTACCACCTCAGCGCACCGAAACGGTATACCCTCAGACGCTCAATTGCCTCAGAAGGGATAGGTTGTGGTCTTTGCATCGACTACAGCACGCAAGGGTCAGTTTGTGCCGATCGTCATCAATCAACGATTTTTGTCGGATATAATATCAGTATTATTGCCGACCTATTTTCCGCAAATGTTCCGTCAACGCCTCGATAAAGAGGCGCAGCTTGACGGACATCTGACGCTTGGACGGAAACAGCACGTGGATCGGCATCGGGGCGCTGGCGAAACCCGGCAGCACACGCTCCAGGCGACCGAGCGCGAGATCCTCCGCCACGTCGACCTCCGACCGGAGCGTGACGCCATGACCGGCGACCGCCCAGTCGTGCACCGCGTCGCCGCTGTCGCAGCGTAGGCGCGTCCGCGGCGCGATCTCGACCGTCTGCCCATCGGGACCGATCACACGCCAGGGCTCGTCGCTCGCGCCGTAGCGCAACGCGGTCAGGCGGCACAGGTCCTCCGGCGTCGCGGGACGTCCCTGCCGGTCGAGGCAGGCGGGCGCGGCGACCAGGATGCGCCGGTTCTCGGCGAGCCGCCGCATCGTCATCGCGCTGTCCTGCGGCACGCCGATCCGCACCGCGGCATCGAGGCGATCGTCGATCAGGTTGCCGACCCGATCGTCGAGGCGCAGGTTGACCGACAGTCGCGAATGAAGCGCTGCCAGCCGCCCGAGCACGGGCGCCACGTGGCGGCGCCCGAACGAGACCGGCGCACCGACGCGCAGGGTCCCGACTGGTTCGTCACGTCCGGTCGCGAGGCGCTCCTCGGCGGTGGCCAGCGCATCGAGTACGCGTTCGGCATGGGCGCGGAGTTCCTCGCCTGCCTCGGTGGCCGAGAGGCTGCGCGTCGTACGCTGGATCAGGCGCACGCCGACGCGTCGCTCCAGGCTCGCCAGCCGCTTGCTGACGACAGCGAGCGTCACGCCGAGGTCGCGGGCGGCGGCGGACAGGCTGCCGAGCGCGAGGATGCGCTCGAAGGTACGTAGCTCGTTCAGGTCGTCCAGCACATTCTCAACTCGTGGGCGAGGCTATCTATAAAGAAAGCGCGCTTATCTCTCAGACCGCAAGAGCGCATGTTCCGGCCATGACGCAGCGCGCAGCCGCCCCGACCCGACGAACCCTTCTGATGTCGGGCATCGCCGCGGCGGCCTGCGCCGTCTCGCATCCGGAGATTTCCATGGCGGACGAATCCGCATTCTGGCCGAACGGCGCCCGCCTCGCGGTCAGCTTCTCGCTGATGTTCGAGGGCGGCGGACAGCCGATCTCAGGGGCGGGCGGCGTCATCCCGGATCCCATCGAGAAGGGACTGCCGGACCTGCCCACCAACGCCTTCTTCCAGTACGGCGTCTACGAGGGCATCCCGCGCCTCCTCGACCTGTTCGACCGGCATCAGGTGAAGATGTCGTCCTTCATGATCGGGCGCGCCGTCGACAAGGCGCCCGACCTCGCGCGGGAGATCGTGCGGCGCGGCCACGAGGCCGCCGCCCACGGGCGGACCTGGGAGAACTCGTACAGTCTAGCCCCCGAGGCCGAGCGCGCCTTCATCAGTGACAGCGTCGCCAGCATCGAGCGCGCGACGGGGCAGCGGCCGGTGGGCTGGAACGCGTACTGGATGCGCAACTCGGCCCACACCCTCGACATCCTGCAGGGGCTCGGCTTCCGCTACCACATCGACGAGCCGAGCCGGGACGAGCCGTTCATCGTGCCGCTGAAGGGCGGCGACTTCGTCACCGTCCCCTACACCTTCCACATGAACGACATCGTGTCGTTCCCCTTCGTGGGCTGGAACCCCGCCGCCTACGAGCAGGCGCTACGGGACGAGTTCGACCAGCTCTACGAGGAGGGCGCGCACCGCCGCCGGATGATGGTGGTGAGCCTGCACGACCGCATCTCCGGCCACGCCGCCCGGGTACGCGCGCTCGACCGTTTCCTCGCCTACGCCCGCTCGAAGCCCGGCGTCTGGTTCGCGCGCAAGGACGCGATCGCCGACTGGGCGCTGAAGGCCCGTGAGGCCACGCCCGTCATCGTCCGCGGCGCACCCGCCGAGACCGGCCTGCCGGGCTCCGCCGGCTGATCGGACGCCCTCGCCTGGGCGGAGAGGAACACGAGGACAAGGAGACATCGCATGCCTATCGATCTGAACGGACGGAGCGTGCTCGTCGTCGGTGCGGGCGGCGGCATCGGCCGGGCGACGGCGCAAGCCTTCGCGCAGGGCGGTGCCCGCGTCGTGGCGGCGGGGCGACCGGGCGCGAAGCTCGACGATGCGGTGCGAGCCGCAGGCGACCGAGCGGCCGCCCTCGACTTCACCGACGACGCGGCCGTCGCGGCGTTTTTCGCGGACCGCGAGCCGTTCGACCACGTGGTCGTGGCGGCGGCCTCGACGAAGACCGGGCCGGTCGGGGGGCTCGCGCTCGCGGATGCCCGAGCCTCGATGGACTCGAAATTCTTCGGCGCCTACCGGATCGCCCGGTCGGCGAAGATCCGCGACGGCGGCTCGCTCACCTTCGTGTCGGGCTTCCTCTCGACCCGGCCGAGCGCGACCTCCGTGCTCCAGGGCGCGATCAACGCCGCCCTCGAAGCCCTCGCGCGCGGCCTCGCCCTGGAACGGGCGCCGGTGCGGGTCAACACCGTCTCGCCGGGCCTCATCGACACGCCGCTCTATGCCGGCATGCGGTCGGAGGATCGGCAGGCGATGTTCGCGCGGGCCGCCGGGCGGCTGCCGGCCGGCCGTGTCGGAGCGCCCGAGGACATCGCCCAGGCCATCCTGTTCGTGGCGACCAATCCCTTCGTCACCGGCTCGACCGTCACCGTCGACGGCGGCGGCACCATCGCCTGAGCGCCCCGATGCGCCTCGACCACGCCACCCTGCGCACCCGCGACCTGTCGGGCCTGCGCCGCTTCTTCGAGGACGTGTTCGATCTTCGGGACGGCTTCCGCCCGGCCTTCGGCTTTCCCGGCCACTGGCTCTACGCGGGCGACGAACCCCTCGTGCATCTCATCCCGGTGCGACCCGATGCGCCCGATCCGGAGCGCGGGGGCGAGAGCATCGATCACATCGCCTTCCTGCGCGGCGACCACGATGCGTTCCGCGGGCGGCTCAACGCCCGCGGCATCCCCTACAGCCGCATGGAGCTGCCCGAGATCGGCGAGCGCCGCGTGTTCCTGCATGCGCCCGGCCGCACGCTGATCGAGGTCGCCTTCCGCGACCTGAACACGATCCGAACCGGAGAGACCGCCCGATGATCCCGCCGTTCCGCTCCCTCGCCGCGGCCGCGCTGCTCGCGGCCTCGCCCGCAGCCGCCGAGACGCTCGTCGCGCCCGACGTGCTGACCGTCGATCCCGGCCTGCCGCCGACGCAGCGCGAGGCGGTGGTGCTCGCGGCCCGGCGCTACGCCACCTTCTGGAACACCGGCGACCCGGCCTACGCGCGGGCGGCGCTCGCCGAGACCTTCGTGGACGAGACGCTGCCGCCCGGTCGCGTGCAGGGACCGGCCGGGCCGCTCCTCGCCTCCGAGGGTTTTCGCAAGGCGGTGCCGGACCTGACCTGCGAGATCGTGCAGATGATCGTGGCGGGCGACCGGGCGGTGCTGCATCTGCGCTTCCGCGGCCACTTCACCGGCACCTTCGAGGGGAAGCAGGGCCGGGGTCAGCCGGTCGCGTTCATCGCCACCGACATCTATCGGGTGGCCGACGGGCGCATCGCCGCCAACTGGCACATCGAGGACAACCTCACGCTCCTGCGCCAGCTCGGCGCCGTCCCGGCGCCCTAGAAGCATAGCGCGCTTCCAAAACGACGAACCGCTCACGGGAGACAGTCTCATGCCCTCTCCGCGCCGCTCCCTCGCCGCGGCTCTCATCCTCTCGGCGATCTTCGCGGGCCCGGGCCGTGCCCTGGCCGCGGAGGATCCCCGCCTCGCGGCGGCGATGAGCCTCGACGTGCCCTCGACCGGCGTGAGCATCGCGCCGGACGGGCGCCGCTTCCTGGTGCTCGCCCGGCTCGACGGCTCGGGCGGCCCGCAGGTCGTGGAATGGAAGGACGGCGCGCTCGTCCCCTATCCGGATGCCGCGTGGAACGGCTGGTCGAAGGGCCGTGATCCGGCAGGCGGCTTCGTGCGGGTCAACGCCCAGCGCATCGGCCCGGACGGGGCGCTCTGGCTCGTCGACACCGGCGCCCCCGGCATCGGCAATCCGGTCCTTGCGGGCGGCCCGAAGCTGATCCGCGTCGATCTCGCAACGAACCGCGTCGCGCGCGTCTATCCGCTCGCCGCCGCGACGAAGGCGGACAGCTTCGTCGACGACGTCCGCTTCAACGGCGCCCACGCCTACCTCACCGATGCGGGCGCGCCGGGCCTGATCGTGCTCGATCTCGCATCGGGGCAAGCGCGCCGCGTCCTCGATCGCCATCCCTCGACGTTGAGCGACCGCCCCGTCTCGGCCGAGGGCAAGCCGATGCACGGTCCCGACGGCAAGCCGCTGCATATCCACGCCGACCAGCTCGAGGTCTCGCCGGACGGGCGCTGGTTCTACTACCAGCCGAGCTCGGGACGGATGTCGCGGATCGAGACCCGCTACCTCGACGACCCGTCGCTCCCCGACGCGGAGCTCGCCAGGCATGTCGAGCCCTTCGCCGACACCCCCTCGACCGGGGGGACCGCCATCGACGCGGCCGGCAACCTCTACGTCAGCGACACCGACCGGCTCGCGGTCCTGAAGGTCGCGCGCGACGGCGCGACCACGACGCTGGTGCAGGATCCGCGCCTCGTCTGGGTCGACGCGATGTGGATCGATGCGCAGGGCCGCCTGTGGCTGCCGGCGGCCCAGCTCGACCGGATGGCGCCGTTCAACGACGGCAAGGACCGCGTCGAGCGGCCGATCCGGGTCTTCACCCTCGACATCGGCGCGCGGCCCGCGCCGAACGACCATCGCTGAACCGGAGGCTGCCATGACCCGCGACGACGGCACCGTGCAGCCGGCCGCCGGGCCGGCCGTCCGCCAGCTTGTCGAGGTCGGCGCGGGCCTGCTTGTAGTGAGCGACCGAGGCGGACAGGTGCGCTTCGTCTCGACTGCCCGCGATCCTCGGCAGCAGGGCTGCCAGCGCGTGCTTCACGTCGCCGATCAGGCCCTGCTCCACCGGCACCCGGCGGCCGATGCTCTCGGGGCGGATGTCGATCTGCGCGATGCGCGCATCCTTCGGGTAGAACTGGCGATAGGGGAAGTCCGTGCCGAGCATCAGCAGGGCGTCGCAAGCCCCCATCGCGTAGTAGCCCGAGGAGAAGCCGATCAGGCCGGTCATGCCGACATCGTAGGGGTTGTCCCACTCGATGTGCTCCTTGCCGCGCATCGCGTGGACGATCGATGCCTTGAGGGCCGCGGCCAGCGCCACGACCTCGTCGTGCGCCCCCTCGACGCCGCCGCCGCAGAGCAGCGTGACGCGCTGCGACTCGTTCAGGAGGGCCGCGAGGCGGTCGAGGGCGTCGTCCGGCGGCACGACGGCCGGCGCAGGCGGCAGCATGCCCAGCCTCTGCGGCGCCGGCGCGTCCGCCGCCTCCTTCAGCGCCACGTCGCCCGGGATCACGATCACCGACACGCAGCGTTCCGCCACCGACCTGCGGATCGCCTGCTCCAGCACGCGCGGCATCTGCGCCGGGCTGGACACCAGCTCGCAATAGCTCGAGCACTCCCGGAAGAGCTGATCGGGATGGGTCTCCTGGAAGTAGCCCGAGCCGATCTCCGCGGAGGGGATATGCGCGGCGATGGCGAGCACCGACACGCGCGAGCGATGCGCGTCGTAGAGGCCGTTGATGAGGTGCAGGTTGCCGGGCCCGCAGGACCCGGCGCAGACGGCGAGCTGCCCGGTCGCGTGGGCGTCGCCCGCCGCGGCGAAGGCGGCGACCTCCTCGTGGCGGACATGCAGCCACTCGATTCGCGCCGCGCGCGCGGATCGCCTCGGTGATGCCGTTCAGGCTGTCGCCGACCACGCCGTAGATCCGGCGGACGCCCACCGCCTCCGGCGTCTCGACGAACTGCTCTGCCACGTTGCGCGCTATCATTCGCTCCTCAGATCAGGTGTGTGGATCGAGCGGCCTCGATCAGTTCGTCGCGGTAATGCGGAGGGCGAAGCCGATGGGAGCGTCCGTCCGCGTGCTGCTGAAGGCAGCGCATCAGGCTCTGGCGCACGTGAAAGTCGGCGATTGCCGAGGTATGGCCGGCGAAAGGTGCGTGGACGAGGATTGGGACGCCGTCACCGGAGCTCGTCGAATAATCGAGCAGCCGCAGGGTCTTCAGTTCGAGCGCCAGGCGATGGGGGGTCGCGAGGCGCGGGTCGGGCCCGAACCGGATGCGCGACGATTCCATGAAGGCGTCGAACAGGCGGTTCATGGCGTCCGTCGGGCTCGTAGCGCCGTGGGCGAGCGAAGAAGGGCGCGTCGCCGAGGACGCGGCGTCGCGTCCTGCGTGGGAATGGTCGATCATGGGACGGGACGGGTTGCCGATATCGCGCATGGGCTGCCGGTCAGATCAGGTGCTGCTGCCGAGCGGCCTCGGTCAGAGCGTCGCGGAAGTCGGGATGGGCGATGGCGATGAGCGCCTGCGCCCGTTCCGTGGAGGAACGTCCCTTCAGGTTCGCCGACCCGAACTCGGTGACGATCCAGTGCGTGTCGATGCGCGGGGTCGTCACCGGTCCGGAGAGCCGGGGCACGATGCGCGAGACCTTGCCGTGTACCGCCGTCGCGCTCGCGGCGATGATCGACCGGCCGCCGCGCGAGGCGTAGGCGCCGCGCACGAAGTCGAGCTGGCCGCCCGAGGCCGAGTACTGGTGGCCGAGCATGTGCTCGGAGTTGCAGGCGCCGGTCAGGTCGATCTCGATCGTGCCGTTGATCGAGACCACGTTGTCGTTCCGCGCGATCACGGCCGGGTCGTTGACGTAGTCGACCGGCCAGCTCTCGACCGCCGGGTTGTCGTCGAGGAAGTCGTACATCGCCTTCTGCCCCATGGCGAAGGTGAAGACGCTCCTGCCCCGGTTGAGCGCCTTGGCGCGATTGGTGACGTTGCCCGCGCGGATCAGGTCGACCATGCCGGGGCACATCACCTCGCTGTGGATGCCGAGGTCGTTGCGCTCGCTCAGCTCGGCGCAGACCAAGTTGGGGAGCGCCCCGACGCCCATCTGAAGGCAGGCCCCGTCCGGCACCATCGCGGCGATCGTCCTGGCGATCGCGCGGTCGGTGTCCGAACCGGAGCGGACCGGCAGTTCGAGCAGCGGCGCCTCGTGCTCGACGATCGCCGTCACCTCGGAGACGTCGAGAGCCGCACCCGAGCCGAACACGCGCGGCATGCGCGGGTTGACTTCGACGATCAGACGCTTGGCCGCCCGGGCCACGGCGGTGGAGTAGTCGTTGCCGGTACCGAAGCTCATGGTGCCGTGCCGGTCCATCGGCGAGACCGTGCAGACGAAGGTGTCGATCTGTGCTTCCTCGATCAGCAGGCGCGGCGACTGGTGGAAGTTGTTGGGCACGTAGTTCAGGAACTTGGTGTTCCCGTGCGCCACGCCCGCCTTGACGTTCTTGCGGTCGATGCCCGTCATGAACATGCAGTAGGGCTTGATGCGGTCGCGCAACGCGTAGTTCAGCACGGTGTCGCCCGCGATCGACGTCGCCTCGAAGTAGTAGAGCCTGAGATCGAGAGCGGGCTCGGCCCGCGCCCGCTCCGCCAGCGCGCCGAGGAGCGCCGGTGGCTCGGCCATGGCCATGCCCATCGCGATCCGGCTGCCGGAGGGGATGGCCGCCACCGCCTCCTCCGGGCTCGTCAGCTTGGCGCGGTAGCGTTCGGAGAGCGTCATGCCGGCCTCCCTCAATAGCCCGCGGCTTCTTCGGGCGAGTGGCCGCGCCTGTGCACGAGCATGGTGCGCTCGAAGCTCATCACCTCCTGGCCGTCCTGGTTGAGGCCGCGGGTCGAGACGGTGACGATCCCTTGCGTCGGACGGCTCTCCGACGCGCGCTTATGCAGCACGGTACTCTCGGCATAGAGCGTGTCGCCGGCGAAGACCGGATGGCTCGCCTTGACCTTGTCCCAGCCGAGATTGGCCACGACCTTGGCCGAGACGGTGCGCACGCTCATCCCGGTGAGCAGCGCCAGCGTGAAGGTCGAGTCGACAAGCATCTTCTTCCACTCGGTCTTCGCCGCGTAGGCGGCGTCGAAATGGACCTGCTGGACGTTGAGCGTCAGCAGCGTGAACCAGGTGTTGTCGGTCTCGAGGATCGTGCGGCCGGGCCGGTGCTCGAACACGTCGCCGGGCTCGAAGTCCTCGAAGTACAGCCCCGAGGTCTCGCGGTAGCGCCGCTCGCCGACGGTTTTGTAGGCGGAGAGAAGGTTTTCCATCGCGATTGCTCCTTGTGTCTCGTCAGTTCGTGGGCAGAGGCTCGCCCGCTGCCGCGAGCGTCCGCCGCGCTTTGCGCGCCACGGCCTCGTCGATCATCCGCCCATCGACGGTGCCGACGCCCTTGGCGTTCTCGGCCAGGATCCGGCGCGCCACATCGACGACCGCAGGACTCGGCGTGAGATGCGCGTTGATGGTCGCGATCTGGCCCGGGTGGATTGCGGCCTTCGCTGCGAAGCCCAGGGTGACCGCCGCCTTCGTCTCCCGGGCGAGGCCGTCGCCGTCGCGGATGTCGAAGAAGGGCGTGTCGATGGTCGTGAGACCCGACAGGGTCGCCGCCGCGACGAGGCGCGAGCGCGCGTGCAGCAGAGGCTCCCAGGCGGTGTCCGCCCCGAGATCCGCCGCCATGTCGGCCGCGCCGAACATCAGTCCGGCGAGCCGCGGCGTGGCGCCCGCGATCCCGTCGAGGGCGGCGAGGCCGCGGGCGCTCTCGATGAGGGCGATCAGTCCGGCACGCTTGCCCGCCGCCGCGAGGAGCCGGTCCGCAATGTGCAGGGTGCCCGCATCCTCCACCTTGGGCAGGACGACGAGGTCGGGCTCCGCCTCTCCGTCGAGGAGGGCGGCGAGATCGGCGAGGCCGGCCCGCGTCTCGATCGCGTTGATCCGCAGAGCGCGGAGCGGGATGTCGTCGCGCGTCCGCGCGAGATGGTCCAGCGCCGTGCGGCGTGCCGCGTCCTTGTCGCCGGACGCGACGGCGTCCTCAAGGTCGAGGATCAGTGCGTCCGCGCCGACCGCGGCGGCCTTGCCGAACCGCTCGGGCTTGGTCGCCGGCGTGAAGAGGAGGCTGCGCAAGGGGCGCGCAGCAGAGGAAGGGTCGCTCGTCATACCCATCGATCTGGTCGAAGACCGTCATCTGTCCAATATCCATCACCGGCGTCGTTGATCGCTTTTGGAGATACCGGTGGAGTTGCGGCACCTTCGCTACTTCGTGGCCGTCGCCGAGGAGCGCAGCTTCACGCGCGCCGCCGCCCGGCTCGGCATCGGCCAGCCGCCGCTGAGCCAACAGATCAAGGACCTGGAGGCGGAGCTCGACGTGCGCCTCTTCCGGCGCCTGCCGCACGGGGCCGAGATCACCGCGGCGGGAGAAGCCTTCCTCGAAGAGGCGCGCGCGGCGATCGCCGCCTCGGCACGGGCGGCGCAGGCGGCCCGGCGGGCGGCCTGCGGCGAGACCGGCCGGCTGCGGATCGGCTGCACGGGATCGGGGTTCTTCAATCCGGTGGTGACGGGGGCTCTGCGCGGCTTCATCGCCAAGTATCCCGACGTGGACGTCGTGATCGAGGAGAACAACACCGTCGGCCTGCTGAGGCAGCTGTCCGAGGGCGATCTCGATGCCGCCTTCCTGCGCCCGTCCGAGCCGGACCTGCGGCGACTGCGCGTGCACCGGACGATCGCGGAGCCGATGCTGGTCGCGCTGCCGGCCGCCCATCCGCTCGCGGACCGGCCCCGCGTCCGGCTCGATGCGCTGCGCGACGACCGCATCGTGCTCTACCCGCGCCGCCGCGGTCCGAACCTGCACGACACGGTGACGGGCGCCTGCCGCGACGCCGGCTTCGAGCCGAGGCTCGGCCAGGAGGCGCAACAGTTCCCCTCCATCGCCAACCTCGTGGCGAGTGGCCTCGGGATCTCGATCGTACCGGCCTCGCTCGCGCAGATGCATGTCGAGGGCGTGCGCTTCCGGCCGATCGAGGAACCGGTGCCGGTCGCGCATCTCAGGCTGGTGTCGAGCGTCGACCGTGCCAATCAGGCGGCGACGCTCGCCAACTTCGGCGCCGTGGTCGCATCGCTCGCCGTCAGTCCAGCCTGACGGCGAGCGTCTCGTCCGGAAGCGATGGCGGGAAGTCTGCCATGATGCCCGGGTCGTGCCCTGGGACGATGAGGGCCTCGCTCGAAGCGAGCCTTCTGAGCTTGTCGTAGCCCTCCACACGCTCAGGACGAGGGGGAACACGCCGTCCTGCCGGAGATGCCGGCGGTAGAGGGCGCCGTCGGATGGTTGGGGCGGTCCGATCCGTCGGATGCGTCATCACGCGTGCTCCGCGCTGGTTTCGAGACGAAGGGGTTCCGGCGCCCGCAGGCTTGCCCGCCTCGGGAGGAGGTCGGCCGGCAGGGTCGGCGCGAAGCGTCAGCCGACGTAGTTCGAGATCTCGACCAGGTTCCGGTCCGGGTCCCTGATGTAGACCGAGCGGATCGGGCCGTCCGCGCCCGTGCGGTCGACGATCCCGCCCTCCTCGATGACGAGGCCGAGGGATTCCAGATGCTGCTTCACCATCTCCACCGGGACGGGGGTGATGAGACAGAAGTCGGCCGACCCGGGTGTAGGGCGGAACGCTTTCGGATCGATCTCGTGGCCCACTTGGTGCAGGTTGATCTTCTGGTTGCCGAACCTGAGCGCCTTGCGGCCGTTCCCGAAGGTGACGACCTCCATGCCGCAGGCGCGTCCATAGAAGTCGCAAGTCTTGTCGACGTCCGCGACCGTGAGGACCATGTGGTCGAAGCGATCGATGTGCATTCGGGTCTCCTCCTGTCGTGCATGAGCCGTCGCGGCGTGGGGCGACACGAGGCCGAGCGAGAGGCCGCCGAGGATCATCGTGCGGCGATTGCTGAGGTTGCTCGTCCTGTCCATCGATGCTCCCGGCGTTGCGGAGATGGGTGCGCCTCTCGGCGGCAAGTCGGTCACCGGTCAGTCCGCGGCCAGGGCCGCGTGGAGGCGGCCGGTGTCGAGGTCGCCTTCCCAGCGGGCGACGACGATCGCCGCCACGCCGTTGCCGATGGTGTTCACCAGCGCCCCGCCCTCCGAGATGAACCGGTAGACGCCGAGGATCAGGGCGAGGCTCGCGACGGCGATCGTGTGCAGAGACGGCAAAGTCGCGGCGAGCACGACGAACGAGCCGCCGGTGACGCTGGCCGCCCCCTTCGAGGTGAGCAGCAGGACGCCGATCAAGGCGAGCTGTCCTTCCCAGCCGAGCGACGTGTCGGTGGCCTGGGCCAGGAAGAGCGCCATCGTCGCGAGGTTGATGCAGGTCCCGTCGAGGTTGAACGAGTAGCCCCCGGGTACGACGAGCCCGACGGTCGACTCGCCGCAGCCGGCACGCCTCAGCTTGTCCATCAGGCGCGGCAGGGCCGTCTCGGACGACGAGGTACCCAGGACGACGAAGAGCTCCTCGCGGATGTAGCGCAGGACTTTCAGGATGCTGAACCCGGCCATCCGGGCCACGGCGCCGAGCACGACGAGGACGAAGACGATGCAGGTCAAGTAGAAGATCGCGACCATCTTCAGCATCGGCAGGAGCGTGACGATCCCGTACTTGCCGACCGTGAAGGCCATCGCGCCGAAGGCGCCGAGGGGAGCGGCCTTCATGACGATGCCGACGACGCCGAACAGGCCCTTCGCGGTTATGTCGATCACGTCGACGAGGGGCTTGACCCGCGGCCCGGCCTGGACGAGCGCCACGGCGAACAGAAGCGAGACGAACAGGACCTGGAGGATCTCGCCCTCGGCGAAGGCCCCGATGAGGGTGTTCGGGACGATGTGCGCGAGGTAGTCGACAACGCCCATGCTCTTGGCCGCGCCGCTCGCGACCGCGGCCACCGACTGGGGGTCGAGCGTCGTGGGATCGACGTGCATGCCGACGCCGGGCCGGGCGAGGTACATCGCGACGAGGCCGATCAGGAGCGCCAGCGTCGTCAGGATCTCGAAATAGATCAGGCTCTTCACACCGATCCGTCCCACTTTCCTCAGATCACCGACGCTGGCGATCCCATGAACGACGGTGCAGAAGATGATCGGTGCGATGATCATCTTCACCGCCTTGATGAAGACGTCCCCCAAGGGCTTCAGCGCCACGCCGAGGTCCGGATAGAGCTGTCCGCAGGCGATGCCGAGCAGGATCGCGCCGACGACCTGGACGTAGAGGTGCCTGTAGAGCGGTTTCTTGTGTTCGCGCACCGATACGGACGGCGCGGCGACGGCGATCGCGCTCATGATTTCCTCCCGTGAGACATCTGCGGGCCGGCCTTCGTTGCGTGAGCCGGCCGTTCTTGTGAGATGCCGGGCATCATCCCGCGCGGCGGCGACTTCGGAAGTTCCGTTTCGGCACGGACGCCATCGCGCGCGGCGATTGCGCGGCGCAGGATCGGACGGGGCGTCGCGGCCTGATAGGATGGCGTCGGTTCCGGGGCTGTTCCGGCCGCCCCCGCCGCCGGGCGTGGCAAAGTCCCTCGCAGGTGGGCCCGCGCGATGCAGTTCGATTTCGTCTCCCTGCGCCTGTTCGCGGCCGTCGTCGAGCACCGCAACATCGCGCAGGCTTCTCGCCTGAACAACATCGCCGCCTCCGCGGTCAGCAAGCGCATCTCGGATCTGGAGGCGCGCATCGGTGCGCCGCTGCTCCACCGCCTGCGGGAGGGTGTGGAGCCCACGGCCGCCGGGCAGGCGCTCTACCGGCACGCCAAGCGGATGGTTCGCGCGTCCGACGATTTTGAGGCGGAGCTGAGCGAATACGCCATCGGGGAGCGGGGCCGTGTCCGGCTCTGGGCCAATACCTCAGCGGTGACGCAGTTCCTGCCGGAGGACCTCGCCGTCTACGCGAGGCGGTTCCCCGAGGTCCGCATCGAGCTGCGCGAGGACACCAGCCGGCGCATCGTCGACGCCGTCCGGGAGGGCGTCGCTGAGATCGGGATCGTCTCGGACCACCTCAGCGCGGTGGACCTGCCGACGCGCACCTACCGGCGCGACACGCTGATGCTCGTCGTCCCCGCCGGTCACCCCGTCGCCGACCGGAAGACGATCTCGTTCGCGGAAGCCAGCGTGTTCGATCAGGTCGGGTTGCAGGAGGGCAGCTCGCTCCAGGCCCGCATCGTCGAGGAAGGCTCTCGCCTCGGCGTCGCGGTTCGCACGCGCGTCGAGGTGTTCGGGTTCGACAGCATCCGGCGGATGGTCGAGGCGGGCCTCGGCGTCTCGATCCTTCCCGAGGGCGCGGTGACGCCGTACCTCTCCAGCCTCCGGATCGCCGCGCTGGAACTGACGGATGCCTGGGCCGACCGCTCGCTGATGGTCGTCAGTCGCGAGGAGACGGCGCTGTCGCGCCCGGCACGCCAGCTCGTCGAATGCCTGTGTCCCGATACCTGACGCCGGCCTCCGGCTCACGCGGGCCGATGGTATGCCGAACCGCGATGCAGGGGCTTCCGAACCGGAAATTGCCTCTGCGGCCTCTCTGATCGGAAGGTGCCGGGCGAAGATCGGTTGACCGCCGCGGCCCCGGAAGGACCGCCCGGCGCTTTCGCCGGCATGGGCGACGCGACCGCGGGAAGGGCGCCGCGACTGCAAATCCGGCTACGGATCGAGGGAGGACCGACGATGAACCTGTTCGCCAAGCTCCAGGAGCGGGCTGCGGCCGGCAGGCCCCTGCGCGTCGGCCTCATCGGTGCCGGCAAGTTCGGCTCGATGTACCTGGCGCAAGTGCCCAGGATCCTCGGAGTCCATCTGGCCGCGATCGCCGACCTTTCGGTGTCGAATGCGCGCGCGAACCTGGAGCGCGTCGGCTGGGATCCGGCCCGGAGCGCGGCAGCCTCCATCGACGAGGCCCTCAAACAAGGCAACACGCATGTCGGGCAGGACTGGGAGGCCCTGATCGCCCACCCGGCGATCGACATCGTCGTCGAATGCACCGGCAACCCCATCGCCGCCGTCGAACACTGCCTCGCGGCATTCCGGCACGGCAAGCCGGTGATCAACGTGACCGTGGAGGCGGACGCCTTCTGCGGCCCGATCCTGGCGCTCAGGGCGCGGGAGGCGGGCACGCTCTACAGCCTCGCCTACGGTGAACAGCCGGCGCTCGCCTGCGAGCTGGTGGATTGGGCGCGGGGGGCCTGCGGCTTTCCCGTGGTCGCGGCTGGGCGGGGCCACAAGTGGCTGCCGAAGTTCCGGGAGTCGACGCCGGACACGGTCTGGGACCACTGGGGCGTCTCCGCCGAGCAGGCCCGGCTCGGCGGCATGAACCCGAAGATGTTCAACGCCTTCCTCGACGGTTCGAAGCCCGCCATCGAGAGCGCTGCGATCGCCAACGCCACCGGCCTCGAAGTCCCCGAGTACGGGCTGCAGTTCCCACCCTGCGCGATCGACGAGATCCCGACGGTGATGCGCCCGCGGAGCGAGGGTGGCGCGCTCGCGCGCAAGGGCGTCGTCGAGGTGGCCTCGTCTCTGCAGCGCGACGGGACGCCGCTGCCCTACGACATCCGCAAGGGTGTCTGGGTCTGCATCGAGGGCGACACCGACTACATCCGGCGCTGCTTCAGGGAGTATCAGGTCGTGACCGATCCGGAGGGGCGATACATGGCGCTCTACCGGCGCTGGCACCTGATCGGCCTGGAGCTCGGCATCTCGGTGGCCTCGATCGGGCTGCGCGGGGAGACGACCGGCATCGGGCGCTGCTTCAACGCCGACGTCGCCGCGACGGCCAAGCGCGACCTGCGGGCCGGCGAGACGCTCGACGGTGAGGGCGGCTACACCGTCTACGGCACGCTCGTACCGGCCGGCCGATCCCTGGCGCGGGGCGTTCTCCCGCTCGGCCTCGCGCACAAGCTGCGGCTCGTGCGGCCGGTCGCCAAGGACAGCGCTCTGACCTGGGACAACGTCGCGGCGGACACGAGCCTCCCGGCCTACGCTCTCAGACGCGAGATGGAGTCCGTGTTCGCTCCACGGCAGGCGGCCTGAGATGGCCCGCGCGATCATCGCAGGGAACGGGCCGGGGGAGCCTCGGATGAGACTCGGCTTCGTCGGCCTCGGACAGATGGGGCGGCCGATCGCGCACAACCTCTTGAAGCAGGGGAACGAGCTGATCGTCTCCAGCCGCAGCGACCGCTGTTTCGCCGAATTCCGATCCGCGGAGGCGCGCTGCGCCGCCGAGGCCGCGGAGGTGGCCGAGGCCGACATCATTTTCCTGTGCCTGCCCGAACGCGGACCGTGCAGACTCTCCTCTCCGACGGGCATGAGCTCGGTGGGCGGCTGCGCCCGGGCCAGACCTTCGTGGACCTCAGCACGATCGGCTACGCGGCCACCCTCGAGCTGGCGCGAACCCTGGAGGCGCGAGGCGTCGCCTACCTCGACGCGCCGGTCTCCGGCATGCAGGCGCGGGCCGTCGAGGGAACACTGACCGTGATGTGCGCCGGCCCCCGTGCGACCTTCAAGGCGGTCCAGCCCTCGGATAGCGCAGGGCACTGCGGTCGTAGCGGGCCCGGTTCTCCTGTGTCCACATCGCAAGCTCCCAGACCGAGGCTGCCTTCCACCACAACCCACTCCAGCGTATCAATATGTCGTCGGACAGACTCTAAGGCAGTCGAAAACCGTGGTGAAACTGGTGAAATCGGAAAACCTATACAGTACAATATCTTAACCAAGATAAGCCCTGGAAAGGCATGGGGAATTTGGTGAAAGGAGGCGCGTGCGGCATCGTCAGAAGCCCGCTCCACGGCCTGAAGAGTATCCGGAAACGGGGTCTTCCTCCCTGCCGAACTCTCGACGCGGAAGAACGTAGGCGCTCATGTTGCCCATCTTCGGCACGTACCTGACGTACAGCCCCTTCCGGTCCTTCTCCGATTTCACGATGAAGCCGCGCTCGTTCAGCATCTGCGCCGTTCCTTCCTCGGTCATGACGTTGCCCGCAGCCGGCCGGAGGTTTTCACGGGGGACGTAGATGTGGGCGTCGTCGAACCACGCCTCCGCTCGCTGCGCGCCGCCTCCGGCCTGGACGTGCCGCACCGTGACGCCCCACCGCGTGATGAGGAACGAGCGGATGTTGGCGACCACCTGCTCCTGCGGATCGAGGGCGCGTGCGTCGCTCGACTTCATGAAGCGGCCCCAGGCCCAGTCGATCGAGCCCACCACGCTCGTCTCGGGCGGCAGGAGGCCGTAGCGCTTCGCCATCTCGCCGGCCGCGCGCAGCAGGGCGAAGGGGATGGCCGCGCGCGCCTGCGTGCTGTCCGCGCCCGCGCCCGCGATGCGCTTCGCCTGGGCGAGGATCTTCTCCCGCAGGTCGACCGGTGTCTTGTGCGCGCCCTCGGCGATCATGGCGGCGACGAAGGCCGGGCCCGCGTGGCCGTAGTGGCGATCGATCCCGGCGATGCGGTCGAGCACCGCCCGCTCCACCGATCGGTTCACGGTCGAGACGTCGACGTCGGCGAAGCGCGCGGCCATGCCTGCGACCCATTCCCCGCGATCCCCCTTCACCTTCTCTTCGAGCGAGCACTCGGAGGAGAGCAGGGCGAAGGTCGACCACTTGTAGGATTCGCGCATGGCCGCCTCGGCCGTCATGCGCCGCTTCCCGACGCCGCCGGCCAGGGTGTAGATCATCTTCGCGACTTCCTGGCCGGAGACGTGCGCCATCTCGTCGAGCGAGAACACCGTGCCGTTGGCCCTGGCCGCGAGCGCTTCCATCGCGTTGGCAGTCGATTTCGCCGAGTAGGCGAGACCCGCGCGCCGAATGTCCGGTGTCGACCACGCCGAAACCGCGAGGCGCTGCGCCGTGCTCTTGCCGCTCGATGAGAGTCCGGACAGGTTGATGCCGCAGGTATCGAGGCCGGTCAGGGACAGCAGCGGGCCGACGAAGGCGGCGCAGGCACCGAGCGTCCAGTGCTCGCACCCCTCGACGTCGACCGCGACCGCGACCGCCTCGCGCCAGCCGTCCAGCGTGCCAGCCCGGGCGAGCGGTGCCGGAATGCGCGTCGCGACGGATAGCTCCAGGGCGGTATCGTCCGACGCGCCGGCGATCGTGCCGTCGGGACCGACGAAGACCGGTTCGGGGAGATCCTAGTCCTCGTGCCACCCCGGTTGCGAGACGATGGTGATCTCGATCGCGGGGGCGGCGGCCTTCAGGCACCGGACCGCGATGTGCTCGCCGTCGTCCTCGGTCTTGAAGCCCTCGCGGAACAGGCGCTCGCGAATGGGTGCACCGCCCTGCCGGGCGAGATCGGCGCAGTCGACATCGACGTAGCGCGGCTTGCAGGCCATGTCCTGCAGCGACACGCGCAGGCCGTAGGCGCCCTCGCGGTCGGCGTAGCGCAGGCGGGCCGTCACGCTGAAGGGTGTCGCGATCGGTGCCAGGAACGGCTCCCCCTTCTTCGGCTGGATCTCCTTGTGGAGCCAGACCCGGCCGCGGTGCATCTCGTAGCAGATCAGCGGGGCCGCCAGCGGTGTGAGCGGATACTCCAGCCCGATGCGGCGCAGCGTGATGTCGGAGGCGGACAGCCCCTCGTCGGACGCGCGGGGCGCGGTCGAAGCGTCACCCGCCCCGGCGCCGCGGCGCTCCGCGGCTCGGCGCGCCTTGTTCCCGATCTCGGACAGGTCGCGGGGCTTGCCGATCCCGGCGGCGAAGACCGAGTTGATGGTCTCGATCACCGAGCGTGCGCCATCGTCGGCCGCGAGCCCCGAACGATGGGCGGCATCTTCCAGCGCGGAACGAACCTGGGCCTCGCGCAGCCAGAGCGGACACGCGTTCCGCAAGCGCTTCGAACTCGGCAGCCAGGCACGCCAACTCATCGGAACTCTCCCGGCTACGGGCCGCCCGCGCGGCGCGGATCGCCGCGATTTCCGCCGCCTGGACGCGGCGGGCCTTGCGGTACCAGAGGTCGAAGGCGCGCCAGTACGAGAGCCCGGCCCGGCGGGCCGCCCGCGCGATCCGCGCCTTGACCGGATCTCCGGCGGCGAAGGCGCGCGCCAGGTCGCGCAGACCCTCGGACGCCTCAAGAACGAAGGCGGGCATCCACGCCTCCCAGGACTTTTGGGACATCTCCCAACGATCCTCCGTCACGATGCTCGGCATCGAGAGGAGGTTGATCGTGAAGATGCGGAGGAACAGCACCACCGGACAGGCCGATCGCAGCAACTTGGCAGGCGCGGGCGAGCGGCAGGTTGGTGGTGCTGGCGAAGATAACGGTCACGGGCAAGCTCCTGCTTCGGCGGGAGCGGCCGGTGCTTTCGGGACGAGATCGGCAGCGCGGACCTCGCCGGCCGTCACCGCCTCGATGCGGGCGGTGACACGGACCGACGGACCGCGTTCGCGGAACCGGAGCTTGCGGACGGTGCCGGCGGAAACACCTCCGATTCGGGCAGCCATCTCCTCGTCGGAGACGAGTTCGCGGCGCATCCAGGCTTTGAGTGAGACCACGGCGTCAGGTCTCCTCGCGCTTCAGGCGGCGGCGGAAGCGCCGCCCGACCTGCCGCCCGTGCGGCTGGCCGAGGCCCTGGCGGTCATGGCCGTCGACCTCGTCGGCGTGCTGCCAGGCCTCGACCGCGACGCGGTGCTGGAACGGCTCGCCAACCGCCTCGACGCGCACGGGCGCACGCCCGGCGGCACCGAGGCGGCGGCCTTGCTCGGCGCGGTCGGCCGCGCCCTGATCCGGCTGGGCGCGTGAGGGGAGGGCGGGATGGCCGGGACCGTCGCGATGTTCACGATCGACCTCGAAGGCGTCGAGCGCGAGATCGACATGAGCGAGCACGGGCCGTGCGAGACCTTCGAGGTGCGCTTCTCCTGCACCCGGACGGACTGCTCCGTGGAGGTGCGGGTGAGCTTCGACGCGAAGGACGTGCCGACGCTGGAGGTCGTGCCGCGGGCCATGGCGGAGATGCGCCGGGCCTTCGCCGCGCTGGCGGAGCAGAGCGCGGGGTGGGGATCGGAGGCGACCTGAGATTTGACGGGGACGGGCAGTCGCGGACCGGGCGTCGCGATGGACACCCGATCCGCGCCGCTCCAGCATCGGTGTCGCGACACGACCGATGGAGCCGAGTATGAGGTTATGGCCCTGGCGAAAGCCGAAGAAGGCGCACCGCAAGTTTTTCAAGACGGAGTCGGAGCTGCTTCGCGCACTCGTCCAAGGACAGAACTCAGCAACCCGTGCGTTCATAATCGGATTGTTGCAGAACATGCTTGCGAACGATGCCATTTCCAAAGAGCAAGCAGCAGTCATACTGCGGCAAACAGCGGAAATGACTCGCCTAAACAAATGGACAGGTCCGCTATCTGACATGATAGCTGACGCCTGGGACGAGATGGCAATCATGTTTGAACCCCAGGAACCGGGGCCACCGCCAGCAGATCGAAAGATTCCGAGAATCGACGGCTGATTTCTTCCAACGCTTGCCGCTGCTCAGGTGAGAGGTGGATGGATCCCGAGGAGTGCCGCAGACACAAATGGTCGGCGATCCGCGTGTCGATCCGCCGGTCCAGCCAGCGCAGGAAGGGGGAGAGGATGCGCGCGATCATGCGGCGGCTCCCGTGCACGAGGTGGAACGGAAGTATTCAGCGCTGGTGCCGACAAATCGCTGCACTGAGAGCCTGTTTGAGAACTCTGTTTCATGCGGGATTGTTGAGTGCGTTGGCAGCCACGAGGCAGGCGACGCAGGCCAGGCGACCGGTGGCGACATCGAGGCGACCGGCGCGCTCGCGCAGCAAGCCGCCCCAGTGGCTGAGCCAGCCGAAGGTCCGCTCCACGACCCAGCGTCGCTCCAGCACGACGAAGCCCCTCTGATCCGGGTCCTTCTCGACGACGTGGTGGCGCATGCCGTGGAGGTTGCACCACTCCCGGCAGCGCTCGGCCGTGAAGGCGCCATCGAGGATGGAAGGCGCCATCGAGGATGGCCAGACGCAGGCTGGGCCATGGCTCCTTGCCGTCATTGAGGGCCGGCAGCGTGTCGCGATCCTGCCCGTTGGCCGGCACGACGGCGAGCGCCAGGACGTGTCCTTCGGCATCCACCAGCGCCACGCGTTTGCGGCCGACCAGCTTCTTGGCGCCATCGTAGCCGCGCGGTCCGCGCACCCCGAGGCACTTGATGCTTTGCGTGTCGATGATGGCCAGCCGTGGTTCTGGTCGACGCCCACAGCGCCGCCGCTGTCGGCGCGCCAGAGCGCGCATCAGGCTCTCGAACAGCCCCTTCTCGATCCAGCGCCGGAACCAGCCGTAGACCGTGCGCCAGGGCGGAAAGCCAGCCGGCAGCGCCCGCCACCCTCCGCCCGTCCGCAGGTGCCAGGCGATCCCCGCCAGCGCCCGGCGCACGGGCGTCGCATCCTGACGGCTGGGCGGATCGGCTCGTTCCAAGAAGCGAGCCACCTCGTCCAAGCCTGCTTGCAGCACCATGTCCTTCAGACGCGCCTCATGACGCGTCCGATGTCGGTCCGTCCACATCTGCTCTCCACTCCGCCCCGCCAGGCGGAATGCGTGTTGACACACGAGACAGATGGGGACAGCCGGCGGAGGAGCTCAAACAGGCTCTAAATGGCGGGGCCGGGGGTGAAGGAGGTTTCGATGCCAGATATTGCTGCCATCTCGGGTCTGCTGTCCTCGCTGAAGGCCAGCACCGACATCACCAAGGCGATGCTCGGACTCCGCGATGCCAACCTCGTTCGGGACAAGGCCGTCGAGTTGACGACTGAAATCATGTCCGCCCAAGCCAGCGCCATGGCGGCCCAAGCAGCGCAGGCGGAGTTGACCGAGCGCGTCCGTGATCTGGAGAAGCAGATAACAACCCTTGAGAACTGGAACCAAGAGAAGGACCGGTACGAACTCACCGAGGTCGCTGCGGGCGTCCTCGCCTACTCGACAAGGCCAGGAATGGAGAATGGCGAACCGCCGCACAAGATTTGCTCTAACTGCTACCAGCATTGCCGCAAGTCTCTGCTTCAGCCCGAAATAAGAAATCCGGGTCGGGTGCGCATGCTCATCTGCCAATCTTGCAATGCAGAGCTGATCGTTACCGACATGCGCGACATGGAACATATGAAGCCGTCGAGAACGAGAGTCTAAGGCGGTCTCAAGCTCGCATATCGGCTGATGCCCGCGCATCATGGAGGGTGAGGCGGGCATTAGAGGCGGGCCTCAATCGTTTCGGTGCAGGCTTGGCAGGGTGGGCTCGGCGCATGTGCCTCTATCAGCCCGTGATCGGCGAATGGAGGCGGGTTCATTCGAGCGGCGGCATCAAGAAGAGACGGCCAATACTTCACCGGGATTGAGCCGCGCCGATGCATTGAGGCTGCGTGCTCGGTTGTAACGCCGATGATGCGGCCCACTGCGGCAGGCCCCTCAAGCGCCTCGAATATGTATGAGACCGTGGCCATGAAGGTTCTGTACGTTTTGTGATGACCACAGTCAAGGCGAAACGTACAGCGCGGTATGCTAGGAGCGGGGGATGCCGAAACGCGAGCCTTTCCAACGCCTCACCGATCTCAGGCGACAAAGCGGGTACGCCAGTGCCAGCGATGCAGCGCGAGCCTTTGGATGGAATGAGAATACTTACCGCAGCCACGAAAATGGGGAGCGCGGCATTAGAAGAGATGTCGCCTTCAAATACGCCCAGGCATTCACCACAACTGCAAACTACATACTGTTTGGAGAAAGCCCATCAAATCATTACGAAAGGAAATTCTCAAACAACATACCGCTGGTTGGGAATGTTGAGGGCACAGACAAGGTATATTATTTTTCTGATTATTTCGATAGGCACATAGTAGAAATTTTTGCTTACACAAACCTAGAGGTTAGCGACGAATTTATCTGCTTCTCGGTAAGTGAAAGCACGTCCATCGCAGGGATTATCCCAGGTAGTCTTATAGTAACACTTAAAGATAAGTCTGATATAGAAGAGTCTAATGGGAAATTTTGCCTAATTTATACATCTGAGAGCAATCATTCTAGTTACTTGGCGCGCATTTCTCCAGCCGACGACAATCGAGTGATCGTGATTACGCCGACAGGAGAGTTGAGACGCATTTGCCCTGCCATGATTCTGCAGGTCATATTCATTGTCCCGCCAGGACAATGGCACGCTCAAGAGCGGGTCAAGTAGCTGTACGTTTCGTGTTGACACGCCAGCACATTTCGTACAGTTTTTGTCTGTCGCCCCCCGCGATGGAACCGCGCCGTGCCCATCACCCTCACGCCCTTCACACCCGCTGCCGGCCCGCGATGCGCGGCTGAGGCGGGGTGTGCGTGGGGCGGCGCGTCAGGTACGAGGGCGCTGCCACCATCTCAGGCCGTCGCTCGCCTTGCCGACACGTTCAGCCCGCTCCGCCCGGGTGAGGGGCTCGAAGCTCTCCCAGCTCGACAGGTTGCGGGTCCAGCTCTCCCATCTTGGGATGTCGATCAGGCTGGACTCATCGAGGCCGTACTCTCGTGCTCGGCGCGCAGCATTCCAGGCGATGGCTTCCAGCACGTGCAGCGTCGGCGGCTCGTCGGACCAGATCGCAGCCCACTTCTTCGTAATCTTCGCGAGGCGACGCTCGCTCGGCGGCTCGCCTCGGGCTTCCATGATCTCGGCCAGCACGCCGCAGAACCGACGTTTCAGCGATGTGTGATCGTTGGCCTTCTCACTGAAGCCGGCCACGAGTTGCAGCGCGCCGATACCGGCGAGGAGTATACCGACCATGACACCCGCCATCGTCTTATCCCCACCGGTTGCCGTCGTGATGGCACCGGCACCCAGCAGCACGACCAAAAAGTCGAGCCAGCGGCGGCAGAGATCGAGGAAACGTGCCCGTGCCTCGTGGTAGCGGATGGCACGCAGCACATGACCTTCGATGTCGTCGAGCCTCAGCGGTCCTTTGGCTTCGGTTGCGGTTTTTGTGAGGTCGGTTTCATCGGCGGCTTCGGTGGCATAGGTCGTGGCCCGAGGGCCAAGTCCCCCACGATGATCCGGCGATCCGGCGTCGGCTTGTCCTTCTCCTTCATGCTCGCCTCCTACCTTGGCTTCGGAGGACGCGGGCCGAACGGTGACCTGATCCCGCCGTCCCCCGGCCCCGGTCTCGGCTCCGGGCGCGGTGGTGGAGGCGGAGGTGGCGGCGGGCTCGGCGGCCTCGGGCCGTTGCTCATCGCCCATGTCGTCTGCCTTTCCATTCGTGATCTCCGATCGGTGCCGTCGATTGGGGGTTGCGAGGCACGCGTCGGTCGAGACCCGGCGCGTGCCACCTCACCTTCGCATCGAGTGGTGCGTCGGAGCCATCGTGCAACCTCAGCCTTCAACAGGACAGGGGAAGCGGCACGATCGCACAGTCACGATGGTGTGGGCGTCGCTCACCCCCGCGAGCCGGCCTTCTCCCGCTCGACCGCTTCGAGCAGCACGGCGTCGATCCTGGTCTGCCAGCCCGGCCCGCCGGCGCGGAAATGCGCCAGCACGGTCGGCAAGAGCCGCAGCGACACGGGCTCCTTGGCGTCGGGCTTGGCCGGGCGCCCGCGCCGCACCAGCTTGCCGCCCACGAGGAAGTCGGCCCGGTCCATCATCGCGTCGGTGAGCTTGGGCAGTTCCTCGTATTCCTCGGCCGTGACGACGTGCGCGTCGACCTTGGCGAGGTCGCTCTTATATTTCCGCCGCGTCGAAGCCGGGGGGGCGTAGCGAACCTGTTCGCGGTCATTGGCCTTCCTCATCGTGAAGACGTGGCGATCCGCTCAGAACGCCTTCGGCAGGCCAGCGTCCTTCAGGATGGCGTTGGCGGTATGAACCTTCACCGTGTTGCGCGGCACGGTGAAGTGGCGTTGCGTGATCGGGCTGCGCCAGATCTCGTGAGAGCCCTTGCCCGTGCGAACGAAGGTGCAGCCGGCGTTCCGGAGCAGGCGAGCCAGCTCCGGATAGAGGTTCGATCCCATTCAGGCGGCGTGCTCGCGCTTCGCCATGACGAGATGCTGGACGCAGACCGGGATGTCGGGGAGCGCGTCGGTCTGCGCATCCTCGGGCAGGTTGGCGGCAACGAGGTCAGGAGCGAGATCCTCGATGATTTCGACCAACTCGTCGAGCGTCCGAGCCTCGGCGTGCAGGCCCGGCAAATCGGAGGCGTGCACGTACCAAACGTGCGCCGCCTCGTCGTGACACACGGTCACCGTGAACTGCGTGGTCATGGCTCCTCTCCGCGCAGGGGAGAAGGCATTGAAAACATCGGTCATGACCGGAGAGTTAAGCCCCTGTGGATAGTCCGGCAAGCGGGCTTGCCGCCGTACCAAAAATTTGCCGGCCAACATGGCCTCGCGAGCTTTCCGGTCGGCGCCCGCCGTTCCGGCCTGAGGACGGCCATGCCCTGAGCACGCCGCCCTGAACGCAAGCGGCCCCCGCCGGTCTGGAACACCGGCGGAGGCCATAGCCCCACCCCACACATCGGATAAATGCCATGCTGCAGGACCATTCCCGCAATCGCACCCCCATGCCCGCCGCGCAACCGCCGGCCGACACCGCCCCGCCCGAGCCGGGGCCCGCCCGCGCCGAGGCCGGGATCGCCCGGATGCTGGCGGCACCGGCCGGGGAGGAGAGCAGTCCCGACGCCGCCTTCCTGGCGCTCGCGCCGACGCTGCTGCCGATGCTCGACGAGTTCGACCGGTTGTGGGCGATCGCGTCCGATGCCCATGCGCGCGCGATCGCAGCGTTGGGCGGCGAGCCGGATTATCACGTCGTCGGTCGGGCTGCGGCCGACGAATGGGACGACCGCCTCCACACTTCCCGCGGCTGGTTCGATTACATCGAGGCCCGCAAGCCGGCCGACGCCCTCGGCGCGCGCATTCAGGCGCTGGTGGCGGCCCACATGGAAGTTCCCGTGCGCACGCTCGACGGGTTGCTGCTCAAGCATCACATCGGACGGAGCTTCACGCAGTACGAAGACATTGCGACGAGCGACCTCAATTTGATGGTGGCAACGCAAGTCGCGGCTGACACGAAATCTGGGCTGATCGACCCGCTTCTTGCCGGCATCGCCCGGACCCGCGCCGCATTGGATCACGCCCTCGCCGTCGAGGCCGCGCACCGACGCGGCGGGGCGAAGACGGACCTGCCGCCGGCATGGCACACCGCCAGCGACGCGGCGCAGGATGCCTTCCTCGCGCTGAAGGAGACGCCGACGACCCGGGCCGACTGCCAGGCGCTGGCGCGGCTGACGCTCGACCTGCGGGAGGGGCTGGGGCTGGATCTCGAGGAAGAGACGCTGATCGTGCTGAAGCGGATCGCGGGCGAGGCGCCGCCGCAGCCTGACGCCGACCAGCCGGAGTTGCCCGGCGGGCAAGTTGACGTCGAGCTGATCGTGCTCGGACGGCAGTTCGACGCCCTTCATGCGGAGTGGCGGCGGACCGTGGAGGCCAACCGCGAGCCGAGCGCCCGGCGCGAGGCGGCCGTCAAGGCGGCGGGGTGCCCGTCTTGGGATGTGGAGCGGGCGGCCTGGGAACTGCCGGGCGTTGCCGAGGCCAGCAACGCCGAAGCGGACGCCTTCGACGCGCTGGAGCCGGTTTGCGAAGAGATCCTGCGCCTTCCGGCGCGGACCGTCGCCGGGTTCGCCGTGAAGGCCCGCACCTTGATCTGGGCGGTGTGGCCCGGTGGCGGATACGAGCGGGACGCGAGCACCGACCACGATGGCGACTATACCAAGCGCTGCGTCTGCGCGTTCATCGAGACGGCCTGCGCCGCCGCTGGTGTCGATTGGCGAGGAGAGACAACCGGTTCCGTGCCTGTCGTGAGCGAGGCGCACCCACCCGTCGCCGCTCCCCAGGAGCAAGACCCACGCACGCTCCTCGACGCCATCCAGGCGCACGAGAAGGCGTGGCAGGCCTACAGCCGAGCCAATGCCGCCTACGACGCGCTGGGCACGGCGGAGGGGCAACGGCCCGCCTCCGCCGCGGCGGACGAGGCCGCGACCGAAGCCTCGAACCGGTCCGATCAGGCGTGGCGCGACCTGTTCGAGGCGCAGCCCCGATCCCTGCACGATCTCTGGATGCTGCTGACCCACATCGAGCGGCACCATCGAGCCCGAGCTCGTCGCCGAGATCGCCGCTGCGTGGGGTGCGAAGTGAGCGCGGTCGTCCCTCTCATCGTGCCGCGGCCCGTCGATCGAGCCGCCCTCCGCCGCCGCGTCGAGCTTGCGATCGAGCAAGCCCTCGACGCCGCCGCCTGTCTCATCGCCTTCCTCGACGACATCGACGGGGACGCTGACGCGGAAGACGACGGCACCGCCGAACCGAGGCTCGCCGCCCTGATCGCGGGCGACGCGCAGATCCGCTGGGCCGGGTTCGAGGGAGAGGCGGCATGAGCGCTTCACCCACCGAGCGCCCGATTCGCAGCGTGAATGTCGTCGTCCTGCGCGACGGCCGCGAGGTCCACCTCGACGACATCGCCACCGCGGCCGACGGCCAAGCGATCCTCGACGACCTCGACGGCGCGATCCTCAGCATCGAGGATCAGATCGGCTTCGACGACGGCTCGAAGGGCACCGTGTGGCGCAAAAGGGCCGACATGGCCCTCAGGAGGAAGCGGCGACAGCGACCGGCGCTTCAGCGCCGTATCGGCGACCTTCGGCGGGCCGAGAGACAGGCGGCCGCCCATCCCCCGCCCGGCCCCGGCCCAGAGCGGCGGGACGCCCGACGCAAGGCCTTCATCGACGCGGCCGAGGAGATGCCGCCGCACGAGACCTTCGTCGAACTGTGGGCGCACGCAGCCGAGCGGGAGCCAACGGTCTTCGCGGATGCGGCGGGAGGTGGGGCATGAACCGCACCTTCCAATACGTCGATATCGACGGTCGCCCATGGTCGGTGGAACGCCTCGACGCGCTGCTGTCAGATGGCGCGGTGCGCCTCATCGTCGAGCAGGGCGCGCGGATCGGCTCGCACAGTGCCGGCAATCGGTGGGCGCCCGGCGCGTTGCTCGCCTGGGCGCAGAAGCGCTACCGCCGGCCGGAGGCGGCCGCGCTTCTCCTGCTGCTGGTCGCGCGGTTCTTCGACCTCGGTTTTGAGCCGGACATCGACGGGGGCGCGGCATGACCGCCGCCGACCTGCTCAACGGCCTCCTCGCGGCGCTTAGCGCCGGCACGGCGACCGCCATCATCATTGTCGCCCTGCCGCTTCTTAGGAGCCGCGTATGAACGCCCGGGATCTCGCCATATTCCGCGCCGGCATCCAGCACGCCGCTCAGACGGCGATCGGCGCTGCCGAAGCGATGGAGATGCGTCATGACGCGCACGATCTGCGTCGGCGCGCCGCCATCGAGGCGTTGCGCGGCTTCGCCGAGGGCCTGGGGGTCGAGACCTGCCCGGACGATGGGGCGCCTGCCATGGTGGCCCGCATCGTCCAAGATCCTGCCGCCGAGGGTGAGGAAACATGCCCTTACTGCGCCGGCCGGGTCCGGTGGATCAAGGACGCGAGCAACGGCCGCATCCACGCGCGGTACGAAGCCGCCGGCTGCTTCGCGGTGATGCAATGAGTCGCCCGGTCATGACGGACGACGACCTGCGCCACCTGTGCAAGCTCGCCAGCATCGGGGTCGCCAGCCTGCGCGATCCCGACTTCATCCGCTGGCTGACCCGGGACGCCAGCGAGAGTGAGCACGCGGATTTCCGCAACATCTTCGGCATCGTCGGCGATGCCTTTGCGGAACTGGCTCGGCGGCAAGGCATGCTGCCGACCTTCCGCGTGCCGGCGGCCGGACGCTCGGAGCCGACCCTATCCACCACCGCACGAGGCCGAGATGCGTAGCGCCAACAGCGATCGCCGGGCGCACGAGCCCTCTTCATCCGACAGGAGCATGGCAATGCCGCAGACTGACCCGGCACGACGCGTTGTGCCGTTCCAGGCGGCCGCCCGCGAGTTAGGACTGAGCGCGGCGACGCTTCGCCGGATGTGCAACGACGGGAAGGGGCCGACCCTCCTCCGTCTCAGCGAGGGCCGGCTCGGCGTCCGTCGCGGCGACCTCGACGCGTGGCTCAAGACCCGTGAGATAGGCGCCAAGCAGGTCTAGCGCCTCGCGCTTCTCCGCAGCGTAGAGCGCCCGGTTGTAGATGCCGGCCACGCCCGCCTTGTGGCCGGAGATGTGGTTCAGCACCGCCTCGACCACGTGCGGCAGCACCTTGAGGCGGTCGGCCATGACGGTGGCGGCCGTGCGGCGCAGGTCGTGGAGCCGCCAGCCCGTCACGCCGGACCGTTTGTCGAGCGAGGCCTTGGCCCGCGAGAACCCCTGGAATCCGCCCTCGCCTTGGCCGAACACGAGCGACCGCCCTCGACCCGCTCGATAGACGTGAGCACCTGCAGGGCCGGCTTCGACAGCGGCACGTCATGCCCTTGCCCGTTCTTCACCCGAGGGTCCGGCAGGGACCACACCGCGCTCGCGAGATCCACCTCCGCCCAGGCCATGTCGGCGACCTCGTCGCGGCGCTGCCCGGTCATCAGCAGCAGCCGGACGATGCGGCCGAAGTCGTCGTCTCGGCAGGCCTTCAGCACCCGCGCGATCTCATCCTCGCTCAGCACCCGCGTGCGCCGCACCTCCGGCGCCGGCTTCGGCACGCCCATCACAGGGTTGATCTCGGCCGCGCCGGTCCCGA
This sequence comes from Methylorubrum populi, assembly GCA_036946625.1. Classification (NCBI taxonomy): domain Bacteria; kingdom Pseudomonadati; phylum Pseudomonadota; class Alphaproteobacteria; order Hyphomicrobiales; family Methylobacteriaceae; genus Methylorubrum; species Methylorubrum populi. The sequence continues at coordinate 791,701 of JAQIIU010000003.1, forward strand.
CGAGCCACGCGAAATGCGCCGACAGCGCCGCTCGGGCACGGTTGGCCGCGTGCGGGCCGGTCTCGCGGCGGATCTTGGCCAGAGCTCGGTGATCTCCTGCCGGCCGACCGTGTGCAGCGGGAGCTTGTGCAACGGCTTCCAGACGGTGCGCAGGTAGCGGCCCGCCTCTGCAAGGTAGGTCGGGCGCAGATGCGGCGCGACCGCCTCAAGGTACGGCTCGACGACGGCGCCGAAGGTGATCGCGGCACGCGCCTTCGCCTTCACCTTCTCGGCGTGCGGATCTTCGCCGAGCTTGGCCCGCGCCAGCCGCTCGCCGGCCGCGCGTCGGGCATCGGTCGCCGACAGGAGCCCGACCTTACCCAGCGATTCCCGTTTCGATTGGCCGAGCGCGTTTCGGTACTGGACGACCCACATGCGGGAGCCGCCCTTGCTCACGCTGACCCCGAAGCCGGGCAGGTCGTCGTCGAACACCACGATCCTGTCGCGCCCGGCCGGGATCTGCACCGCGGCGGCTGTCTGGTTCGTGAGGCGCATCGCCATCCCGGTAAGCACATAGTAAGCGGATGGGCGGTTCTCCACGAGAGTCCCGCCCGTATGATGAGGAGGGTACACATGCGCAAACCTCTCACAGCCCAGCGCTTCTGCGGCCCGGTAAGCAGTCCTGTCAACTGATGTATTGTATAACCCGTGTTTCGTAATGAGGGGGTCGGGGGTTCGAATCCCTCTTGCGGCGCCAATCCACAACCGATCAGAACAGAACAACGAACGTGCCGGCTGGGCTTGAGCCGTCGCGGCTCGGCGTTGAAAATAGCGGCTCCCGGCGAACGGCGTGGGCCGGATCGCTGCGAGCCGAGGCTCGATGCCGCTCCTTCGTCATCTGCCGGACGACGCGTTCCTGATCTTCTCCCGGCGACATCGCTTCGCCTATGAGGCGGCGCTCCTCGAAGTTCGCGACCGATTCTTCTCGACGGGCATCGCCTCAACCAGGATTGCCGGACCTTCTCCCGCCGCGTGGCCGGCGACAGCAAGGCGCTGGAGAGGCCGAGGCGACGGTCGTGACGCTGCTCCGCGCGACGCTCGCGATCGAGCGGTTCGGGCAACCGCTTCTCCTGTCGGGGCCATTCCTCGTCGATGGCGTCGGCTCGGGGGCCGTGCTACCCGATCTCGGCCTTCCGCCGACCGGGATCGGCCAGTTCCGCGCGACGATCGTCGGGCCGAAGGGGCTCGAGGATCGGCGCGACCTGACCGTCGGCGTGTCCCTGCCGCTGTCGCCTGGCCGCTTCCGGCACGGCGACTCGGACCGGTTCACCCCCGGCACGGGCGGGAGGCTGTACAACCCGCCGAACATCCTGCACGCCACGGCCTCGGATGCGCCGCCGCTGCTGGCGTTCTGGTGCCTCTGGATGGGAAGGCGCCGCAGCCGGGTCCGGCGCCCTCCGGCACAGAGGGCGCCTCAGCACTCCGGAAGGTTCACCGCCAGGCCGCCGAGGCTGGTTTCCTTGTACTTGTGGCTCATCTCCTCGCCGGTCTGGCGCATCGCGGCGATGCAGTTGTCCAGCGGCATGAAGTGCGTGCCGTCCCCGCGCAGGGCCAGGGACGCGGCCGCCACCGCCTTGGTGGCGCCGATGCCGTTGCGCTCGATGCACGGCACCTGCACCAGGCCGGCGACCGGATCGCAGGTCATGCCGAGATGGTGCTCCAGGGCGATCTCGGCGGCGTTCTCGACCTGGGCCGGCGTCCCGCCGAGCACGGCGCAGAGGCCGGCGGCCGCCATGGCGCTGGCCGAGCCCACCTCGCCCTGGCAGCCGGCTTCCGCCCCGGAGATGGAGGCGTTGTGCTTGATCAGCCCGCCGATGGCGGCGGCGGTCAGCAGGAATTCGGGGATCCGGGCCGCGTCGGCGCCGATGCAATGGTCGAGATAGTACCGGGCGACCGCCGGGACGACGCCCGCGGCCCCGTTGGTCGGCGCGGTGACGACCTTGCCCCCGGCCGCGTTCTCCTCGTTGACGGCCATGGCATAGACGCTGAGCCAGTCCGCCATCACGTGCGGCTGTGCCGTGTTGGAGCCGTGCTCGCGCTCGAGTTGCTCGCGGATGCGCTTCGCCCGCCGCCTGACGCGCAGGCCCCCGGGCAGCTCGCCGTCCTGAGAGAGGCCGCGCTCGACGCAGCCGTTCATCGTCTGCCAGATCCGCGCGATGCCGGCATCGACCTCCGCGGCGGAGCGGCCGACCGCCTCGTTCGCGCGCTTCATCGCGGCGATCGACAGGCCGCTCTCGCACGCCATCCGCAGCATGGCGGCCGAGGTCTCGAAGGGGTAGGGCCAGAGGATCGGGTCGGCCGCCGCGGTGGGGGGCGGCTCGTCGGCCGCGCGCTGCGCCGCCGTGACCACGAAGCCGCCGCCGATCGAGTAGTAGGTCTCGGAGAGGACGGGGGCGCCCGTGGCATCCGAGGCCGTGAGGATCAGCCCGTTCGCGTGCCCGGGCAGCGGCGGCCCGTAATCGAACACGATGTCGGCCGTGGGGTCGAAGGCGATTTCCGGCAGGTCCGCCGGCCGAAGGCTCCTGCGGTCCGCCAGTTCCGCGAGGCCGCGCTCCGCCTCGTCCATCTCGATCTCGGCCGGCCGGAAGCCGAGGAGGCCCAGCACCACCGCGCGGTCGGTGGCGTGGCCGCGGCCGGTGAAGGCGAGCGAGCCGTGCAGGCTCACCCGGATCGCGGCCGCGCGGCGGCCGGCCTCGCTGCCGCGCAGGAGATCGAGGAAGTCGGCCGCCGCCGTCATCGGTCCCATCGTGTGGGACGACGAGGGGCCGATTCCCGGCTTGAAGACATCGAACACGCTGAGGAACATCGCACACCGTCCGCCGCCGCGACTTGGGTCCGACGCGGCCTTCTCCTTGAATGCCCGAGCCCCAGGGCGGCCGCCGGCTCGGAGGCCGGAGCCCCGCCGGTGGATCGGAAAGCGGCGGCAGAGGCCGCGAACCTCATGCAAGACTGCGGCCTCCACGGCCGGATCGCCCTCCGACCCGGCCGCGGCCAGGGCGCGTACGACCTTCAGGACCAGCGCGCCGATGGCCGCGAACGCGGCCTCGCCGAACCCGCGCGTCGTCCCGGCCGGCCGATCGCGTCGGCGATCTCGGTATCCGCGAACGGGGCGTCGAGGTCGAAGCCGATCACGGGAGCGTCCGGCGCAGTGTGGTTGTCGGCAGGCCGCGGTCAGATGTCGAGTGCGATCTCGTGCGAGACCGCCGCGAGCAGGGTCCAGACGTGGTCGGCGAAGGATTGCCAGACCTCGATGCGGTAGCGGTTCGCGTCGTGCTTGATCAGCACGGCCTGGGCCTTGTCGAGGATCGTGCGGGTCGCCGAGCCCGCCGGCATGGCGTCGAGGTCGAGGGCGCAGAGGGAGGACAGGGCGAGCGTCGCGGCCGGCCCGTCCACCGCGATGCCGATCTCCCGGTGGCTGACGTCCACGAGGCTGAACGGTGCGGCCATCGCGGCCGTCAGGCGCTCGCCCGCGGCCCCGGCCTCGCCCTCGGGCGACAGCAGGAACCACTCGTCCGGGCCGAGGCGGACGGCGAGGCTCCCGCCGGCCTCGGTCACAGCGCCGATCCGCTCAGGCAGCGCGAGGCCGAGGGCCGTGCCCGCCGCCGCGCGGTCGTCGGGCCGCAGCCGCAGGACGAGGCGGGCGCAGTCCGGTGCCGGCGCCACCGTGAGACGGCCGGCGATGCCGGGGATCGCGGTGCCCCGCAGGGTCTTCCATTCCTGGATCATGTCCGCACCTCACCTATACCGCGAGCCGCTTGCCTTCGGGGTCGAGGAACACCGTGCCGCCGACCGTCGCCGCGTGGACGGTCTCGGGCATCGGCACGTGGATCGTCTGCCCCTGGAGGGACTTGCCCCCCTCGATCACCGCCATGGCGATCGACCGGCCGAGCGTCTCGCTCCAGTAGGCGGAGGTGACGTGGCCGATCATCCGGCGCGGGATCGGCCCGTCGCGCTCGGCGACGATCTGCGCGCCCTCTTCGAGCACGACCTTCGGATCCTGCGTCAGCAGGCCGACGAGGTGCTTGCGGTCGGGCTTGAGCATGTCGGGCCGGGTGAGCGAGCGCTTGCCGACGAAGTCGGGCTTGGCCTTGCCGACCGCCCAGCCGATGCCGGCATCGTCCGGCGTCAGGGTGCCGTCCGTGTCCTGGCCGACGATGATGTAGCCCTTCTCGGCGCGCAGGACGTGCATCGTCTCCGTGCCGTAGGGCACGATGTCGTAGGGGCGTCCGCTCTCGTGGATCGCCTCCCAGACCGCCCGGCCGTAGCGGGCCGGGACGTTGATCTCGAAGCCGAGCTCGCCCGTGAAGCTGACCCGGAACAGGCGCGTCGGCACCCCGCAGATGCGGCCTTCCGCCACCGCCATGTGGGGGAAGCGCTCAGGGGAGAGGTCGATCCCCTCGACGAGCGGCGCGATCACCTTGCGGGCGCTCGGCCCCTGCACCGCGATCACCGCCCATTGCTCGGTGGTCGAGGTCAGCCAGACGTTCAGCTCCGGCCACTCGGTCTGGAGGTAGTCCTCCATCATGTTGAGCACCCGCGCCGCTCCGCCCGTCGTCGTCGTGACGTGGAAGCGGTCGGGGGCCATGCGCCCGATCACGCCGTCGTCGCGGATGAAGCCGTCCTCGCCGAGCAACAGGCCGTAGCGGCAGCGCCCCGGCTCCAGCTTCGTCCAGGCGTTGGTGTACATCCGGTTCATGAAGGTCGCGGCGTCCGGGCCGACGACCTCGATCTTGCCCAGCGTCGAGGCGTCGAACATGCCGACGCTGGCGCGAGTGCCGCGGCACTCGCGGGCGACGGCCGCGTGCATGTCCTCCCCGGCCTTCGGGAAGTAGCGGGCGCGCCGCCACAGGGAGACCGGCTCGTAGACGGCGCCGTGGGCCTCGGCCCAGGCGTCGATCGGCGTGCGCCGGGTGACCTCGAACAGTCTGCCGCGGTTGTAGCCCGCGAAGGCCCCGAAGGTGGTCGGCGTGTAGGGCGGCCGGAAGGTCGTCAGGCCGACGCTCGGCGCGGCGCGCTCCAGCGCGTTCGCGGCGATCTGGAGGCCGTTGATGTTCGAGGTCTTGCCCTGGTCGGTCGCCATGCCGTTGGTGGTGTAGCGCTTGATGTGCTCCACCGAGCGGAAGCCCTCGCGGACGGCGAGGCGGATGTCCTTGGCCAGCACGTCGTTCTGGAAGTCGACGAAGGCCTTGGCGAAGCCGGCGTCGCGGTCGGTCGGCAGGTCGCGGCAGGCGATGCCGGACATCGACGCCTCGCCCCGCACCGCGAAGCTCCGGGCCTGCGCGGAAAACCCCGCATCGGTCGCCGCCGCGGCGCCGGCCGCGGCCCCGTCGGCGAGCGCCGCGTCGAGACCGAAGCGGCCGGTGCCGGCGCCCGCGCAGCGGCAGGCCTCGGTGGCCTGACCGGGGAGGAAGATCTGGTTCTCCTCGTCCCAGGTCAGCTTGCCGCCGGTATGCGAGAACAGGTGCAGGCTCGGCGTCCAGCCGCCGGACATCAGCAGCACGTCGCAGGCGACCCAGCGGCCGTTCCCGACCCTGCCGGACGCCTCGACCGGGTTCACCCGGACGCCGGAGACCCGCAGCCGCCCCTTCGTATCCGTCACGGTGCCGCCGCACAGGGTCTCGATCCCCAAGGCCCGCGCCTCGGCGAGAAGATCCGGGGACACGCTCCGCCGCAGGTCGACGATCAGCGGCACCGCGGTGCCGGCGCGGGCGAGGTCGAAGGCGGCCGCCCAGGCCGAATCGTGCGAGGTCACGACCACGGCGCGCTCGCCGACGCGGACGCCGTAGCGGTTGAGGAAGCTGCGCGCGGCGCCCGCCAGCATCACGCCCGGCCGGTCGTTGCCCGCGAAGACCAGCGGCTTCTCGATCGCGCCCTGCGCCAGCACGACCTGCTTGGCACGGACCTTCCAGAGCCGCTCCCGCGGCGCCCCCTCCGGCACGTCGGCCAGATGGTCGGTCAGCCGCTGGCACAACCCCAGGAAGTTCTGGTGATAGTAGCCGATCGCGGTGGTGCGGGTCAGGACCGTGACGTTCGGCATCCCGGACAGGGTCCGCAGCGTCTCCGAGAGCCAGGTCCAGGCGGGGCGGCCGTCGATGGTCACCGCCGGCTCGGACAGGAGCCAGCCGCCGGCCTCCGCCTGCTCGTCGACGAGGATCACCCGGGCGCCGCCGCGGGCGCCCGCGAGCGCCGCCGCGAGCCCGCCGGCGCCGGCGCCGACGACCAGGAGGTCGCAATGGGCGTAGCGGGCGGCGTAGGTGTCGGGGTCGCGTTCGGTCGGCGGCTTGCCGAGGCCGGCCGCGCCCCGGATGACCGGCTCGTAGACCTTGTTCCAGAAGGACTTCGGCCACATGAAGGTCTTGTAGTAGAAGCCCGCCGAGAACAGCATGGAGAGGCGGTCGTTGACCGCGCCGACATCGGTCCGCAGCGACGGCCAGCGGTTCTGGCTCGTGGTGCGGAAACCCTCGAAGATCTCCGCGGTCGTCGCCCGGGTGTTGGGCTCGTAGCGCCCGTTGCCGCGATCCGTGCCGACGAGGGCGTTCGGCTCCTCGCAGCCGGCCGAGAGGATGCCGCGCGGGCGGTGGTACTTGAAGGAGCGGCCGACGAGGTGGATGCCGTTGGCCAGCAGCGCCGCGGCCAGGGTGTCGCCCGCCCGTCCCGTCAGGCTGCGGCCGTCGAAGCTGAAGCGGACCGGCGCGCCGGCGGCGTTGCGGCCCCGGCCCGGCACGCGCAGGCTCTTCCCGGCGGAGCCCGTCGCCGGGGCCGCGGACGGCCGGGCTGCGGTGTCCGCGGTGTCGATCGCGCGGGAGCTGGTCATCGCCGGGCACCTTCGGGCGCGAGGGCGGAGGGGCGCGCTTCGCCGGCCTTGTAGGTCGCGGCGAACTTGTCCGTGACGGTGTCGCGGGCGGCGTTGAAGAAGCGCCCGCAGCCGTTGATGTGGCGCCAGCGCTCGAAGTGCAGGCCGCGGGTGTTGCTGCGGATGTAGAGGTGGTCGCGCCATGCCTCGTCGCCGAGGGCGGCGGGGTCGGCCGGGCGGGCGATGTGGGCCTCGCCCGCGTAGGCGAACTCGATCTCGGGGCGCGCCGCGGCGCAGTAGGGGCAGGTGATGAGGAGCACGGATGAGTCCCTCTCAGTGTGCGACGGCCGCGGCCGCCGCCTCGTCGATGAGGCGGCCGGTGGTGAAGCGCTCGATCGTGAAGGGGGCGTTGATCGGGTGCGGCTCGTCGCGCGCGATCGTATGGGCGAAGACGTTGGCGGCGCCCGGCGTCGCCTTGAAGCCGCCGGTGCCCCAGCCGCAATTGACGTAGAGGCCCGGCACGGGGGTCCTGGCCACGATCGGCGAGCGGTCGGGGGTCACGTCGACGATGCCGCCCCATTTGCGCAGCATGCGCATGCGCGTGAAGATCGGGAACACCTCGCAGATCGCCGCGAGGGTGTGCTCGATCAGCGGCAGGCCGCCGCGCTGGCTGTAGGAGACGTACTGGTCCGTGCCGGAGCCGATGACGAGCTCGCCCTTGTCGGACTGGCTCATGTAGGCGTGGACCGTGTTGGACATGACCACGCAGGGGAAGGCCGGCTTGACCGGCTCCGAGACCAGCGCCTGGAGCGGATAGCTCTCCAGCGGCAGCCGCACGTCGGCGGTTCCCATCACCACCGAGGTGCTGCCGGCGGCCGAGACCGCGACCTTCTTCGCCTTGATGAAGCCGCGCGCGGTCTCGACCCCGCTGACGTGGCCCGAAGCGTCGCGCCGGATGCCGATCACCGGGCAGTTCTGGACGATGTCGACGCCGCGCGCCGCCGCGCCGCGGGCGTAGCCCCAGGCCACCGCGTCGTGGCGGGCGACGCCGCCGCGCCGCTGCAGCGCGGCGCCGACCACAGGGTAGCGCGCGTCGGGCGCGATGTTGAGGGCGGGGCAGAAGTCCTTGGCCTGCTGCGCGCTCAGCCACTCGTTGTCGATGCCGTTGAGGCGGTTCGAGTGGATGTGGCGCCGGAAGCTCTGCTCGTCGTGCACCGTGTGCGCGAGCATCATGACGCCGCGCTGCGAGAACATGACGTTGTAGTTGAGTTCCTGGCTGAGACCCTCCCACAGCTTCATGGCGTGCTCGTACAGGCGCGCGCTCTCGTCGTAGAGGTAGTTCGAGCGGATGATGGTGGTGTTGCGGCCCGTGTTGCCGCCGCCGAGCCAGCCCTTGTCGATGACGGCGACGTTGGTGATGCCGTGCTCCTTGGCGAGGTAGTAGGCGGCGCCCAGGCCGTGGCCGCCCGCGCCCACGACGACGACGTCGTACTCGGCCTTCGGCTCGGCATCCGGCCATTGCGGCTGCCAGCCCTTGTTGCCGGTCAGCGCCTTCGCAAGCAGGGCGGGGAACGAGAAGTGGCTCATGACGGGGTCCTTGGCCGGATCGGACATCCCTAATCTCCGGCTGTCCCGCGAGACAGAACGATTGCGTCAAGTTAGGCTGATGTTCGCGACAGCCCGGACGACACCCGACCGCGTCGCGATCACAGGCTCGGTTTCCGAGCCGGTGTCCACCGTCGCCGAGGTTCCGGGAGGAGGTCTTCCGCCATGCAGCCCGACCGGCAACCCGCCGCCGGCACGCCGCCCCGCGTCCGCCTGCGCGTCGGCTTCATCCTGGCGCGGCGCTTCACCCTGTGCGCCTTCGCGAATTTCGTGGACGTGCTGCGTCTCGCGGCGGACGAGGGCGACCGCAGCCGGCCGATCCTGTGCGAATGGGTAATCCTGTCCGACAGCATGGAGCCGGTGACGTCGAGCTGCGGCGTCGTCGTCCAGCCCGATACCCGCCTCGACCGCGCGCCCCCCTTCGACTACGTCGTCGTCGTCGGCGGGCTGATCAACGAGATCCCGAATCTCGGGCTCGGCCTCGTCCGCTTCCTGCGGACGGCCGCGGCCGATCGCGTCCCGCTGGTCGGCGTCTGCACGGGCGCATTCATCCTGCACCGCGCCGGGCTGATGGACGGGTATCGCTGCTGCGTGAACTGGTTCCACCACGCCGATTTCCTGGAGCAGTTCGACGGGCTCCTGCCGGTCTCCGACCGGATCTTCGTCATCGATCGCGACCGCCTGACCTGCTCCGGCGGCGCCAGTTCGGCCCATCTCGCGGCCCATCTCGTGGAGAAGCACGTCGGCATCGCCCCGGCGCGCAAGAGCCTGCAGATCATGATCATCGACGAGGGGGCGCGGGCGGACAAGGCGCAGCCCGGGATTCCCCTGGACCTCGTGTCGGGCGACGACGCGATCAAGCGCGCGCTGCTCCACATGCGCCAGAACATCGAGACGCCGCTCACCGTCGCCGAGATCGCGCGCCGCGTCGGGATCGCGCGGCGCAGCCTGGAGCGCCGGTTCGAGCGGCTTCTCGGTCGTTCCCCGAGCGACTGCTACGTGGCCATGCGCCTGGATCAGGCCGATCTTCTTCTGAAGAACACCGATCGGACGGTCGCGGCGATCGCGGCGGCGACGGGCTTCTGCGACACCTCGCATTTCACCCGGACCTACCGCCAGCATCGCGGCTCGGTGCCCTCGCGCGACCGAAGGCGTTCGCGCGCGCCGGAGGCGGCGGCCCCGTGACGATGCGCCGGCCGGTCCACGTCCGGGATCGGTGGGAACGGGCTTCCGGGCATCCTCCCCGCCCGGTCGCCGAAGGCCGCGCGCATCGGCTCGGTCGCGAAGAGCGGGCCGAGCAGGCCCGAATCGAGGGAAGAGAGGCTCATCGCCGTCAGGCCGGAAGGCCGAGAACGGCGCGGGCTTCGGTGGGCGTCGCGATGCGGCGGCCGTGCCGGTCGGCCGCCTCGACGGCCAGGCCCACCAGTTCGGCGTTGCTGCCCGCCAGCCGCTCCCGCGTGATCCGGATGTTGTCCTCCAGCCCGGTGCGCACCGCGTCGGCGCCGCGGGCGAGCGCCCATTCCATCACGCGCGCCTGCTCGCGCCCGATCCCGGCCGCCGTCCAGGTCGCCTGCGGCAGCACTCGGCGCAATTCGCCGAGCAGGATATCGAGCAGGTGCTCCTGCGCCGGCATCGCGTTCCGCACGCCCATCACGAACTGCACGTGGGGCCGCGCGTCCATCAGCCCGGCCTCGACCAGACGCTTGGCTCCGTGCAGGTGCGACAGGTCGAAGATCTCGATCTCCGGTCGGATCGCGTACGCCTTCATCCGGGTGGCGAGGTCGGTCACCAGGGTGGTGTGGTTCTCGTAGACGATGCTCGGGAAGTTGACCGAGCCGGTCGAGAGCGAGGCCATGTCGGGCCGGTGCGCCAGGGACAGGCCGCGGCTCGCCGGATCGCGCCCGCGTCCGCCGGTGGAGAACTGGACGATCATGCCGGGGCAGTGCCGGCGCAGCCCCTCCTGTACGGCGGCGAACTTTTCCGGGTCGGACGAGGGTGTCTCGTCGTCGTTGCGCACGTGGATGTGGGCGAGCGTGGCGCCCGCCTCGAAGGCCTGATGCGTCGATTCGATCTGCTCGGAGACCGTGATCGGCACCGCCGGATTGTCCGCCTTGCGCGGCACCGAACCGGTGATGGCCACCGCGATCACGAGGGGAGCGGAGTTGGTCATGGCAAACGCCTCACAGATCGAAGAAGACGGTCTCGTCACGTCCGCGAAGGACGATGTCGAAACGGTATCGGCGGCGCATCGGCGACGCGCTGTGCGATCAGCGTCGCGCACCGCGCCTCGGGCATCGGCGAAGTAGAGCCGCGTCGCGAGCCGCTTCAGCGACCCGCGAGCGAACACCCCGACGGCGATGTGCGGAGCCTGCGGGGCGTCGCCGCCGATCCTGGCCGGAACCCGCGGCCGGGATGCAGGATGCGGAAACGGAATTCCCCCTCTGCGCTCACCGCCGCCCGGCCGAAGCCGATGAAGCCGGCTACAAGGGCTTCTGGAAGGAGCGGCCGAACGACTGGATCGGCCTCGGCTTCGGCCGGACGATCGCCAACCCGCGCCGCGTGAGAGCCTCATCCTCGCCCGACGCCTTCCTCGGCGCAGCGAACGCGATCCCGACCCAGGAGCGTTTTCTCGAAGCCTTCTACAACATCGCCCTCACCCCCGACGTCGTGGTGCGGCCCAACGTCCAGTACATCAACCACTCGAGCGGAACGACCATTCGGCCCGACGTGGTGGTGCTCTGCGTGAAATCGGCGATCGCTTTCCGAGGCCGCCGCCTCACGCCGCATTCCGCTCATACCAATCGGCATGGCTCATCACCGATAGGCCCAGTCGCGCCGTGCGAGGGACATGATCGTCCAGGCTCGTGCGATCAGCTCGTTCCAGGCCTCGCAACACGGATCGAGGATGTCCGCGTAGAAGGCGACGATCCGGTCGCCGAGCCACTTTTCGCCGAATTCCCCGAAGCTCTTGGCTTCCTTCAGCCGCCGCTTCTCGATCGCAGGGGACCGCCCTTCGCTGACGGCCCGCCTTGCATCGATGCAAAGTTCGCGAGCCCGGGCGAGTGAGATTCCGTTGCGTCCGTACTTCCCGAGATAGACGGTCTCGCGCTGCCCGTTGAGGCGAAACGACATCGCTCCCGAAGGCATGATGCGCACGTACATGCCGTCCCGATCGGCAACTTTGTACATTTTACTCTGCTGCTTCAGTGGCTTGATCGCAGCATTCGCCAGCATTTCCGCGTCACCTCCAAAAAGTACCGTCAAGGACCTTGTCTGCCCTGACCGTACTTTTGATTTCGGGGCGGATCAATATGGGCGAGACCGTTACGCGGGCCGCCAAGCCCGATCTCTGTCCACCGATAGTAGCCGATAGGCACAGGGATAATTTTTATTATTTGTCAGCGTGTTATATATTAATGTGGCGTAGTTTCGGATACTCCCAGAGGGGCAAAAATCATTCCCACTCGATCGTGCCGGGCGGCTTCGAGGTGATGTCGTACGTCACCCGGTTGATGCCCTTCACCTCGTTGATGATCCGCGTGGCGACGCGGCCGAGGAAGGCCATGTCGAAGGGGTAGAAGTCGGCGGTCATGCCGTCGACCGAGGTCACGGCGCGCAACGCGCAGACGTGGTCGTAGGTACGCCCGTCGCCCATCACGCCGACCGTCTTCACCGGCAGGATCACCGCGAAGGCCTGCCAGATCGTGTCGTAGAGCCCGGCCTGCCGGATCTCGTCGAGATAGATCGCGTCGGCCTTGCGCAGGGCCTCCAGCTTCTCGCGGGTGATGACACCGGGGCAGCGGATGGCGAGGCCCGGGCCGGGGAAGGGGTGGCGGCCGACGAAGGTCTCGGGCAGGCCGAGTTCACGCCCGAGCAGCCGCACCTCGTCCTTGAACAATTCGCGCAGCGGCTCGACGAGCCGCATGTTCATGCGCTCGGGCAGGCCGCCGACATTGTGGTGGCTCTTGATCGTCACCGAGGGGCCGCCGGAGAACGACACGCTCTCGATCACGTCCGGGTAGAGCGTGCCCTGCGCCAGGAACGCCGCGCCGCCGATCTTCTTGGCTTCGGTCTCGAACACGTCGATGAACAGCCGGCCGATGGTCTTGCGCTTCACCTCCGGGTCGTCGACGCCTTCCAGCGCGCCGATGAACAGATCCTGCGCCTGAACATGGACGAGGGGGATGTTGTAGTGGTCGCGGAACAGGCGGACCACCTCGTCGCCTTCGCCGAAACGCATCAGGCCGTGATCGACGAAGACGCAGGTGAGCTGGTCGCCGATCGCCTCGTGGATCAGCACCGCCGCCACCGAGGAATCGACGCCGCCGGACAGGCCGCAGATCACCCTCTCGGTGCCGACCTGCTCGCGGATCTTGGCGATCGCCTCCTCGCGATAGGTCCCCATGGTCCAGTCGCCGGAGCAGCCGGCGATGTCGCGCACGAAGTTGCGGATCAGGAGCGCGCCATGGGGCGTATGGTGCACCTCCGGGTGGAACTGGACGGCGTAGTAGTGCCGCGCCTCGTCCGCGACCGCGGCGAAGGGCGCGTTGCGCGAGAGCGCGATGGTGGTGAAGCCGTCGGGCAGCTTGGTGACCCGGTCGCCGTGGCTCATCCAGACCGGATATTTCTCACCCGTGTGCCAGACGCCCTTGAACAGCGGCGAGTCGGAAAGAATCTCGACCTCGGCCCGGCCGAACTCGGCGTGGTGGCCGCCTTCGACCTCGCCGCCGAGCTGAGCCGCCATGGTCTGCTGGCCGTAGCAGATGCCGAAGACCGGCACGCCGGATTCGAAGATTTTCTGAGGCGCGCGCGGGGAGAGGTCCGTGGTGACGGATTCAGGGCCGCCCGAGAGGATCACGCCCTTGGGCCGGTGCGCGTCGAAGGCGGCCTCGGCCTTGGTGAAGGGCACGATCTCGCAATAGACGCCCTCCTCGCGCACGCGGCGGGCGATGAGCTGCGTCACCTGGGAGCCGAAATCGACGATCAGGATCTTGTCGTGGTGGGAGGTGTCGATGGTCATGCTGTCTCGGGCCCTGTCCCACACCGGTTAGACGAGGGTTCGGGGCGGCGCAACGCGCGCGGTGATCGGAGGGCACATGCGGCAAGCCCGCGATCGAGGCCGTTAACCTCGCGTTCACCGGATCGAGGCGACACGGCACGCCCCTCGAAACGGACAGGAGTCATCCGACCATGAGAGCTGCCCTCTTCGGAATCGCCGTCACGATCGCAGGTCTCGGCGCCGTCGCGCCGGCCCAGGCCCTTCCCCTGGCGGGCGCCGCCCCGGCGTCGGACGGATTGTTTCAGCAGGCCCAGTACAGCCGCCGGGTCATCCGCGGCCCGCGCTGCAGGACCGTCGTCACCAAGCGCCGCGGCCGCTTCGGCCGGGTGGTCGTGACGCGCGAGCGCCGCTGCTTCTGATCCGGCTCTTCCCGACGGACGACGATGGGCGGCCCCCGGACACAGGGGCCGCCTTTTTCATGACTTCAGCATGCCGTGGCCGCGCATCCATGCCATGAACAGGGCGGGCCACGCCGCCGCGGGGCTTCCCGGCACGCCGAGGCCGAAGCCGTGGCCGCCGCGCTCGAACAGGTGCATCTCGGCGGGCACCTTCGCCGCTCGCAGGGCCGCGTACATCAGCAGCGGATGGTCGGTCACCGCGATGCGATCGTCGGAGGCCTGGACCAGGAAGACCGGCGGCGTGCGCGCATTGACCTGCACCTCCACCGAATAGGCCCGCCGCCGCGCGTCGGGCGGATCGTCGCCGACCAGAACCTTCCGGCTGGTCATGGTCCGGTCGAACGGCGCGCGCATGGTGACGATCGGATAGATCAGCCCGGCGAAGGAGGGGCGGGCGCTCAGGCCGTCGGCATCGTCCTGATCGTCGTAGAGATCCTGCTCGGCATCGGTCGCGGTCACGCCCATCAGGTGGCCGCCGGCCGAGAAGCCGAGCACGCCGATCCGGTCGGGATCGAGGCCGTACGCCTCCGCCCTCCAGCGCACCAGCCGCATCGCCCGCTGCGCATCCTGCCGCGGAGCGTCGGGGCCGTCGCGCCATTCCTCGCTCGGCAGGCGGTAGACCAGAACGAAGGCGGTGATGCCGGCCCGCGCCAGCCAATGGCCGACGGGCAGCCCCTCGTTGCCGATGTCGATGCGCAGGTATCCGCCCCCCGCCGCGATCACGACGCCCGCGCCGTTCGGCTGCGCGGGGCGGATCACCAGCAGGCAGGGCCGCACCACGCCGGTGACGACGCCGGTCAAGGTCTCGTCGAAGCGGTATTCCGAGCGGTACGGGCCGCCGCCGCCCGGCGGCAGGTCCGGCCACAGGTCGATGATTTCGAGATCCGCGCCCGGGGCCGATTGCGGCAGGGGCTGGACGACGTCGCCGGTCTGGGGGCGGACCGGAAGCCGGGTGGCGGGCGGCTGCGCCGGCTGCTGCGCCCGGGCCGCCTCGCTTCCGGTCAGCATCGCCGCCGTCCCCGCGAGCAGGGCGCGCCGGTGCAGCGTCATGGTGTCGGCCTCGCCGTCATCGGGACTCCCGCAGCTTCGCCGCGCGGGAAAATGGTCCGGGGCGAGGATCTTGATCCCCATTCCAACGAGGCAGGCGGCCTCCCGATCCAGGGTTCAAGCGGAATTGCGTGTCATCGTCGCGACATAGAAGCCATCGGTGCCGGTAAGCGCCGGGCTCATCTGGATGCCGCGGGCGGTCCTGCGGACCTTCTCGGCGAGGCCGGGAACGGACGAGAGATCGGTCGCGACGGCGTGAATCGCGCCGCTGCCGCGCCGGAGCAGGCCGTCGACCGCCGCGTCGTTCTCCTCGGGCAGGAGCGAGCAGGTGACGTAGACGAGGGTGCCGCCCGGCCGCAGCAGGCGGGCCGCCCGGTCGAGCACCTCGGCCTGCTCGGCGATCCGGCCCGAGAGGCTGCCGGGCCGCAGGCGCCACTTGGCGTCCGGGTTGCGCCGCCACGTGCCGGTGCCGGTGCAGGGCGCATCGACCAGCACGCGATCGACCGTGCCGTCGAGGTCGGCCAGAACGTCGGCCCGCGCCCGGCCGGTGCGGGGCGTGCGCACCTCGACCGTCGCCCCCGAGCGGCGCAGGCGTTCGTGGATCGGGGCGAGGCGGCGCGGATCGGCGTCGGTGGCGATCAGGCGCGCGGCGTTGCCGGTGATCGCCGCGAGCGCGAGCGACTTGCCGCCGCCGCCGGCGCAGAGATCGACCACGGTCTCGCCCGGCTTGGCGCCCGCGAGCAGGCTCGCGATCTGCGAGCCCTCGTCCTGGATCTCGAACCCGCCCTCCAGGAACAGCGGATCGACGTGGAGGGCCGGACCGCGCCCGTCCTCGCCGAGCGGCAGCCGCAGGCCGAGGGCCGAGAGCGGCGTCGCCTCCGGCCCGAGGTCGGCGAGCGCTTGCGCCGCAGCCTCGCGGCTCAGCTTCAGGGTGTTGGCACGGATGTCGAGCGGCGCCCGGCGGCCGAGCGCGCGCAGCTCCGGCAGAAGCGCGTCGCCGAACAGCTCGGTGAGCGAGGGCAGCACGAAGGCCGGCGCATCGCCCGCCACCTCCGGCGGAGCGTCCGCGAGGCTGCCCTCGGCGAGCCGCCTGCGCTCGCCATCGGCGAGGGGAGGGGGGGCGAAGCGGGCGCCGTCGAACAGCGAGGCGATGCTGGGCTCGGCCAGCCCCCGCTGCAGGCGCAGCATGCCGATGAGGATCGCGCGGCCGGTCTCCTCGCCCATGATCCAGGCGGCGGAGGCGCGCCGCCGCAGCCCGTCGTAGACGAGGCTCGCGATCGCCGCCCGATCGCCGGAGCCGGCGAAGCGGTGGGCGAGGCCCCAATCCTTCAGCGCGTCGGCGGCCGGACGGCGGCGCGCGGCGATGTCGTCCAGGATTTCGATGGCGGCGGAGAGGCGGGCGGAGGGGGTCAGGGTCGGCTCCGGAAACGTTTCGTTGAACTTGCCGCCGTGCGGCCACGCTTGGACCCGCGGTCCGTCACGATGCGGCCGAGCTTCCGGCTCTTTGCGCGCTCAGAACGGCACGATGGTCCCGTCCGTCAAGGATCATTGCAAGGACATTGCAAGAGAGAACCGCATGTCGTCCCCGAAGCCCTCCGTGAAGCCCCTCGTCAGTGCCGGTCTGCTGGCGCTGACGCTTGCCGCCTGCTCCACCGCGCCGGCCGCACCCGCCCTTGATCCGGTGCCGCCGCCCGCGCCCCGGCCCGACGCCAAGACGCAGCTCGAATACGGCAACCCGCCCCCGCCGCCGCCCGGCCGCTACTGAGTGTCTCTCAGCCCCAGCCCTTATCAAGGTGAGATTTTTTCACTAGCTCCTTGTGCTGTCGAAGGAATCACAAGGTCGTGGATCGATCTGGTCCGCGGTTGTGGACCGGTTTGAGCCTTGGGCGCCGGCGAGCGTGAGGGCACGTCCGGCGCTGGAGCAGGTCCTGCCCGCCGTGGAGCGATCCGGCTGTGGAGCAACTTGCCGGCCGAGGTGGAGGACATCCTCGATCCGTGCTGCGAGGCCTGGAACGAGCTGATCGCACGAGCCTGGACGATCATGTCCCTCGCACGGCGCGACTGGGCCTATCGGTGATGAGCCATGCCAATTGGTGTATACCAAGCGGCGCTGATCCCGACCGATGGTCGGGATCAGCGCATCCGGTGGATGGCCGCCGTCCCGCGGTCGCGGGGGCGGCCGACGATGAGTGATCCGCATCGCCGGCTGGTATCAATGTCCGCCGCCGCCTTTGCGGACGGCCTTATCGCGTCGCCTCGGCGACGAACTCCGCATTGATCGCGAACGCCGCCATCGCGCCCTCCGCCGCGGCGACGACGGCGAACTGAACCCGGCGCGAGGCGTCTCCGGCCACGTAGAGGCCGGGCACGTTGGTCTTCTCGTACTCGCGGGTCGGCACGACGCTGCGGGTCTCGTCGAGTTCGCAGCCGAGTTGGGCGATGAGCGGTGAGGGGCTGCAGGCGAACGGCATGAGGAAGAGCGCCGCGCAAGGGGTGGCGGTGCCGTCGTGAAAGCGCAGGCGGGAAGGACGCGCTCCGTCGCCCTCCAGCCGCGCGATCCTCGCCTCGATCACCCGGACGCCGTTGCGGGAAAGACGGTCGCGGTCCCCGTCGGACAGGTCGCCGTCGCCGCCGCCGGTGCAGAGCGTGACGTCGCGGCTCCAGCCGGTGAGTTCGAGGGCGAGGCCGCGGCCGCCGTGGCCGCGACCGTAGACGACCAGGGGCCGATCACGGACTTCGAAGCCGTCGCAATAGGGGCAGGAATGCACGCCCGTGCCCCAGTAGGTGTCGAAACCCTCGATTGGCGGGATGTCCTGCGCCAGCCCGGTCGCCAGGATCAGGCGCCGCGCCCGCTCGCACCGCCCATCGGCCTGGACGATGGTGAAGCCGTCGCCGTCGCGATGCGCCTCCGTCACCGCGACCTCGCGGCACTCGACCGTCTCGTAGCGGGCGAGATCCGAGCGGCCCTGCCGGCGCAGGTCGAAGGGCGGGGTGCCGTCGCGGGTGAACAGGCCCCAGGTGCGGGGCGTCGCGGCGTTGCGCGGCGCGCCGGCGTCGCAGAGCAGGACGCCGCGCCGCGCCCGGCCGAGGATCAGGGCGGCATTGAGCCCGGCCGGGCCGCCGCCAACGATGATGACGTCACGCATGTGCCTCTCCCGGCCGACCCGCCGGGAGACAAGTGCGATGAACGGGGAAGGGGTTCCCGAAGAAGGAGCGCGGTCAGGCGGCGCTCTTCACCGGAACGCCCTTCTCGGACAGGAACTGCTGCAGCTCGCCCGACTGGAACATCTCGCGGGCGATGTCGCAGCCGCCGACGAACTCGCCCTTCACATAGATCTGCGGAATGGTCGGCCAGTTGGAGAAGGCCTTGATGCCCTCCCGGACCGCCATGTCGTCGAGGACGTTCACGCCCTTGAACGGCACGCCGAGGTAGTTGAGAATCTGGACGACCTGGCCCGAGAAGCCGCACATCGGAAATTGCGGCGTGCCCTTCATGAACACGACCACGTCCTGCGAGTCGATCTCGTTCCTGATCGTGGTGTTGACGTCGGTCATCGGTGGTCCTCGTTCGCGCTTCTGATGGTCAGCCGTTGAAGTCAGGAATGTCCGGCGGATTTCAAGGCCGCCGCCTCAGCGATCCGCACCACGGCGGCGTCGGCATCGAACGAGGCCGCCAGCAGTTCCTCGGGCGTCAATGGGCAGTCGGGCGGCAGGTTCGGGAGCAGAGAGTCGCCGTAGAGTTCGAGCTCGCCGGCAGCGAGTTCGATCCCGAGGCGCCACACCTTCCGCCAATCGATCCGCTGACGCATCGACCGCTCGTAGCGGGCCTGCGCCGAGACTTGAAAGGCCGCGATCTCCCGGCGCCAATGCAGGTTCGGAGGGGAGTCCGGCGCCGAGACGCGCTTCAGCAGATGCGCGAGCATCTGGATCAGGAGCCGTTCGACCGCACGAATGTGAGACCGCCCCACGCTCTCGATCTCCTCGGCGACGTTCTCCCAATCGAGGACGTTCGAGAGTTCCGGCCGCGCAGCCAGAGCCCGGATGGCCGCCGCCTGTTCCTCGGCCCAGGTCACGATGTCGTCGTCGTAGAGGCTCGGCCGTTCCATCAGGCGACCTGCTTGGCTGGGGTTGAAGACTAATCCTGGGGAACACCGGTCGTCAGCGCAAGGGCGTGGAGCACGCCCCCCATCCGTCCCTGGAGCGCGCCGTAGACCATCTGGTGCTGGGCGACGCGGGTCTTGCCCTTGAAGGCGGAGGAGATGACGGTGGCGGCGTAGTGGTCGCCGTCGCCGGCCAGATCCTTGATCTCGACCGTCGCGTCGGGCAGCGCCTCGCGGATCATCGACTCGATCTCGCGTGCATCCATCGGCATGGGGGCTCTCCGCTCGTCGGTTTCGTCAGGCCGCCGGGGCGGCCGGCCGGCTCGCCATATAGGCGGGGAACCAGCTCTCGTGCGCCGCCTTCAGCTCGGCCACGGATATGGACTCTTCTCCCGGCAGCACCAAGCCGTCGCCGCCGACGATGCCCACGGTCGCCGCATCGATCCCCTGCGCCGAGGCGCTGTAGAGCAGGTCGGCGGCCGCTTCCGCCGGCACGGCGATCAGATAGCGGCCCTGGTCCTCGCCGAACAGGAAGGCGTGCGCCGGCACGCCGTCCGGCGCCGCAGGGAGCGCCGCGCCGAGGCCGCCGGCCATCGCCATCTCGGCGAGCGCCACGGCGAGGCCGCCGTCGGAGAGGTCGTGCACGGTATCGGCGATGCCGGAGACGATCAGGCTGCGCACGAAGTCGCCGTTGCGGCGCTCGACCGCGAGATCGACCGGCGGCGGTGCGCCTTCCTCGCGGCCGAGAACTTCCGAGAGGTAAAGCGACTGGCCGAGCCAGCCCTCGGTGCGCCCGATCAGCACCAGCACGTCGCCCTCGCGCTTGAGCGCGACGGTGGCGTGGCGCTCGACGTCGTCCATGACGCCGACGCCGCCGATGGTCGGGGTCGGCAGGATGCCGACGCCGTTGGTCTCGTTGTAGAGCGAGACGTTGCCGGACACGACGGGGAAGTCGAGGGCGAGGCAGGCCTCGCCGATGCCCTTCAGGCAGCCGACGAGCTGGCCCATCACCTCGGGCTTTTCGGGGTTGCCGAAGTTGAGGTTGTCCGTGATCGCCAGCGGGCGCCCACCCACCGCGGTGATGTTGCGCCACGCTTCCGCCACCGCCTGCCGGCCGCCCTCGACGGGATCGGCCTCGCAGTAGCGCGGGGTCACGTCGGTGGTGAGCGCGAGCCCCCTCGGCCCGTCCTCGACCCGCACGATGGCCGCGTCGCCGCCCGGTTTCTGCACGGTGTTGCCGAGGATGAAGTGATCGTACTGCTCGTAGACCCAGCGCTTCGAGGCGAGTTCCGGCGAGCCGATCAGGCGCTTGAGAGCCTCGGCGTTCGACACGCTCGCCTCGACGCTCGCGGCGGCGACGACCGGCCGGTGCGTGCCGGCGATGTGCGGCCGGTCGTAGAGCGGCGCCTCGTCGCCGAGTTCCTTGATCGGCAGGTCGGCGACGACCTCCCCATCGTGCTTGACGACGAAGCGCAACGTGTCGGTGGTGCGGCCGATCACGGCGAAGTCGAGGCCCCATTTCACGAAGATCGCCTCGGCTTCCTTCTCCATGCCGGGCTTGAGCACCATGAGCATCCGCTCCTGGCTCTCCGAGAGCATCATCTCGTAGGGAGTCATGCCCTCCTCGCGGGTCGGCACCTTTTCGAGGTGCAGTTCCACGCCGAGATTGCCCTTGGCGCCCATCTCCACCGCCGAGCAGGTCAGGCCCGCCGCGCCCATGTCCTGGATCGCGATGACGGCGCCCGAGGCCATTAGTTCGAGGCAGGCCTCCAGCAGGAGCTTTTCGGCGAAGGGGTCGCCGACCTGCACCGTCGGGCGCTTCGACTCGCTGGCCTCGTCGAACTCGGCCGAGGCCATCGTGGCACCGTGGATGCCGTCGCGGCCGGTCTTCGAGCCGAGATAGACGATCGGGTTTCCGACACCGGCGGCCGCCGCGTAGAAGATCGCGTCGGTGCGGGCGAGGCCCACCGCCATGGCGTTGACGAGGATGTTGCCGTCGTAGCGCCTGTGGAAGCCGACGAGGCCGCCCACCGTCGGCACGCCGAAGGAATTGCCGTAGCCGCCCACGCCCGCGACGACGCCCGAGACGAGGTGGCGGGTACGCGGATGATCCGGCGCGCCGAAGCGCAGGGCGTTCAGGGCGGCGATGGGTCGAGCCCCCATCGTGAAGACATCTCGCAAGATGCCGCCGACGCCGGTCGCCGCGCCCTGGTAGGGCTCGATGAAGCTCGGGTGGTTGTGGCTCTCCATCTTGAAGACGCAGGCGAGCCCGTCGCCGATATCGATCACGCCGGCATTCTCGCCGGGACCCTGGATCACGTGAGGACCCGAGGTCGGCAGGCCGCGCAGGTGCTTGCGCGAGGACTTGTACGAGCAGTGCTCGTTCCACATCGCCGAGACGATGCCGAGCTCGGTCAGCGTCGGCTCACGGCCCACGAGGGCGCGGAAGCGCTCGTACTCGTCGGGCGTCAGGCCGTGCTGGCGCACCAGCTCGGGGGTGATCGGAACATCGTTGCGAAACATCCGAAGCCCTGTCCCAAACCTCTGTCGCCGGTCCACACGGTTCGCCCGAACCGCGGACGGCAGGCCCCTCGGCCCGCTGCGACGCAAACAGACTTTGCGCATCGCTCTAGTGCGGATCAGCACCGGCTGCAAAGGGCCACCGCCGCCGCAAGAGGATTGCGCACCACCCGGTTTTTGTTTTCCCTAGGTAAATTGTTCGCTCTTCGCCGTCGCGCGCGTTGCCCGGCAGCCTTCCACCGCCTCGTGAACCGGCTCCGGCCCGGCGACGAAGGCGACGTAATCGAAGGCGTTTCGCGCCCGGCTCGACATCAGAAGCTGGAAGTGCATGCGGAACAGGTTCCAGCGCCGCCGCGCGACGAGGGCCGGTTCGATCAGGTCCGCGATGTCCACCCGCATCACCGCGAGGCGCCCGGGTGGGGCGGCCGGCAGGCCGGAGGCGCTGACCGGATCGCGCAGGTGGATCGAGAGCCAGTCCCAATCGGCACGGATATCGAGCCAGCCGATCGCGGTGTCGCGGCCGATCCGGGCCAAGGAGGCGCGCGCCTCGCCCGCCCGTGGGTCGAGGGTGATCCAGGGGATGACGCTGCCGATGGTCACGAACGTCACCGGCGTGCCGCGGCGGCCGAACGCCGGATCGGCCCTCAGGATGCGGTCGAGGCACTCGAAGCCGAGAAAGCTCGACGAGGAGTGGCCGATCACGACGATCTCGGACGCCGTGCCTTCCGCGGCGCGGATGCGCTCGGCCCAGGGCCCGAGGCGCTCGCGCATCGCGGTCTCGCGGCCGGAGGCGTGGTCGTGGGTGAACGCCGTGTCATCGACGAGATGGGCGACGTAGAGGGGCTTTCCGCGGGTGAGACGGGTGACGAGGCCGAGGATCGCGTAGGCGAAAATCGGCACGAGGACGGCGCCGGCCAGGGGCGGCAGATCCGCGAGCGGCGTCAGTGTCACCGCCGCGACGGCCGCCGCGAGGCTGAGGAGGACGAAGGCCAGGTAGAACTGGTGGACGCTGACGATGACCCGGTAGAAGCGCCGCGCCTCGCGCCGAAACGCCTTCAGGTAGCCGGAGCGCCACAGACGCCACCACAGGCCCGGCAGGCTCGTGAGCCGGCGCAGGTTGGAGCGGGGGAAGCGCGCCCGCACGATGTCGTCCCAGCGCAGCAGGCTGTAGCGCACCCGCGTTGCCTCGCCCTCGGTCTCGCTCGCGACATCCCAGTCGAGGCTGATGCCGTCGTCGGATCGCACAGGGTCGCCGACCGCGATCGCCATGCCGCGCCGCTGCGCCGTGAAGCGGCTCTCGCGGCGGAACAGGCCCCAATAGGTCTCGGGCTCGCGGGGATCGAAGCCCGGCAGGTAGAAGACCTGCCGGACCGCTGCGCTCGCCTCTTGTTTCCGCATCGCCTTTTCAGACAAGCCGGCGGCCACCTTTCGGGACGATGCTCTATCGTCGAGTTCAGGAATGGCGGACCGCCGTTCTCGCAATCGGGAAGGGCGGCCAAGGGGGCACGCCCGTTCGCCCGCTGCCTACACGATGCGGTGGTCCCGCGGCGAGGGCAAACACGTCACACCGGTCGCGTTCGACCGGCCTCGAGCCATTCCCGCAGCTTGGTCCAGCGCCGTCGCGACGCTCCCTCGCGCACGGCCATGCCGATCGCCCGGCGCTGGCCGACCAGCACGACGAGGCGGCGCCCGCGGGTGTCGGCGATCTGCTTGTCGGCGGTTCTCATGGTGCGTCCCCCGGATGTGGACAGGACCCGCGAGCGGAAGCGCGCCGCGCTCTTCGGCTGCGAATGTTCGCTTTATGTTCTTGCTGTGGACAATCTGTGGATAAGCCTTGCATGGCAAATCGCCCGCGCTGCGGCGGGCGGTCGCGGCGAGTCGCGATCGGGCGGAGATTTGCCGTCAGGGACGGAGGGTGATGGGCGTCAGCCGGCCCTCTCGGCATCGGCCAGGAACGCGCGGATCGCAGCGGTGAAGCGCTCGCCGTAGGCCTCGCGCTTGCGCTCGCCGACCCCGTGGACCGAGCGCAGCGCCCACGGATCGACTGGCTTCGAGCGCGCCATCTCGATCAGGGTGCGATCGGGAAACACCATGAAGGCGGCAATCCCCTCCGCCCGGGCGATGGTGGCGCGCAGGCCACGCAGATGCTGGAACAGCGCCTCGTCCGCTTCGCTCAGCGCGTTCGCCTCGTCGTCGCGGGACATCGCGCGGCGGCTCCTCGGCTCGGCCTTCCTCGGCTCGGGATCGGGCCTGACCTCGATCGTCTCGCGCCCGAACAGGATCGCCTCGCCCTTCTCGGTCATGACGAGGCCGCCGTACCCGTCGGCGTTCTCGGCCACCGCACCGGCGGCGAAGAGCTGGCGCAGCAGGGCGCGCCAAGCCGCCACCGGCTTGTCGGCGCCGACGCCGAAGGTCTTGAGCGCGGCGTGGCCGTTGCGGCGGATCGGCTCGCTCTCCTTGCCGTGCACGACGTCGCAGACATAGGCCGCGCCGAAGCGCTGGCCGGTGCGCACGATGGCCGAGAGCAGCTTCTGCGCCGCCACCGTGCCGTCGATGAGGGAGACGCCGCTGCGGCACAGGTCGCAGCGGCCGCAAGCGGCGCTCGCCTCGCCGAAATAGCCGAGCAGCGACTGGCGGCGGCAGGCGGCACCCTCGCAGAGCGCGATCATCGCCTCCAGCTTGCGCCGCTCGACCCGGCGCCGCTCCTCCGAGATCTCCTTCTCGTCGATCTGGCGCCGCCGCAGCGCCATGTCGTCGAGGCCGTAGAGGGTC
This sequence comes from Methylorubrum populi, assembly GCA_036946625.1. Classification (NCBI taxonomy): domain Bacteria; kingdom Pseudomonadati; phylum Pseudomonadota; class Alphaproteobacteria; order Hyphomicrobiales; family Methylobacteriaceae; genus Methylorubrum; species Methylorubrum populi. The sequence goes on from JAQIIU010000003.1 coordinate 816,034, forward strand.
AGCGTGTCGGAGGGCAGTCCGTCGCGGCCGGCGCGGCCGATCTCCTGATAATAGCCCTCGATGTTGGTCGGCATGTCGGCGTGGCAGACGTAGCGCACGTCCGGCTTGTTGATGCCCATGCCGAAGGCGACCGTGGCGGTCATCACCACGCCGTCCTCCTGCAGGAAGGTGTCCTGGTTCTTCGCCCGCATGCCCTGATCGAGCCCGGCATGGTAGGGCAGGGCGTTGAAGCCGTCCGCCTTCAGGCTGTCGGCGAGCTGTTCCACCCGCTTGCGTGACGAGCAGTAGATGATGCCGCTCTCCGCGCGCCGGTTGCGCAGGAAGCGCTCCAACTGGCGGGTCGGGTTGTCCTTCGGCTGGAAGGTCAGGCGGATGTTCGGCCGGTCGAAGGAGTGGACGAAGGTTCTGGGCGGGCGCCCCGCCGGGAACAGCCGCTCGGCGATCTCGGCCTGCGTCGCGGCGTCGGCGGTGGCGGTCAGCGCCAGCGTCTGCACGTTGCCGAGCGCCTCGCGGGCGCGGGCGATCTCGCGATATTCCGGGCGGAAGTCGTGGCCCCATTGCGAGACGCAGTGCGCCTCGTCGACAGCCAGCCGCCGCACGCCGGCTCCGCGCAGGGCCTCCATGCAGCCGTCCATGAGCAGTCGCTCCGGCGAAACGAACAGCAGCCGCAGGGCGCCGGAGCGGATCTTGCGCCACGTCTCGCGCGAAGACGTTTCCGCCACCGTCGAGTTCAGGGTCGCGGCCTCGATGCCGAAGGCGCGCATCTGCTGCACCTGATCGTGCATCAGCGCGATGAGCGGCGAGACCACCACGGTGAGCCCGGCATCGACCAGGGCGGGCAGTTGGTAGGTCATCGACTTGCCCGAGCCCGTCGGCATCACCGCGAACACGTCCGCGCCGTCGAGCACGGCGCCGATCACCTCGTCCTGTCCGGAACGGAAGTCGTCGTAGCCGAAGGTTTTCTTGAGCGCGGCGCGGGCCTCGTCGAGGCGTTGGGACATGGGGTCTCGAAAGCTCGGGCTAGGACTAAAAGGTTCGGCGGCTTGTGCCGGTCGGAAACGGCGCCTACCCTACAGCGGCAACGCGCTGGTTGTAGCCGAGACGTGTGCCCATGTCCCTGACGATCGACGGCGAGGAAGTCGATCAACTCGCCGAGCAACTGGCCGCTTTGTTGCAGGTCGACGAGACCGAAGCTGTGCGTATGGCACTCCTCAACGAGCTGCAACTCTGCGAAGCGTCGCTGGCGGACGAGACGAAATCGTACCCGTCGCGGCAGCGCTACGGAACTGCGGCAGCCGAGTCGGATACCGTGTTTGAAGCCGATATCCACTCCGATCCAACGTAAACCTCATCGCGCTGCAACGACGATGGCTGCCCCCGCCATCACGGTACCGGCTCCCCGGTTCACCGCCCGCCGCGCGCGGACCGAGACGAAAAGGCGTCGGACCCGAAGCGCGGCAAGCGCGTAGGCAGTCAGCGTCGTGCCGAGCACGACCACGATGGTAACGGCGATCTCCGCCATCCCGAGCGGTCTCAGATGTTCGAGATCGATCACGGTCGGCAGCAGGGCGAGGAAGAACAGGACAACTTTCGGATTGCCGAGCGTCAAGGCCAAACCACCGAGGAAGAGGCGCAGCCCGCTCTCGCCGCGGACCGGCTCGGTCGCGACGGGTTCGACGGGCGCGGTCCAAGCCCGCCACGCAAGGTAGGCAAGATAGGCCGCGCCCAGATAGCGGAAACCAATGAAGAGCGCAGCGAAGCTCTGCGCGAGCAACGCGAAACCCATCGCGGCGACGAAAAACCAGAGAAGGTCACCGACGAGGAATCCCGCGATGAAGGCGGGGACACCGCGCGTGCCGCGCGCCAGCACGCGGGCGACGAGAGCAAACACACCCGGCCCGGGGGAGGCGACCGCAACTGCGTATACGGCCGCGAACAGCGCGAGGCTTGACAGAGGCATTCCACGTCTCAGCCGGCATCCGGCGCTACGGCGCGCCCGTCCACTATCCGTACCATGTCGGCGCGGCCAGACAACTCGACGAACATGGCCGGATCGGCCCCTGTCATCCAGACCTGCCCCTCCAGGGCCTCGAGAGCCTCGAACAGCCCGCCCCGCCGCCGCGGGTCGAGATGGGCGGCCACCTCGTCGAGCAGGATCAGGGGCGTGAGTCCGCTCATCGCCCGCACCAGCCGGGCATGGGCCAGCACGAGGCCGATCAGCAGCGCCTTCTGCTCGCCGGTCGAGGCGGTCGCGGCGGGCACGTCCTTGGGGCCGTGGCGCACGACGAGATCGGTGGTCTGGGGCCCGATCAGGGTGCGGCCGGCGGCCCGGTCGCGGTTTCGGCCCTGCATCAGCGCCCGGCGGAAGCGATCTTCGGCCTCCAGCGCCGGCCAGACCGCGACGAGATCGTCGAGATCGCCTTCGAGCCGGATGGAGGCCCACGGGAAGGGCGCGGCATCGTCCCGCGTCTCGGCGATCAGCCGGTCGAGGCGCTCGACCGTCTCGCGCCGGGCGAGTGCCACGGCGACGCCGAGTTCGGCCACCTCGCGCTCGACCGCGTCGAGCCAGCGGGCATCGTCCGGCCGCTCGTCGAGCAGACGGTTGCGCGAGCGCAGGGCCCGCTCCATCGCCGAGACCCGGGCGCCGTGGCCCGCATCGACGGAGAGCACGAGCCGGTCGAGGAAGCGGCGCCGGTCGCCGGCCGGCCCGCGAAACAGCCCGTCGAGGTCCGGCGTCAGCCAGACGACCCGCAGGAACTCGGCGAAGGCGACCGGGGAGGGGGCCGGCGCCCCGTCGATGCGGCAGACCCGCATGCCGCGTCCGTCGTAGCCCGGCGGCTCGTAGCCGGTGCCGAGCCGGTGCTCGGCCTCCTCGCTTTCCAGGGTGGCCGAGACGGCGAAGCCGCCGGGGCCGCCGAGACGGGCCATGGTCGCGAGATCGGCCCGGCGCAGGCCGCGGCCGGGGCAGAACAGCGAGACCGCCTCCAGAAGGTTGGTCTTGCCCGCCCCGTTCTCGCCCACCAGCGCCACGAAGCGGCGCGCGATGGCGAGGTCGAGGTCGACATGGTTGCGGAAATCGCGGGCGATCAGGCGGGTGAGGCGGGTCGCGACGGGGGTGGACTCATTCATACGGCGACAGGCCGGATCGATCCCGAGCGGAACGAAGCACGCGGGAGAAGGATCGGATACGAGCGGAACACGAGGATGCGGACGTCCAGTGCGATTTCGGGTGCAGGGCGCCCCTGCATCGGCGTTCGGGATCGGCAGCGCTCGCGCCGTTCGGCGACGAAGCGGACCGCTCGGCTCGGATTGTCCGCTGCGATGACGAGCGGTCTCACCCGCCGGCCTTCACCCTCGCGCCGTCATGGGCGGCCATGTCATCGAAAACCGCGTCATCGAAAACCGCGTCGGCGGTTTCGTAATCGCCGCGCCCTCGCACCATGCGTCCCGCGACGCGGCGAGGCGTCTTTCGCGCGCTTTCAGCAGCCTGATGCCGTCCACGACGGCAGGCGGATCGCGCCCTGCGGCGACGAGATCGAAGGCCGATTGCTCGGGGTCGAGGATAACGGGCTTCGACATGGCCAATTCGCTTGGGGCTCCCTCGCCATCACCATATCCTCGGCGAGCGAGAGGCGCGAGGCGTCGTCCCCGCGTCACACGCGCATCGGCATCAGCACGTAGAGCGCCGGCGCCCCCTCACGGTCCTGGATCAGCGTCGGCGAGCCGGGATCGGCGAGCTTGAACAGGGCGGTGTCGGCCTGGAGCTGTGCGGTGATGTCGAGCAGGTAGCGGGCGTTGAAGCCGATATCGAGGGCGGCGGCCTCGTAGTCGACGTCCAGTTCCTCGGTGGCCGAGCCGGCATCCGGGTTGGTCACCGAGAGGGCGAGCCGGCCGTCGCCCATGGCGAGCTTGACCGCGCGTCCGCGCTCGGAGGAAATGGTCGAGACGCGGTCCACCGCCTTGGCGAAGGCGTCGCGCTCGACGGTCAGGCGCTTGTCGTTGCCGGTCGGGATCACCCGCTGATAATCCGGGAAGGTGCCGTCGATCAGCTTCGAGATCAGGGTGACGCCCCCGGCGAAGGTCAGGCGGATCTTGGCCGGCGACAGCTCGACCTGCACGCTCTCGCCGCCGTCGTCCACGAGCTTCTGGATCTCGGCGACGGCTTTCCGCGGCACGATGATGCCCGGCATGCCGCGGCTGCCCTCAGGTGCGTCGGTCTCGACCCGGGCGAGCCGGTGCCCGTCCGTGGCCACCGCGCGCAGCTTCGGCGCGCCCTCGACCTCGACGGTGTGGAAGTAGATGCCGTTGAGGTAGTAGCGCGTCTCCTCGGTCGAGATCGCGAACTGCGTCTTCTCGATCAGTTGCTTCAGCTCGGCCGCCGGGATCGCGAAGGAATGCGGCAACTCGCCCGCGGCGAGATCGGGGAAATCGTCCTCGGGCAGAGCGCCGAGCGCGAAGCGCGAGCGGCCGGAGCGGATCGTCATCTGCCCGGTGTCTCCGGAGGTCTCGAGCGAGACCTGCGCGCCTTCGGGCAACTTGCGCACGATGTCGTAGATGACGTGCGCCGGCACGGTGGTGGCGCCGGCATCGAGCACGTCGGCCGGCACCGTCTCGGTCACCTCGATGTCGAGGTCGGTCGCCTTCAACTGCAGACCGTTCTCGCCGGTGCGCAGCAGGACGTTGGAGAGGATCGGGATCGTGTTGCGCCGCTCCACGACCCGGTGCACGTGGCCGAGCGATCTCAGGAGGGCCGCGCGCTCGACTGTGACTCTCATCGGAAAACCCGTCGTCTCTTGAACAAGTGGCCCGTCCGCCCGCGATCCGGCCCGAGAACGGCGGGTTGGGGAGGGGGCGCACAGCTTGGCGAAGCGCCCCTCCGAAGGCAAGGGCGCCAGGGGGCCTGTCCCAGGGCGATCGCTTCGAGCGATTGCCCTGGGGCCCCGTCCCGCCCGCGCGGCACCGCGGACGGGTTCCTGGTGCACTCCAAACTCGGGCGCGAGGGGAAACCCACGCCCGAAGCCGGCCGGCGGTCAGTCCTGAAGCATGCGCTTCAGCAGTTCGACCTCATCGCCGAGCACCGCGTCCTCGCCGATCAGCTTCTCGATCTTGCGCACCGCGTGCAGCACCGTGGTGTGGTCGCGCCCGCCGAAGCGGCGGCCGATCTCCGGCAGGGAGCGCAGGGTCAGCACCTTCGACAGGTACATGGCGATCTGGCGCGGCTTCACCACGGCGGCGGTGCGGCGCTCGGACAGGATGTCGGAGCGCGAGACGTTGTAGCGCGAGGCCACCAGCTTCTGGATGTCCTCGATCTTCACCCGTTTCGGCTCGCGGTTCTTCACGAGGTCGCGGATCGCGGTCTCGGCGGTCTCGACCGTCACCGGCGCGCCGGTCAGCGTGGCATGGGCCAGGAGCCGGTTCACCGCGCCTTCGAGATCGCGGCCGTTGGCGGTAATCGCCCGGGCGACGTAGGCGGACACCGCCGGCGAGACCTCGAAATTCGGGTGGCTCTGGCGCACGGCGTCGAGGCGGGCGGACAGGATCGAGGTGCGCAGCCCCTCGTCGAGGCCGCCGATCTCGACGACGAGGCCGCCCGCGAGCCGCGAGCGCACCCGTTCGTCGAGGGATTCGAGTTCCGTCGGCGGCCGGTCGGAGGCGACCATCACCTGGCGGCCCGAATCGATCAGCGCGTTGAGGGTGTGGCCGAACTCGGTCTGGATCGACTTGCCCTGGATGAACTGGACGTCGTCGAGGATCAGCAGGTCGATCGCCCGCAGGCGCTCCTTGAACGCGAGCGCACTCTGCGTCTTCAGGGCGTTGACGAAGCCGTACATGAAGCGGTCGGCGGTGAGGTAGATCACCCGGCGCCCGGCCTCGCGGGCGGCGTGGCCGGCGGCGTGGAGCAGATGCGTCTTGCCGAGGCCGACGCCGGCATGGACGTAGAGCGGGTTGTAGAGCACACCCTCGCCGTCACTGCGGGCGATCCGCTCGGCGGCGGCATGCGCCAGGGCGTTCGAGCGGCCGACGACGAAGCTCGCGAAGGTCAGACGCACATCGAGCGGCGCACCGTTGAGATCGATCGCGGCCGCGTCCCCGCGGGGCGCGGCCATCTCCGGCTCGATCATCGGGCCGGGGCCCTGGAGGGCGGCCGGCGTCGCCGTGGCGTGGAGCCGGGTCAGCGGACCGCTGGTCGGATGCGGCTTCATGGGGGCGCCGGCCGCGGGCCGGGCCGACGCGGACGGACCGCGCACGCCGACCTCGATCCGCTCCACGATCTCGGCCTCGGCATGGAACGTCGTCAGCACCCGGTCGAGATAATGCGACTCGATCCAGCTCTTGAGGAAGCGGGTCGGGACGGTGAGCCGGGCGACGTTGCCGGACACCTCCTCCAGTTCGAGACGGGCGAACCAGCTCGCGAACACATCCTCACCGAGTTCCGCCCGCAGCCGCCGCTTCACCCGAGCCCAGGCCGCGGGGATGTCGGCGCCCCCCCTGCCGTTCCCGCCGTCGCCGTCCGCCATGCTGCCGTCGAGGTGCATTACCGTGTCTCCTCGCATCCCGGGCCGGCGGACCGGCGGGGGATGCGTACGCATACGCCACACGAGAGAGGCACCGCCCCGAGTCGGGCGGTGCCGAGATCGGCCTCGGCGCTGTCAAGAGCAGCGCCATCGACCATCGCTAAAGATGGCTGTGTATCAACAATCCTCTATCGTTCTCCTAACAGCGGGACGATCGGGGAAAACATCTGCACGCGCCCCGAGTCGTCGGCCCGGGGCCGAAGAGTCGAAGGCCTGCCGGCAACTTGGGGACGACTCAGGGGGTATCGGTGCTCATCTTGTCGAGTCGCCCGGTCGGCAAGGTTTCGTTAAGCTACACGGTCAGCGCGGCAGCGGGCAACAGGCGGGACCTCGAACATGGTTAACCAGGTCCTGCCGACGAGCCGGACAGTCCCTCGCAAGGGGTGATTCGGGATAACGGCACACGAAATGTGGAGAAGCGTCGGGGAACGGTGCACAACTAGAGCGCTCTCCGCCGAAGTGGACACCGGTTCGGCGTGAGAGAGCGCGTTGGCTCCAAGGCGCCGAAGGACGCCGGGCGCCCCCGAAGAAGGAAGCGCCCGCCGGGTGTATGCCGGCTTCGGACCGGTGCCTCGGCGAACGCGCACGAAAAAAGCCCGGTCAAGGACCGGGCTCGATTCGTCATCGCGGCAGCAGGCGCCGGACAGATCCCTCTCGAAGAGGCCGGCAGACCCCTCGGCGTCTCAGGCGGCGATGGCCTTCACCCGCGCGGCGAGGCGCGACACCTTCCGCGAGGCGTTGTTCTTGTGAACGATGCCGTGCTGGGCGGCGCGCATGATCTCCGGCTCGGCGGCACGGAGGGCGGCGAGGGCCGTACCCTGATCGCCGGAGGCGATCGCCTCCTCGACCTTGCGGACGAAGGTGCGCATCCGCGAGCGGCGCGAGCGGTTGATCGCCGTACGCTTGGCGATCTTGCGGGTCATCTTCTTGGCCGACACGGTGTTGGCCATGGGCATCCTCGTCTGGTCGCGGCGGCAACGACCCGACCCCGGACGATCCGGTATCGGTCAGCGCAGCCTGAATGATAAGCAAAGGCGAAACACCCGGCTGCAGGACTGCGGCCGGACGTGAAGGCCGCTCTATAGCGACGCCCCCCCGATCCGTCAACAAATCGTCACGCCACGGCTCGGTCTTGCCGTTCGTGCATTTTGTTGGCCGCAGGAGCGTTGCCAAGCGGAAAGCGATCCGCTAATGCCGCGTCCAGTTCGGCGGCGGCACCGCCCCCCGACACCGCGCTGCGGTAGCTCAGTGGTAGAGCACCTCATTGGTAATGAGGAGGTCGAGAGTTCAATCCTCTCTCGCAGCACCATCCTTCTCAGAGCCTGTTTGACAGCGGTGATCCCATCTCGCCCCTCATCCTGAGGTGCCGGAGCGCAGCGGAGGCCTCGAAGGGGGCTCCAGGGATCGCGCGGGATCTGGAACACCCTTCGAGACCGCTTCGCGGCGCCTCAGGATGAGGGTGGGGATGGGAGTTATGGCTTTCCTCTTGTCCTGCCGTTGCCTGACGAAGACACGCCAGCCGCTCAAACAGGCTCTGAAGCGTGTTATGAGCTGACGGACCGGTTTGGCGTTGTGGTTCATGCCGACCGATCTTCGCGCCTACCCGTCCGATGTGTCCGATGAGAAGTGGGCGTTGGTGGTGCCCTGTCTCGCCTTGCTGCGGGAGGACTCGGTCCAGCGCGACCACGATCTGCGCGAGGTGTCCAACGGGCTGCGCTACATCGCGAGGACGGGCGCACCGTGGCGGTTCATGCCGCACGATCTGCCGCCCTGGGCCGCCGTCTACCAGCAGACGCAGCGCTGGCTGTCCGCCGACAGCTTCGCGGACGTGGCTGGCGACCTGCGTGCGGGGCTGCGGATGGCGGCCGAGCGGGAGCCGGAGCCATCGGCGGTGATCCTCGACAGCCGGACGCTGCGCTCCTCGCCCGAGAGCGGTGAGCGGGCGGGCTACGACGGGGCCAAGCGCAAGCGGGGTGCGAAGGGGCATCTGGCGGTGGATACGCCCGACCATGTCGTGGCGCTGCACGTGACCGCCCGCCGATATCGATGACCGGGCCGAGGTCGGCCGGCTGGCCGCCGCGGTTCAGGCGCAGACGCAGGACAGCATCGAGGTGGGCTTTGTCGACCAGGGCTACTCTGGTCCCAAGCCTGCGGCCGCCGCGAAGAAGGCTCATGGCATCGAGTTGGAGGTGGACAAGGCGCCGCACGCCAAGCGTGGCTTTGTTCTGCTGCCGCGCCGGTGGGTGGTGGAGCGCTCGTTCGCCTGGGCGACCCGCTGCCGGCGTCTGGTCAAGGATTACGAGCGCTACGCCAGCACATTGGCAGGTCTTCACATGGTCGCCTTCGTCTGCATCATGCTCCGGCAAGCCGAAAAGCTCATGGAAAGTGCATAATACGCTCTAGATAATCAGAATTCCACAGATAAAGCAATATATTGATCGGATTTTAACCATAGATTATTGATTTTTCATCGGCTTTTTTCAAAAGCCGGAGTCCACCTTTCGGGACGATACTCTAGTGTCTCTCGCAAAACGCCCGCTGCGCCGTTGCGCCCGGAGCGAGCGTGATCAGTGATCGAGAGTCTTGTGAGGCACTCTTACTTCCGGATCGAAGCAGTTATCGTCTGGCGCCACGGCACGATGTGCGGGGGGCAAAGCGGCCGTCGCACGCGCCTCGGCGGCGGCGAGCAGCGACAAGCCCAGCCGCCGATCTCCATCGGTCAGGCCGTGACCGATTGCACCGATCGCCTTCGGCGCCAAAAGCGAGGATCTTCCGAGGCCGCTCGGCATCACCTCATGATGAGGGGTCGGGAGGATCGGGGCGTCAAATCGGTCCGATCATCTCCACGGCAAGGGCGGTGGCTTCGCCGCCGCCGATGCAGAGGCTGGCGACGCCGCGCCTCAGCCCGCGAGCCTGCAAGGCGCCGATGAGCGTCGCGACGATGCGCGCACCGCTGGCGCCGAGCGGGTGGCCGAGCGCGCAGGCGCCGCCGTGGACGTTGAGCCGGTCGTGCGGGATGCCGAGTTCCCGCATCGCGATCATCGGCACGAGTGCGAAAGCCTCGTTGATCTCGAACAGGTCGACCTCGGATACGTCCCAGCCGACCTGCTCCAGCAGGGTCCGGATGGCGGGAACGGGCGCGCAGGCGAAGCGGGCGGGCGGTCCGGCGTAGCCGGCCGTGCCGACGATGCGGGCGAGCGGCGCGAGTCCCGTATCCCGCGCGGACGCGGCATCGGCCAGGACCAGGGCGGCGGCGCCGTCGGAGATCGAACTGGCGTTGGCCGCCGTGACGGTCCCGTCCGGGGAGAAGGCCGGGCGCAGCGACGGGATCTTGTCGGGCTTGGCCTTCCCGGGCTGCTCGTCCTGCTCGACGCGCATCGCCCCGACCGACACGCCGACCAGTTCGCGCGCGAAGGCGTGCTCCGCCTGTGCGGCCAGCGCCCGGCGCAGGCTTTCCAGCGCGTAGGCGTCCTGATCGATACGGCTGAAGCCGTACTCGGCGGCGATCCGGTCGCCGAAGCTCCCCATCAGGCGCCCCGGCTCGTAGGCATCCTCCAGGCCGTCGTGGAACAGGCTGTCGACCGCGCCGCGATGGCCGAGCCGGGCGCCGCCGCGGAGATCCGGCAGGAGGTGCGGCGCGTTGCTCATGCTCTCCATGCCGCCCGCCACGACGAGGTGCGCGAGACCGGCCCGCAACAGGGCATGGCCGAGGATCAGCGCCTCCATGCCGGAGCCGCAGACCTTGCTCACCGTGGTGCAGGGGACCGCTTCCGGCAGCCCCGCGGCGAGGGCCGCCTGCCGGGCGGGCGCCTGGCCGAGACCGCCGATGAGCACGCAGCCCATCAGCACCCGGTCTACATCGGCGCCCTCGGCACCGGACCGGGCGAGCGCCGCACGGATCGCGGCGGCGCCGAGCCGGGGCGCGGTGAGGCCGCTCAGGCTCCCGAGCAGACCGCCCATCGGGGTGCGGGCATAGCCGAGGATCACGGTGTCGGAACGGGCGTCGGTGCGCATCACAGGGTCCTCGCGATGACGAGCCGCTGGATGTCGGAGGTGCCCTCGTAGATCTGGCACACCCGCACATCGCGGTAGATCTTGGCCACGCCGTACTCTTCCAGGTAGCCGTAGCCGCCGAGCGTCTGGATCGCCCCGGAGCAGACGGCCTCCGCCGTCTCGCTGGCGACGAGCTTGGCCATCGAGGCCTCGCGCAGGCAGGGGCGGCCCGCATCCTTGAGGGCGGCGGCGTGCAGCACGAGCTGGCGCGCCGCCTCCAGCCGGGCGGCGAGGTCGGCCAGACGGAAGCCGACCGCCTGATGCGCGATGATGGGGCTGCCGAAGCTGCGGCGTTCCTTGGCGTAGGCGACGGCGATGTCGAGGGCGCCTTGAGCCATGCCGACGCATTGCGCGGCGATGCCGATGCGTCCGACCTCCAGATTGGCCAGCGCCGTGCGGTAGCCGCCGCCGATCCGGCCCAGCACCGCGTCGTCGGGCAGTTCCAGCCCCTCGAACAGCAGCGCGCAGGTGTCCGAGGCACTCTGGCCCAGCTTGTGCTCGACTTTCTCGACGCCGTAGCCCGGCGTGTCGGTGGGGACGAGGAAGGCGGTCATGCCCTGGCGTCCCGCTTCCGGATCGGTGACCGCGACGACGAGGGCGAGGCCGGCGATGCGGCCGGAGGTGATGAACTGCTTGCGCCCGTCGAGCCGCCAGCCGCCCTCGACGCGCCGGGCCCGGGTGCGGATCGCCGCCGCGTCGGAACCGGCATCGGTCTCGGTCAGGGCGAAGGCGCCGATGGTGCGGCCGGAGACGAGATCGGGCAGCCAGCGCGCCTTCTGCGCCGCGCTGCCCTCCGCCAGCAGGCTGTTGACGATCAGGCCGTTCTGGATGCTGACGATGGTGGAGAGCGCTCCGTCGCCGGCCGCGAGTTCCATGAGCGCGAGGGCGTAGGAGATGTAGTCGGCGCCCGCCCCGCCGAATTCCTCGGGCGCCGTCATGCCCATCAGGCCGAGGCCTGCGACCGCCTCGAACACCTCCGCCGGATAGCAGCCGTCCCGCTCGAACACCCGCGACCGCGGCCGGATCGCGTCGCCGACGAAGGCGCGCACCGCGTCGCGGATCATGGTCTGCTCGTCCGTCAGGATCATCGGCCGGTTCCTCCCGGATGCGAGCTTTACGCCGCCTCGGCATCGGCGCGCCCCATCCCTTCGGCCGGGGCGCGACATCCCTCCGCAGCGGTGGTGTGGCCACGGCACAACATCTCCGCGAACCCGCCGCGGGCACGATTTTGGTATGGGCTCCTCGGGCCCGATCCCCGGCCATCCTACCCCGCGACGACGCAGGCCGGACAGGGGGGGTGGACATGGCTTTCGGGAAAGCGGTCGCGGGAGCGGCCCTGGCGATCGGGCTGATCGCGGCAGGAGGACAGGCGCGTGCGGCGGATCTCGCACCACAGCCGGCCGTTCCGAGCTTCGCGGCCGCCCCGCAGGACACGTGGTACGTCCAGGCCGGCCTCGCCAGCGTCAACTTCTACGAGCGTGCGCGGGTCTCGGCCTTCGGCACCGAGATCCCCGGCGCCCGCGCGCGGGTCGGCGACGGCGAGACCTTCGCCCTCGGCGTCGGCTATTTCTTCACGCCGAACATCTCCGCCATCGGCATCATCGGCTATCCGCCCACCACCACGATCAGCGGCACCGGCGCCATCGCCGGGCTGACGGCGGGGCGCGTCCAGTACGGTCCGGCGGTCGCGGCGCTCAACTACCACTTCCGCAATTTCGGCGCGTTCCAGCCCTTCGTCGGCGTCGGCGTGAACTACACGCTGATCTTCGACACCACGGACGGGGACATCCAGCGCCTGAAGGTGAACAACGCCCTCGGGCCGGTGCTGCGGGTCGGCTTCGACTACATGCTCACGGACAAGCTCGGCCTGTTCTTCTCGTACAACAAGGTTTTCGTCGGCACGAAGCTGAAGGGCTTCCTCAACCCGGCCATCCCCGGCCTGGGCGGCGCACGGGTCACCGGCAAGATCGACCTCGATCCCGCCATCCTGCATACCGGTCTCACCTACCGGTTCTGACGCGAGAAAGATCGGAAGCCCGGCGCCGGCAAGGAGAACGATACCGTGGCGATGCCCGCCCTCTTCCAGAGCCTGCGCCTGCCGGCCATCGCCGCGCCGATGTTCCTCACATCGGGCCCGGATCTCGTGGTCGAGGTCTGCCGCTCCGGGGTGGTCGGCACCTTTCCGGCGCTGAACCAGCGCAGCACGGACGGGTTCGTCGTCTGGCTCGACGCGATCGCGGCGCGCCTCGCCGAGCATCCGGGGGCGGCGCCCTACGGCGTGAACCTCATCGTCCACCGCTCGAACCCGCGGCTCGCGGCCGATCTCGACGCGGTGGTGCGCCACCGGGTGCCGCTGGTCGTCACCTCGCTCGGCGCGGTGCGCGACGTGGTGGACGCGATCCATTTCTACGGCGGGCTCGTGTTCCACGACGTGATCGGCCGGCGCCACGCCGAGAAGGCGGCCGCGGCCGGGGTCGACGGCATCGTCGCCGTCTGTGCCGGGGCGGGGGGCCATGCCGGCACGCTCTCGCCCTTCGCGCTGGTCGCCGAGATCCGCTCGTTCTTCTCCGGCGCGATCGCGCTCTCCGGCGCCATCTCGACCGGAGCCGACATCGCCGCCGCGCGGGCGATGGGGGCCGATCTCGCCTATCTCGGCACCCGCTTCCTCGCGACGAAGGAATCCCTCGTCGGCGAGGCGCAGAAGCGGATGACCGCTTCCGCCGGCACCGCCGACATCCTCTACACGCCAGCGATCTCGGGGGTGGCGGCGAACTTCCTGCGCCCCTCGATCGCCGCGGCCGGGCTCGACCCGGACAACCTCGTCCCCCACGGCGCCCTCGACATGGAGAACGAGGCGAGAGCCTGGAAGTCGGTCTGGTCGGCCGGCCAGGGCGTGGCGGCTTTCGACGACGTGCCGGCCGCCGCCGCTCTCTGCGCGCGCCTGACGGCCGAGTACCGCGCGGCGCTTGCCCGCCTCGCCGACGACCCGTTCACGCGCGAATAGCGTTTCGCCGTTCCTCCCGTCCTTGACCCGGACCACCTTGAGCCGTGCCGTCCCAGTGACGGCACGGTTTCTTCTTTGCCGAGGCGAAGGTGGGCTGGTTCCGAGCCGCGCGGCGATCCTGAAACGGCAGCGGCTTGCGCGATCCTTCGATCACGGAAGCCGCTCGACACGCGGAGCCTCGCACCCCGCGATGCGGATGGCGGTGGCCTCAGGCCGCGGGGCGGCGGATCGTGACGGTCTTCGGGTTGGTGAACTCCTCCAGCCCGCCGATGCCGTTCTCCTGGCCGACGCCCGACTGCTTGTGGCCGCCGAAGGCCGCGAAGGGCGAGAGCGCCAGCGCCTCGTTGATCCAGACGCTGCCGGCCTCGATCCGTCCGGCGAGCCGCAGGGCGCGGGCCTCGTCGCCGGTCCAGATCGTGGCGGCGAGCCCGTACTCGCTGGCATTGGCGCGGGCCACCACCTCGTCCTCGTCGGTGAAGCGGATCAGCGGCAGGACCGGGCCGAACTGCTCCTCCTGCACGATGCGGCTCGTCTCCTCGGGATCGTCGATCAGCGTCACGGGGATGAAGTAGCCCGGTCCCTCGGGCGCGCGGCCCGCCTCGATCACCCTCGCGCCGGAGGTCCGGCAATCGGCCAGCAGCGCCTGCACGCGCTCGTACTGGGCGCGGTTCTGCACCGGCCCCAGCGCGATGCCCTGCTGCGCGCCGTCGCCCATCGGCACCGCTTCGGCGATGGCGCGCAGGGCCGCGAGGACATCGTCGTAGATGTCCGCGTGCACGTAGGCGCGCTTCGTCGCCACGCAGATCTGGCCGCTGTTGGTGAAGGCCGACCAGAAGATCCGCTCGGCGACAGCGCGCACGTCCACGTCGGGGAAGACGATCGCCGGATCGTTGCCGCCGAGTTCGAGCGTGATCCGCTTCAGGGTCGGGGCGGCGCTCGCCATCACCCGCCGTCCCGTGGCGGTCGAGCCGGTGAAGCTGATCTTGCCGAAGCCCTGGTGCGCCGTCATCAGCGGCCCGAGTCCGTCGCCGCCGGTGACGATGTTGACGACGCCCGGCGGCAGGATCTCGCGCAGCAATTCACCGATCCGCAGCACGCAGAGCGGCGTGAACGGCGAGGGCTTCAGCACGAGGGTGTTGCCGGTGAGGATCGCGGGGGCGATCTTCCAGACCGAGAGCAGGATGGGGAAGTTCCACGGCGAGATCGCCCCCACCACGCCGATCGGCACGCGGTGCGTCTCGACCCGGTGCTCGGGCGTGTCCTCCACCACCGCGACGGGCAGTTCCATCGAGGCGATCGCGCCGCACCACTGGGCGGCCGCCGTCACCTCGAACTGCGCCTGGGCCAGCGGCTTGCCCTGCTCGCGGGTCAGGAGCCGGGCGAGCGCGTCGGCGTTCGCCGCGATCGCCTCGCCGATCCGGGCGACGCGGGCCTGACGCTCGGCCCAGGGTGTCGCGGCCCAGCCGGGGAAGGCGCGCGCCGCCGCCGCGACCGCCGCGTCGAGTTCCGCCGCACCTGCATCGGGCACCTGGGCGAAGACTTCGCCGTTGGCCGGATTGCGCACCGGGATGCGGCCGGGGGCGGCGGCGTCGCGCCCGTCGATCGTCATGGCCGTGAAGTCCAGCATCGTGATCCTCCCTCGTCGTCCAGGATTGCTCTTGTCGTCTCAGGTCGCGGGTGCCGGCGCCTCAGTCGATGCGCAGCACCGCCTTGACGCAGCGGCCGGCATGCGCGTCGGCGATCGCCTCGTTGATCTCGGAGAAGGGATAGAAGCGCACGAAGCGCTCGACCGGCAGGCGGCCGGCGGCGTGGAGCGCGACCAGTTCGGGCAGGAAGCTCTGCGGGTCGCTGTCGCCCTCGATGATGCCCTTCACCGTGAAGCCGGCCGAGATCGCCGGGACGATCGGCAGGCGTAAGGCGGCGTCGAGGGTGCCCGGCACGCCGACCATGCCGAGGGTGCCGCGCGGGCCCAGCATCGCGAGGGCGGATTCGAGCGCCACGACGTTGCCGCTGGTGTCGAACACGTAGTCCACACCCGCCGGCAGGATCGCGCGGACCGCCGCGGCGGCATCCTCCGCCGCAGGGTCGATGGCGTGGGTCGCGCCGAGTTCGAGGCCGAGCGCCCGCCGTTCCGGGCGCGGCTCGATCAGGACGATCTGCGCGCACGCGGCGATCGTGCCGCCCAGCACGGCGCTGAGACCCACCGCGCCGCCCCCCATGACGACGAGCGCCGAGCCGGCCTTTGCCGCGAGCGAGCGCAGCACGCCGCCGACGCCGGTCTGCACCCCGCAGCCGAGCGGCGCCAGCGTGCCGAGGTCGGCCTCCGCGGGCAGCTTCACCACGTTGCGGGCGCTGCCGATGCACAGGCTGGCGAAGGAGGACTGGCCGAAGAAGCGGGCAGCCACCCGGCCACCGGCCTCATCGTGTACCGGCGAGCCGCCCTCGGCGTCGACGCAGGCGAAGTTGAGGGCCATGAAGCTGTGGCAATAGGCCGGGCTCGCGCTGCGGCAGGTCGGGCAGCCGCCGCAGGAATCGAAGGTCAGCAGCACCTTGTCGCCCGGCGCGACGTGGGAGACGCCGGGGCCCACCGCCTCGACGAGGCCCGCCCCCTCGTGGCCGAGGATGAGCGGGAACGGGCTGCCCATCGCTCCGGAAGCGAAGATCAGGTCCGTGTGGCAGATGCCGGCGGCCTTGACCCGGACGCGCACCTGCCCGGACCCGGGTCCGGCGATGTCGACGGGGCGCAGGCGGAACCGGTCCTGCGGCGCGTCGAGGACGGCGGCGAGTGCCTCCATGGAATCGTCTCCCCCGAATTCTTTCGCGATTCACGATCGCGGGCCGAGCATACGCCGCGGCCGGCGCGGGCGACCCCGCCGAAAGGTCGGGTCCGGACGGGGCCTCATGCCGGTGAGGCGGCGGGCGGCGCCCGTCCCTTTCGGACCCGACCCAGACTTTGGGTTGGGGCGTGCCCCGACGGCGCTTGCCACTCTCCGGGCAATCGAGATGCCCCGGACACCGCCGCAGCGGTTCCAGGGGCGCTCCGGCCGGGAGGAGGCCCATGCTCGACTACGCCAAATACCTTCTGTCGCCCGTGCTGCTGGCGACCTCCGCCTACGGGCTCTGGCTCGGCGGTCCCCATGCCTGGCTCGGCTTCGGCATCCTGATCGGCATCCTGCTGTTCGACGCCTTCCTGGAGCCCGACCACTCGGTGCGCGACACGCGTTTTCCCTGGCTCTACGACGGGATCGTCTCGGTGCAGTTGATCATGGGCTTTGCCATGATCCTGTTCTACGCGTGGCTGGTCGGGCAGGGCCATTTCGAGACCACGGCGTCGAAGATCGGCGGCTTCGTGACGATGATGTTCACGCAGTTCGTCATCGTGGCCCCGGTGCTCCACGAGATGTTCCACCGCGAAAACCTGTTCCATCGCTGGCTCGGCCGGATCGGGATGGTGATGATCTTCGATCCCTGGCGCGAGATCACGCACGTGGTCACGCACCACATCCACACCGTGACGCCGGACGACCCCGACTACGCGCGCCGCGGCGAGAACCTCTACCGGCACCTCGCCAAGACCTTCGCCGGCCAGATCGCGGAATCGTACCATCTGGAGCGCCGGATGTGGACGAAGCGCGAGCGCGCCTGGTGGGACCCGCGCAACGCCTGGGTCTGGCGCGTCGGCATCCTCGCGGGCTTCGTCGGCCTGCTCTGGCTGATCGGCGGCGGGTCCGGGGCACTGGCCGGGGTCGGAGTCTGCCTGCTCGGCCCCCGCATCCTGCTCGAGATTTTCAACTACACCCAGCATTACGGCCTCGTCACCGCGACGCCGGGCCGGTTCGAGCCGCGCCACACCTGGAACCACCTGACCCCGTTCGTGCGCCTCCTGGCCCTGGAGATCACCAACCACACCGGCCACCACGAGGACAGCTACAAGCCCTTCTACGAGCTCGTCCCCGACCGCACCGGTCCGAAGCAGCCGCAATTCCTGATCTGCCTGCTCCTCGCGTTCGTGCCGCCGCTCTGGTTCATGATGATCCGCGAGAAGCTGCACCACTGGGACCGGCACTACGCCACCCCGCAGGAGCGCGAGATCGCCGAGGCCGAGAACATCCGTGCCGGCTGGGGCGACCTCAACGAACGCCCGAGCCTCGCCCAGGCCCGCTTCGCCGTGGCACCCTGACGGACCCGAGGGAGGACACGCCGATGTCGGTCGATACCCTCACGGTCCCGGGCGAGACCCGGGCCCCCACCCGCGAGGATGCCCGGGGCTGCCGCATCGCGGTGGCGAGCGAGCGGGGCTTCACGGTCGGGCGCAACGAGCTGCTGCTGCTCTCCGCGCTCGGCCAGGGCATCAACTACCCGCATTCCTGCCGGGTGGGCACCTGCGGGCGCTGCAAGACGCGGCTGGTCTCGGGGCGGATCAGCCCGCTGGTGGATTTCGCCCTCTCGCCGCTGACCAACCGCGACCTGAAGGACGGCTACATCCTCGCCTGCCAGGCCAAGGTGCGCTCCGACCTCGAGATCGAGGTCGGGCTGCTCGATCACCGGGTGACGCTGCCGCGCTCCATCGTCGGCGAAATCTCCGGCTGGCGCATCCTGCCCGGCGGCGTGATCGACCTGCGCCTCGCGCTCGAAGAGCCGCTGGTCTTCGAGGCCGGGCAGTACGCGGCGCTCGCCGTCTCCGGCTCCTTCGTGAGGCGCTCGTTCTCCTTCTACGACGCAGCCCCCGGGTCGGACGGCACCCGTGAGGTCGGCTTCCTCGTCAAGCATCTGCCGGGCGGGCGCTTCTCCGGCTGGCTGGGGCGCCAAGACCGGCGCGGCGTGCGCATCTGGCTCGAAGGGCCGTTCGGCCAGATGGGCCTCGACGACACCCCGCGCCACGCCCTGTGCGTGGCCGGCGGCACCGGGATCGCGCCGATCCTGTCGATCGCGGAGGATCGCCTGCGGCGCTTCCCTGCCGAGGGCATCACCATCGTCTTCGGCGTGCGGACACGAGCCGACCTGTTCGCCCTCGACCGCCTGGAACGGCTCTCAGGCCTGGCCCCCGGCCGCGTGCGCGTCGTGCCGCTCCTCTCCCACGAGCCGGCCGGCAGCGGCTGGGACGGGGCGCGCGGCCTCGTCACCGCGGCGCTCGACCGAGACCTCGGGATCGATCTGCCGGAGGCCTCCGCCTTCGTCTGCGGCGCGCTCCCGATGGTCGAGGCGGTCGAGACCCGGCTCGCCGCGCTGGGCATGCCGCGCGGGCGCATCCACGCCGACAAGTTCGAGCCCTCGGGGCTCTGAGATCCCGCTCCCGCCGCGCCCCGGAGCGCGGCGCGGAAGAACCGTTCGAGAGGACCCGATGTCGTCAGCCTATGTCTACGATCACGTCCGCACGCCACGGGGGCGCGGCAAGCCGGACGGCGCCCTGCACGAGGTCACGGCGGTGCACCTCGCCACCACCGTCCTGGCGGCGTTGCGCGAGCGCAACCGTCTGCCTGAGGACACGGTCGACGACGTGATCTTCGGCCTCGTCAGCCCCGTCGAGGAGCAGGGCCAGGTCCTGCCGCGGATCGCGGCGCTCGCCGCGGGCTACGGCGAGCGCACGGCCGGCGTCCAGATCAACCGCTTCTGCGGTTCGGGCCTCGAGACCGTGAACATGGCCGCCGGCAAGGTCGCGGCCGGCGGCGCTGACTTCGTGGTGGCGGGCGGCTGCGAGTCGATGTCGCGCGTGCCGATCTTCTCCGACGGCGGTGCCTGGAGCACCGATCCGGCGGTGGCCTTCGCCACCCACTTCATCCCCCAGGGCATCAGCGCCGACCTGATGGCCACCCGCTGGAGCTACGAGCGCGAGACCCTCGACGGCTTCGCCGCCGAGAGCCACCGCCGCGCCGCCGCGGCCTGGGCCGACGGGCGCTTCGCCCGCTCGGTGGTGCCGGTGCGCGACGTCATCGGCAACATCCTGCTGGAGCGCGACGAGGTCGTTCGCCCCGACACCACGGCGGCGAGCCTCGGCGCCCTCAAACCCTCCTTCGCCGAGATGGGCGCCAAGGGCGGCTTCGACGCGCTCGCCGTGCAGCGCTACCCCGATGTCGAGGCGATCGAGCACCGCCACCACGCCGGCAATTCCTCGGCCATCGTCGACGGCGCCTGCGCGGTGCTGATCGGCTCAGCGGAGGCGGGCGAGGCGGCGGGCCTCAGGCCCCGCGCCCGCATCCGCGCCTTCGCGGAGATCGGCTCGGAACCGACCATCATGCTGACCGCGCCCTCCTTCGCCGCCGAGAAGGCGCTGAAGCGGGCCGGCATGTCTGCGGCCGACATCGACCTCTACGAGGTCAACGAGGCCTTCGCCGCGGTGCCGCTGCGCTTCATCGAGGCGCTCGGCATCGATCCGGCCCGGGTCAACGTCAACGGCGGCGCCATCGCCATGGGCCATCCGCTGGGCGCCACCGGCGCGATCATCCTCGGCACGGCGCTCGACGAGCTGGAGCGCACCGGAGCCGCCACCGCCCTCGTCACCCTCTGCATCGGCGCCGGCATGGGCGTCGCCACCATCATCGAGAGAGTCTGACCATGGCTGCGGATCCGCGCTCCCCCACTCAGCCTACCGTGCGCCGGGAGGATTCCGACGGCATCGCCCTGCTGACGATCGATAGGCCGGACCGCAGCATGAACGTGCTGGAGCCCGGCCTCGTCGCCGAATTGCGCGCGGCCTTCGAGGCCGCTGTCTCGGACGAGGCCGTGAGCGGCATCGTCATCACCAGCGGCAAAGTTGGCGAGAAGCCGAGCTTCATCGCCGGGGCCGATCTCGGCCAGATGGAGGCGCTCGGCGCGGCCGGGCGGCCCGCCCGCGCGGTCACTGAGGCCATCGACTATCTCGGCGGCTTCTTCCGGCGCATCGAGACCTGCGGCAAGCCTGTGGTCGGCGCCGCCCCCGGCACGGCCCTCGGCGGCGGACTCGAACTGCTGCTCGCCACCCATCACCGCATCTTCGCCAACGAACCGGATGCCCGCTACGGCCTGCCCGAGGTCAAGCTCGGGCTCCTGCCCGGCGCCGGAGGCACGCAGCGCCTGCCGCGCCTCGTCGGCATCGCGGCCAGCCTGCCGCTGCTGCTCCAGGGCCGGGATGTCGGCGGCGCGGAGGCCGTGAAGGCCGGCCTCGCCCACGAGGCGGTGCCTGCCGCCGAGGTCGTCGCAGCGGCCCGCGCGGCCCTTGCGGGCGGCAAGGTCGATCCGGCCGCACCCTGGGACCGCAAGGGCTTCCGCCTGCCCGGCGGCGGCGTCTACGACCCGAAGGTCACGGGGGCCCTCGTCGCGGCGAACGCCGGCACGCATGCCGCGACGCAGGGCAACTACCCGGCCCCGCTCGCGATCCTGCGCTGCGTCTACGAGGGCACCAAGCTGCCGATCGACCGGGCCCTGCGCCTGGAGCAGAAGCACTTCGCCACGCTGGTGCAGGGCCGCCCGGCCCAGAACATGATCCGCACCCTGTTCTTCGCCAAGCAGGCGGCCGACAAGCTGGCGCGGCGGCCCGCCGCCGCGCCGAAGCGGCCGATCCGCCGCCTCGGCGTGCTCGGTGCCGGCTTCATGGGGGCGGGCGTGGCCCAGGTCTCGGCGCTCGCCGGGATGGAGGTGGTGCTGGTCGACCGCACTCCCGAGATCGCCGCGCGGGCGCGCGCGAGCATCCTGGCGCAGCTCGAAGCGGAACAGCGCAAGGGCCGCCTGAGCGAGACGGCGCGCGAGGCCGCCGCCGCCCGGATCACGGCAGGGGCCGACCACGCGGCGTTTTCCGGCTGCGACATGGTGATCGAGGCGGTGCTGGAGGATTTCGAGGTCAAGCGGACGGCGATCCGCGCCACGGAAGCCGCTCTGGGGCCGGACGCGATCTTCGCCAGCAACACCTCGGCCCTGCCGATCGACGAGCTGGCGCAGGCGAGCGCGCGGCCGGAGAACCTGATCGGCCTGCACTTCTTCTCGCCGGTGCCGCGCATGGCCCTGGTCGAGGTGGTGGTCGGCGCCAAGACCTCGGACGCGACGCTGGCCCGCGCCCTCGACTACGTGCGGGCGATCCGCAAGACGCCGATCGTGGTGCGGGACGGCTACGGCTTCTACACGACGCGCTGCGTCGACGCCTATATCCGCGAGGGCTTGCGCTGCGTGGCCGACGGCGTCGATCCGGTGCTGATCGAGAATGCCGGCGCGGCGCTGGGCATGCCGGTCGGGCCGCTCGCCCTGGTGGACGAGGTGGGCATCGACGTGATGCATCACATCGCCCACTTCTTCCGCGCCCGCGAGACCGGCCCGGCGGCCGACGACCGCCACACGGTCAACGCGCTCCTCGACGCCCTGGTCGCCGAGCGCCGCTTCGGCCGCAAGACCCGGACCGGCTTCTACGCCTACCCGGCGGACGCCCCGAAGCGCCTCGACCGCACCGCCGTCGCCGACCTCGCCCGCGGCGCGCGGAGCGAGGCCGGCGCGGCCGAGATCCGCGAGCGCCTGCTCTACGCACAGCTCGTGGAGGCCGCCCGCTGCTGGGATGCCGGCATCATCGACGAGGCCGGCGAGGCCGATCTCGGCGCGATCCTCGGCTGGGCCTTCCCGAGCTATCTCGGCGGACCGCTCGCGGCGATCGACGACATCGGCGCGGGCGCCTTCGCCGAGCGCTGTGCCGCCCTGAGTCGCGCGCACGGTGCCCGCTTCGACCTGCCGGACGCCTTCGCGAAGGCTGAGCGCCGCCTCTACGGAGCCGCCGCATGAGCCTCGCCGAACTCCGGATCGGGGCGGACGGGGTCGGGTCTCTGACCCTGAACCGGCCCGAGGCGCTGAACGCCATCGACATCCCGACCGCGCAGGCCATCCGCGACGCGGTCGCGGACTTGGCCGCCCGCGACCTGCGCTGCCTCGTGCTGCGCGGGGCCGGCCGGGCCTTCGTGGCGGGGGGCGACGTGAAGCGCTTCGCCGACGACTTCGAACGCTCGGCGGACGTGATCGACGCGTTGCTCGACTGCCTGCATCCGGCGATCCTGGCGCTCCAGTCCCTCGACGCACCGGTGGTGGCGAGCGTGCACGGCGCGGTGGCCGGGGCGGGCTTGAGCCTGATGGCGGGCGCCGATCTTGTCGTCGCCGCCGAGGGCACCCGCTTCCTGATGGCCTACGACCGGATCGGCGCGGCCCCGGATTGCGGCGGCACGTGGTTCCTGTCGCGCCGGCTCGGACCGGGCGCCGCCGCGCGGCTGATGCTGCTCGGCGAGACCTGGGACGCGGGCCGCGCCCTGGAGGCCGGCCTCGTGGATGTGGTGGTGCCGGAGGCCGAGCTCGCGGCGGAGACCGACAGCCTCGCGCGCCGGCTTGCCGCCCGGCCGACGCGGGCCCTCGGCGCCTGGAAGCGGCTGACCGCAGCGGCTTTCACGACGCCGCTCGCCCAGCATCTCGAAGCCGAGCGCGCCGCCTTCCGGGCGGCGACCGGCACCGAGGATTTTCGCGAGGGCGTGACCGCCTTCCTGAGCCGGCGCGAGCCGGTCTTCACCGGCCGATGAGGGGAGCGCGGTGATGACGCTCGAACAGGTCGCCTTCTGCCTGCTCGCGGGCGGAGCCGTCGGAGGGATGGGGCTGGCGCTGTTGCCGCGGCTGGGCCTGCGGCTGCCGCGCGGGTTCGGCACGGTCCACGGGCTGGTCGGCCTCGCGGGCCTCGCCCTGCTCTTCCTCGCCAACCTGCGGATGGAGGGCGGCGCGCCCCCCGCCGCATGGTGGGCGCTCGGGCTGATGACCGCCGCGCTGGTCGGCGGCCTGATCCTGTTCCGCACCCTGTTCCGAGGGCACAAGCCGCTGCCGCTCATCGGCCTGCACGGCGCCCTGGCCGTGGCCGGGCTGTGGCTGCTCAACCCCCTCGCCTTCGGCCTCTGAGGGTGGGGAGCCGGTGGCCGCGACCTTCGGGGTGCGACGACCGAGCAAGGTCGCGGCCGGCGCGACCACGATCCGCGGATGGGAGGACGACGTGAACGCGCTGACGGCTTTAGCGATGGACGGGCCCCGGACCGCCGAGCCCGCAATGTTCGATCCCGACCGGGTGCCCGCCCCGGCAGCGGCGGAGACCGGCGGTTTCCAGCTCCGGTTCACGCAAGGGCTCCACCGCGCCCTGCAGACGGGCCCGGACGCCGTGGCGACCCTGTGCAACGGGCGGGCGCAGACCTTCCGGACCCTGGCGGACCGGGTGACGCGCATCGCCGGGGCGCTGCGGGCCTTGGGCGTGCGGCGGGGCGACCGGGTCGCGATCCTGGCGCTCAATTCGGATCGCGTGCTGGAATACTATCTCGCAGTGCCCTGGATCGGGGCGCTGGTGGTTCCCCTGAACTTCCGCTGGTCGACGGACGAGATCATCGACGGCCTGACCGATTCCGGGGCCCGGGTCCTGTTCGTGGACGACGCCTTCGCCGCCCTGGAGCGGCCGCTGACGCAGGCCTGTCCCGGCCTGCGCCGTGTCGTGTTCTGCGGCGAGGGGGAGGTCGCTTCGGGCACCGTCTCCCTCGAAGCCCTGGTGCGCGACAACGATCCCGTGCCGGATGCCGGCATCGGCGGCGCGGAGCCCTTCGGCATCTTCTACACCGGCGGCACGACGGGCCGGGCGAAGGGTGTGGTGCTGAGCCACGCCAACGTCCTCATCTCGGCCATGGGCATCCTGGGCGAGGGCGCCTACGCCGAGGGCGCGGTCGGCCTGCACGCGGCGCCGATGTTCCACCTCGCCGACCTGATGGCGACGGCCTGCCTGCTGCTGCGCGGCGGCACCCACGTGATGCTGCCCGCCTTCCAGCCCGAGGCGGTCGCCGCCCTGATCGAGCGGCACCGCATCACCGATCTCCTGATGGTGCCGACCATGCTGCAGATGCTGGTGGACCATCCCGCCTTCACCGCAGCCGACACGACGTCGCTGCACTCGCTCCTCTACGGCGCCTCGCCGGCCTCCGAGGCGCTGATCGACCGGGCCATGCGGGCGATGCCGGACGTCGCCTTCGGTCAGGTCTACGGGATGACGGAGGCGGCGGCGACGATCTCGATCCTGCGCCCCTGCGACCACGATCCGGCCCGGCGTTCGGGAGGGCGTCTGCGCTCCGCCGGGCGCGGCTTCTGCCACACGCAGGTGCGCACGCTCTCGCCCGACGGTTCGGAACTCGGTCCCGGCGAGGTCGGCGAGATCGCCGTGCGCGGTCCCAACGTGATGGTCGGGTATCGCGACCGCCCCGACGACACGGCGGAGGCCCTGCGCGACGGCTGGCTGCACACCGGCGACATGGGCTACCTCGACGAGGCCGGCTACGTCTTCATCGTCGACCGGGCCAAGGACATGATCATCACCGGCGGCGAGAACGTCTATTCGCTGGAGGTGGAGAACGCGGTCTGCGGCCATCCCGCCGTCGCCGCCGCGGCGGTGATCGGCATTCCGAACCCGGACTGGGGCGAGAGCATCCACGCCGTGGTCGTCCTGCGGCCGGGGCAGAGCCTGACCCTCGACGAGCTCGCCGGACACTGCCGGCAGCGGATCACCCCCTACAAGTGCCCGCGCAGCCTCGACATCGTGGAGCGGCTGCCCGTCTCGGCGGCCGGCAAGCTGCTCAAGACCGTCCTGCGCCGTCCGTTCTGGGAGGGTCGGGAGCGCGCGGTGAGCTGACGCCGGGATGGCGATGACGGAGTATCATCGCCGACCCGCGCGCCAGAGCGGCGATGCAAGGACGCCGAGCGCCATCAAGCGGATTTGATCCGCGCGTGACAGCAGCCGGAAACTGATCTGGACTGCGCCGCCCGGAGGATAGACAGAGGATCGCCCGCGGTCTTCAATCCGGGCAAAGCAAGCAGGAACAAGACATCGCCAAGATGCGGTTCCGGGGAGGAAGACGATGCATGCCGAAACCGGCACGCTGACCGAAGCGCCTTGCGCCGAGGCGGGCTCCGCGCTCGTCCCTCTGCTGCGCGCCCGCTTCGAGCCGCCGGCCTACGGATTCGTGCCGGTGGAGACGCGCATGCTGCGCTCGTTCCGGTCGGGCCCTCTCACCAAGGTCACCATCGCCGTCGCGCCGACCGGGTTCGGGAAGACCGTCCTGATGACCCAGTTGCACGCGCTGCTCGCCGGCCGCGGCGAGCGCTGCATCTGGGTCGGCCTCGACGACCGGCGGATCGACCTGCCGCTTCTGCTCGGCCATATCGAGGCCGCCCTCCGGCTCGGCGGACCGCACCCTGCGCTCCCGATCATGGTCGACCCGCGCGGCGACGCCCAGGCGCGGATCGACCGCGTCGTCCAGGCCCTCGAAGCCGCCCCCGGCGACACCACGCTCTTCCTCGACAACCTCAATTCCTGCGAGGATGCGGACCTGACGCTGCTGATGGACGCGCTGGTGTTCCGCACCCCGCGCAATGTCCGCGTCGTCGCCAGTTCCACCCGGCCGATCGCGTTCGACATCGGGCGCGCCCGGGTCGAGATGAAGCTGCGCCGCCTCACCCCGATGGAACTGGGCTTCGACCACAGCGACACCGAGGCGGTTCTGCGCGCGGCGGGCCTGCAGGATGTCCCGCCCGAGACGGTGGCCGCCATCGTCGGGCGGACGGAGGGCTGGCCCGCGGCGGTGCGCCTCGTTCAGCTCATCCTGGAGGGCGAGGCGAGGGAAGCGCGTGCCATCGAGAGCTTCACCGGCGCCGACAGCGACTTCGCCGCCCTGCTCTCGCGCCGGCTGATGGGCACGTTCGATCCCGAACTCGTCGCCTTCCTGCACGACATCGCGGTGCTGCGGGTGTTCTCGGCGGATCTGGCACGCAAGGCCACCGGCAATCCCGACGCGGCCGGCTGGATACGCTACCTCGTCGAGCGCAACGTCCTCATCGTCCCGCTCGACCGGGAGCGGACCTGGTTTCGCTTCCACGCCCTGTTCCGCGAGTTCCTCCAAGCCGAGAGCGAGCGGCGCGATCCGGCGCGCCAGCGGGAGGTCGCGGTGCGGGCGGCGGCCTGGCTCGGCGAGCACGGCGAGTACGGGCACGCCCTCGACCTCGCACTCTCGGCCGGCGACGCATCCCTCGTCGCCAGCCTGCTCGATGCGACGGCGCAGCCGATGGTGCGCGACCGCGGCGAACTCTCCGGCTTCGTCGAACTGGTGCACCGCGCCGCTTCCTGCCGGGCCGAGCCCGGCCTCGACGCCCTGTTCTGGTACGCCTGGGCACAGGCCTTCACCCGGGACTACGGCGGCGCCCGCGCGACCCTGCGGCGGCTCGACGAGCGGATCCCGCTGGAGCGGCCGGCGGAAACCGTGACCGGCCCGCTCCGGCAACGGCAGCGCGCCGCCGAGATCGTCGTGAGCTACCACCTCAACGATCTGCGGGCGGTGCGCGATGGGGCCCCGATCTGGCTTGCGGCGAGCGAGAGCCAGCCGCCCTTCGACCGGGCGGCGGTGGCGGCGGCGCTCGCCCTCGCCGCGCTGACCGACAGCGATTTCGGCCGGGCACGCCAGGCGCTGCGGGAGATGGACAGCGCCATCATCCGCACCCGCAGCGACTACGGCCGGGTGTGGGCCTGCCTCGTGGCCGCGACCGTGGACGTGGCGCAGGGAGATGCGGCCGGGGCCGAGCGGCAGCTTCGAGCCATCGATCCCGACCTTCGTGCCCGCCTCGGCGGTGAGACCGGCATCGCCTCCGTGCTGATCCTGATGGAGGCGCGGGTCGCGGCCGACCTCGGAAAGACGGCGGACGCCCTGGAGCCGATCCGTGCCTGGCTTCCGCGCGGCGTCGAGAACGGCATCCTCGAGATCGCGTGGCTGGCGATGGATGCCGCCGTCGACGCCCTCTTCACCGACGCCGCGCCGTTCAGCCTCGAAGTCCTCGAAGCCTTCGCCGCCCGATTCGGGCCGCGTCTGAGTTTCCTCCTCGAAGCCGCCGCGATCCGGCGCATGCTGCGGGCGGGCTGCTTCGAGGCGGCCCAGGAACGCCTCGGGCGCACGGGCCTGATCGACCGGGACGGGCAGCCCGTCGCGACCCTGCCGGTCTCCCTCACCGCCACGGAGGCGTCCGCGGCCCGGCTGGCGCAGATCGAGTTCTGCGCCTCCGCCGGAAAGTGGCGGCAGGCCGAGGGTCTGGCAGCCGAGGCGTTGCAGGACGCGGTCCGGGAGGGGCGCCGCCGCGAGCAGGTGGACCTGCACCTGACTCTGGCCTCCCTCGCCCTGCGCTCCGCCAACGCCCCCGCCGCCCGGACGGCCTTCGCGAAGGCCGTCACCCTCGCCGCCCGTGCGGCCCTGATGCGCCCTTTCCTGCAGCGGGAGGGCCTCGTGCACGACCTGATCGCGACGACGCCGATGAAGAAGCTCGGCCTGATCCAGGCCATCGACCTCGCCTTCTTCCAGTCGGTCTGCGCGGCCGTCCGGGCGAGCCCGGCGGGCGCCGAGGCCGACGGCAGCCTCTCCTTCGATGCGGTGACGCCGCGGGAGGTCGAGCTCCTCCGCCTGCTCGATGCCGGCTACGACAACGCCCGGATCGCGGCGGAACTCTCGCTGTCGCTGCCCACCGTGAAGTGGCACCTGTCGAACATCTATTCCAAGCTCGGGGTCAGCAGGCGGTCGGCGGCGCTGGTCCGGGCACGCGCCCTGCGGCTCCTGGCGTAGGCGATCGATCCGGTCGCCGCACCGGGCAGTTCGTTCGACGCCGCGCGCGTGCAGCGATCGGAAGCGGCAGCCGATCGGTCGGTCTGGACACGGCGAGGCTCGCGTCCTCACGCCGCCCGCCTCGCCGGACCGCATCGGAGCATCGGAGATCGGCGCCTTCGGGTCGTGCCATCCGCCTCCAGGCGGAGCCGATCCGGCTCGCCACCGACAAGGCCGTGTCCCTCGGCGGCGGCGTCACCGAGCTCGTCACCAACGCCTACAAATACGCCTATCCGGCCGAGATCCAGGGCGAGATCCGCGTCCGGGTGATGCGCGAGGGGCCCGACACGCTCTCGCTCGCGGTCGAGGACGACGGCGTCGGCTGGAGCGGGGAGGGACAGGCGCAGGGGACCGGCCTCGGCTCGCGCATCATCCGCGCCATGGCCTCGAACCTGCGCTCGGTCCTGACCTACGTGCCCGGGCGGATCGGGACGCGGGCGGTGCTGTCGTTCCAGACCTGAGACGGGCCCACCGTCGGTGACCGACCGATCGGTGAACCGCGGCGGCCGGCCGATGCGGGTTTCTTTTCGTCGGGCGATTTTTTTTCGGAGTGATACGACATCCGGCTGATGACTTCGGCCTCTCCTGCGTCCTTGCGAGGCGAAGCCGTGGCAAACCAGGGCGCGACCTTTCCGGACGTGGCGCGCCCTGGATCGCTTCGCGGCCGCTCGCGATGACGGCGTGGGGTGAAACCCGAAGCGATCGATCGGAAACGGTATGAGCGGGTTCAGAACCGGCGGCAGCGGGGCGGGCCGTCGCCGGCGACGGAGGCGGGCACCACCCGTCCGCCCGCGGCCTCGCAGGTCGAACGAAACGATTTCTCCGGCCGATGGAAGCCCCAGATCGCGATCATCGGCGCGACCATGATGAACACCGTCATCCCCATGACGAAGGCCGGAAACCATTCCGGCATGCGCGGCCGAGACGGGGGCTCGGGCCGGATCGGCGGCATCGGAGCGAGAAAGACCAGGAGCGGGAGGCAGTCCGGAGCGCTCATGGTGCGGGCTCTTTCGCGGCAGCGGTGACGGGCCGCCGGGTCTGAACGTCCCCGGCCCCCGGGGCTGATCGGATCACATCGGGACGGCCCGCGACAGACGGGCGATGGGTCGCACCCGCGGGCCCCCGCCACGGCGGGGAAAGACCGCAAGGCCGGCTGGCGTCACGGAACCGGAACGTCCTCGGTCGGCCGATCGACGGACAGGCGGCAGGCGACGAGCGCCCCCTGCTCCTCGTTCGAAACGCCGGACGCGGCGTCCGCCCAACAGGCCCGGCACCGAGCACGCAACTGAATCGTGCGAAGGCCTCGACACCCGAAACGGTTCCGGAAAGCGCAGCGGAAATGACGACGATCCGAAGTGGCGCGGCCATCGTCGCGGCCGATCCATTTCGCGATGCGATCGAGAATCGCGCTGCGGCAACCACCTGCACCGGCGCTCGTTCGTTGCAACTGAAAAATAACGTAGGCTAGTTTGTTTTTTATGCGGTGCATACGTTTCAGGCCATGGGATTGTCGCGCGTCAGTTCTTTCTATGGATGGGATACGCTCTTTGTGACCTTGATAATCTATGTTGGCGCGAGCCTGGGAAATTCGCGGGACAAGTCCGCCGCTGAGGCCTCAGGCCTCGCCCAAGTCCGTGATCCACCACAGGACCTGATGCCAAAGACTGCCCTCGACGATCTCGCCCCGCTTCTCGGCGAGGCGCCCGCGCTCCCCCCGGACGTCCAACAGCGCCTCGGAATCCTTCTCGCCGAAGCCTATGAGCGCATGCCGGGCCACCCGATTGCCGAGAGCGGGCGTTTCGACGCCCTGCTCGCCCGGCTGGAGACCGTACTCGTCGCCCAGGAGGGCAAGGACGAGGAGACGTTCCGGGCCGCCATCATCGAGATGACGCCGCGCCTCTACAACTTCGCGATGTCGCTGGCCAAGAACCCGTCGGCCGCCGACGACCTCGTTCAGGACACCTTCCTGCGGGCTTGGCGCAGCCGGTCGCGCTTCACCGTCGGCACCAATCTCGGCGCGTGGCTGTTCACGATCATGCGCAACGCGTTCTACTCGCGCCACCGCAAGGAGGTGCGGGAGGTCGCCGACAGCGACGGCGATTACGCCGAGCGCCTCGCCGCGGCGCCCGAGCAATCGGGCCATGTCGATCTGATGGATGCCCAGACCGCGCTCGCGAAGCTGCCCCCGCCGATGCGGCAGGCGCTGGTCCTCGTGGCGATCGAGAACCTCAGCTACGAGGAGGCGGCCACCGTCATGAACTGCCGCATCGGCACGGTGAAGAGCCGCGTCTGGCGGGCCCGGGAGCAGCTCGCCCAGATCCTCGGCTACGGCGCGGCGGATGTCGGCTCCGACGGCATGACGCTCTCGGCCGTCGGCGGCTCGACCTGGGTGGCGTAGCGGACGCTTTCCGTCTTGCGGCGCCGAATGTCCCTCACGCACTCATCTGCAATTGCAGTTGCGGCAGGCGCGAGGGCCGGGCGAGCCCGAATTCCTTCAGCGACACCACCTCGACCCGCTCGTCCCTGCGGGCGATCACGACGCTGTTGTCCGGGACCGCCGTCCAGGTCGCGTGCTCCTTGTCGAGCGGTTCGGACACGACGACGACGCCGTCCGCGGATTGCCGATAGTACATGCTGTTGGCCGCATCGTTGGCGGCGTACCGGAAGGCATGGAGATCGCGTCCGTCGGCGAGCGCCGCGGTGAAACGGAACGGATGGCCGCCCTCGATGCCGCCGACCAGTTCGGTCACACGGGCGAGCGCCGCGGCGGTGGCGGTGATCGGGTCGCGTTCGGTCTCGCTCGCCATCAGGCCCTGGCCGAGGATCGCCAGGAACAGGGCCTCCGAATCCGTCGTGCCGTTGCGCGAGGAATAGAGCTCGTCCGGGATCAGCGCCTCGATCGGCCGGCGCAGCCGCGCCCAGTCGCCGATATAGCCGTTATGCATGAACAGCCATGGGCCGCAGGCGAAGGGATGGCAGTTCGGCCGGGTGATCGGGGTGCCGGTGGCCGCCCGCACATGGGCGAAGAACAGGTGCGAGTGCAGGTGGCGGCAGATGTAGCGCAGGTTCTCGTCGGACCATGCGGGCTGCACCTCGCGGAAGCGGCCGGGCTCGGGATGGTCGCCGTACCAGCCGAGACCGAAGCCGTCGCCGTTGGTGCTGGCGGTCGATTCGAGCGCCTTGATGCTCTGCGAGACCAGCGAGTGCGCCGGCTCGGTGACGTAGTGCTCCAGCGGGATCGTACGGCCCCGATAGGCGATCCAGCGACACATGCTCTCGGGTCTCCCCAACCGTGCGGTCTTGCCCGCCGCGCATCGCGGATGATCGTGGAGAATCCGCGTCACCTTGAGCGCAGCCGCCCGCGCCGGACGAGGGCGCTCGCGGGGCGACATGCGTCCAACGCAGGAGGCGCCGATCAGATGCCGTGCGATTGCAGCCACGCTTCGAGCAGGGCGACCTGCCAGAGCTTGGAATTGCCCTTCGGCGTCAGCGTCCCGTCGGGATCGGCGAGCAGGTGTTCGACGTAAGGCCGGTTGAAGATCCCGCGCTCGCGGGCCGCCGGCCGGTCGAGCACGTCGCGCACGAAGTCCATGAAGGGTCCACGGATGTGCTTCAGGGCGGGGACCGGGAAATAACCCTTCGGCCGGTCGATCACCTCCGCCGGCACCACCGCACGGGAAGCCTCCTTGAGGATGAACTTGCCTCCGTCGCGCACCTTCAGCTCGGCCGGAATGCGGGCGGCGAGTTCGACGAGTTCATGATCGAGGAAGGGGACGCGGGCTTCCAGGCCGCAGGCCATGGTCATGTTGTCGACCCGCTTCACCGGATCGTCCACCAGCATGATCCGCTGGTCGAGATCGAGGGTCTTGTCGATGGCGCTCGCGCTCTTCGACTCGGCGAAGAAGCGGGCGATGGAGTCGCGGCTGTAGTCCTCGTCGACGAAGTCGGGGGTCAGCGCCTCGCGCATCTCCGCGTGGTCGCGGTCGAAATAGGCGCGGGCATAGTCGGCGGTCGGGTCGGTCGAGCCCATCAGCTTCGGATACCAGTGGTAGCCGCCGAACACCTCGTCGGCGCCCTGGCCGCTCTGGATCACCTTCACATGCTTCGAGACCTCCTGCGAGAGCAGGAGGAAGGCCACCGCGTCGTGGCTCATCTGCGGCTCGGCCATGGCGTGGATGGCCGCCGGCAGGGCCTCCAGGGTGCGCGAGCCGTCCACCACGAGCTTGGCGTGATCGGTCTCGAAGCGCGCGGCGATGATGTCGGAATACTTGAACTCGTCGCCCTCGACGCCGTTCACCGCATCGAAGCCGACCGAGAAGGTCTTCAGCCCGCTCTGCCCGTTCTTCGCCAGCAGCGCGACGATGACCGAGGAGTCGAGGCCGCCGGAGAGCAGCACCCCGGTCGGCACGTCGGCGATCTGGCGGCGGGCCACCGCGGTGCCGAGCGAGTCCAGCACCGCCGCGCGCCAGTCCGCCTCGGTCATGAAGCGGTCCTCCTCGCGGGGGCCGACCGTCAGCGACCAGTAAGTCTTCTCCCTGCGAGTCCCGTCGGGCTCGAAGGTCAGGGTGGTGGCGGGGTGGACCTTGCGCACGCCCTTGAGGATCGTCAGCGGCGCCGGCACGCCCGCGTGCCAGCTCATGTAGTGGTGGAGCGCCACCTTATCGATCGCGGTATCGACGTCCCCCGCAGCGAGCAGGGCCGGCAGCGAGGAGGCGAAGCGGAAGCGCTTGCCCGTCTCGGCGTAGTAGAGCGGCTTGATGCCGAGCCGGTCGCGGGCGAGCGTGACGCGGCCCGAGTCGCGCTCGTGCACCGCGAAGACGAACATGCCGAGGAAGCGCTTCACGCAGTCCCGGCCCCAGGCATGAAACGCCTTGAGCACCACCTCGGTGTCGCTGGTGGAGAAGAAACGGTAGCCCTTGGCCGAGAGCTCCCCGCGCAGTTCCCTGTAGTTGTAGATGCAGCCGTTGAAGACGATCGACAGCCCGAGTTCGGCATCGACCATCGGCTGCTGGCCGGCCTCCGACAGGTCGATGATCTTCAGGCGGCAATGGCCGAACA
Source organism: Methylorubrum populi (assembly GCA_036946625.1). Lineage (NCBI taxonomy): Bacteria > Pseudomonadati > Pseudomonadota > Alphaproteobacteria > Hyphomicrobiales > Methylobacteriaceae > Methylorubrum > Methylorubrum populi. Next base: position 849,372 of record JAQIIU010000003.1, read on the forward strand.
CGACGCCGCCCTGGCCGTGGATGCCGCCGGCATCGGGTCCGCGGGGGCGCAGCACCTCCATCATCGACCGCACGGCGCCTGGATCGGCCGCGCCGCCGAAATTGATCTCTCCGCAGATTCCGCACATCGCCGCCGGCCGTCCTCGCTCTGTCCTCGGTGCCCGAACCTGAGCGGCAGAACCGGGCGGCGCCCGACGCGTTCCCTGCCGCCCGCAAAATCCTTACCTTCGTTCCAAACCCGATGGCGGGCTCAAGCCGGCAGGGTCAGTTCCTCGCGGGCGAAGACGGCCTGCACCGCCAGGCACTCCGCCATGCGGCGGGCAACCGGAGCGGAAAGGCCCGTCACAGCGGCTCAGCGCCCCGGCCCATCGCGGCGATGCCGGTGCGGGAGATCTCCACAAGGCCGATCACGCTGAGCAGACGGATGAAGCGGTCGATTTCTTCCGTCGAGCCGGTCAGTTCGAACACGAAGGAGTTCAGCGTCGCATCGAGCGTGCGGGCGCCGAAGGCGGAGGCGAGGCGCAGGGCCTCGCTGCGGTGCTCGCCGGTGCCGGCGACCTTCACGAGGCAAAGCTCGCGCTCGAGCGCCTGCCCCTGGAGCGTCAGGTCGACGACGCGGTGCACCGGCACCAGCCGGTCGAGCTGTGCCTTGATCTGGTCGATCACCGCGTTGGTGCCGTTGGTGACGATGGTGATGCGCGAGAGGTGGCGCGCCTCCTCGGTCTCGGAGACGGTGAGACTCTCGATGTTGTAGCCGCGGCCGGAGAACAGGCCGGCGATGCGGGCGAGCGCGCCGGGCTCGTTGTCCACGATCACCGCGAGGGTGTGGCGGTTGACGGACTCGATCCGGGTCGGCTCGGGGTAGTGGGTGTTCATGGCGTTCATCGCGAAGCGTTCCTCATCCTCGATTGATCACCCGGCGCCGCGGCGCTGGACCCGCCTCCCGGCGGCGTGATACCGGCCGCGCCATGGATCGGCGCCAGCGTGTCTTGAATTTCGTCGTGCCGTACGGCCGAACCGGCGTCGAGATCGGCCCCCTCACACATCCCATCGTCCTCAAGAGCGACGGCGCGGTGCTCTACGCCGACCATCTCCCGACGGAGGCGCTGCGTCGCCAGTATCGCGGCCACCCGACCCTCGGCCCCGCCGGCGTCGACGGCATCGTGCCCGTCGACGTGGTGCTGGGGGAGGGCGGACTGGCCCAGGCGCTCGGCGCGCGCGGGCCGGTCGATTACATCGTCGCGTCCCACGTCGTCGAGCACGTCCCCGATCCGATCCGCTGGCTGCGCGAGGCGGGCGACGCCCTGCGCGAGGGCGGCGCGTTCTGCCTCATCGTGCCGGACAAGCGCTTCACCTTCGACCACTTCCGCACGCCGACGAGCGCCGGCGCCCTCGTCGCCGCCCATCTCGCCGGCCTGCGCAAGCCGCCGGTCGCCATCGTCTACGAGCACTTCGCCCGGGCCTGCCCGGTCGATGCCGGCGCCGTCTGGCAGGGCCGACCCGTCACGGCGGAGCCGATCAGCGGCGGCCCGGCGCAAGCCCTGTCGATCGCCGCCGGCATCGCCGAGACCGGCGCCTCCGTCGACGTGCACTGCGCGGTCTTCACGCCCCACAGCTTCGCCGACGTCCTCGCGGAACTGATCGGGCTCGACCTGCTGCCGTTCGAATGCGGGGCCCTGGAACCGACGCGCCCGCGGGAGGACGAGTTCTTCGTGCTCCTGCGCAAGCGGAGCGGGGGAACGGCGGCGCAGCGCGCCGCGACCGTGCCGCGCCTCGACCCCGACCGCCACGGCGCAGTGCCGCGGCCACGCTGGCCGCAGCGGGTCGCCCGGCGGTGGCGTCGGGCTCTCCCGGGGGGAAGAGCCTGACGCCTCCATTCGGTCGGTCCGGCCCATGGCCGAGGGGCGGCGTGCGATGCCGGTCCGATCAGACCAGCATCTTGCCCTCGGCCGAGATGACGTCGCCGAGCTCGACTCCGGTCTCGCCGAGATAGTCCGACAGCAGCATCTCGTTGTGCGCCTTGCCCGAGGGAATCATCGGGAAGCAGTTCTCGGTCTTGTCGACGACGCAATCGAAGATCACCGGACCGTCGAAGGCCAGCATCTCCTGGATCGCGGCGTCGAGCTCGCCGGGCTTCTCGCAGCGGATGCCCTTGGCGCCGTAGGCCTCGGCCAGCTTGACGAAGTCGGGCAGGCTCTCCGAGTAGCTCTGCGAGTAGCGCGAGCCGTGCAGCAGTTCCTGCCATTGCCGCACCATGCCCATGTACTCGTTGTTCAGGATGAAGATCTTGACCGGCAGGCGGTACTGCACCGCCGTCGACAGCTCCTGCATGTTCATCAGGATCGAGGCTTCGCCCGCGATGTCGATGACGAGCCCGTCCGGGTTGGCGAGCTGCGTGCCGATCGCCGCCGGCAGGCCGTAGCCCATGGTGCCGAGGCCGCCCGACGTCATCCAGCGGTTCGGCTCGTCGAACTTGAAGTACTGCGCCGCCCACATCTGGTGCTGGCCGACCTCCGTGGTGACGAAGGTCTTGCGGTCCTTGCACGCCTCGTAGAGGCGCTGGACCGCGTATTGCGGCTTGATGATCGTGCCCGAGGGCCAGTAGGCGAGGCAGTCGCGCGACTTCCAGCGGCTGATCTTGTTGAACCAGTCCTCCATCCGCGCCTTGTCGGGCTGCTTCGGCAGGGCGCGCCACTGGGCGAGCATCGCCTCCAGCACCGCGGCGCAGTCGCCGAGAATGCCGACATCGACCTTCACGACCTTGTTGATCGAGGAGGCGTCGACATCGACGTGGATCTTCCTGGAGAACGGCGCGAAGGCGTCGAGGCGCCCGGTGATGCGGTCGTCGAAGCGCGCGCCGATGCAGACCATCACGTCGCAATCGTGCATCGCGAGGTTGGCTTCGTAGGTGCCGTGCATGCCCAGCATCCCGAGGAATTTTTCGTCCGAAGCCGGGAAGGCGCCGAGACCCATCAGCGTGGACGTCACCGGGAAGCCGGTCTCGGCGACCAGCTCGCGCAGCAGCCGCGAGGCCTCGGGGCCCGAATTGATGACGCCGCCGCCGGTGTAGAAGATCGGCCGGCGGGCCCCCGCCATCAGTTCGACCGCGGCGCGGATCTTCTCCGAGTCGCCCTTGACCGGCGGGTTGTAGGTCTTGTGGCCGTCATGCGCGGGGCGGCTGTAGACGCCGCTGGCGAACTGGATGTCCTTCGGCAGGTCGATGACGACCGGGCCGGGGCGCCCGTGGCTCGCGACGTAGAACGCCTCGTGCAGGATGCGCGGCAGATCCTCGATCGATTTGACGAGGTAGTTGTGCTTCGTGCAGTGCCGGGTGATGCCGACGGTGTCGCATTCCTGGAATGCGTCGGAACCGATCAGGTGCGTCGGGACCTGACCGGTCACCGCGACGAGCGGGATCGAGTCCAGCATCGCATCGGTCAGGCCGGTGATGATGTTGGTGGCGCCGGGGCCGGAGGTGACGAGGACGACGCCGACCTTGCCCGAGGAGCGGGCATAGCCCTCGGCCGCATGGACCGCGCCCTGCTCGTGACGCACCAGCACATGCTTGATCGCGGTCTCGTCGAACAGCGCGTCGTAGATCGGAAGCACGGCGCCGCCCGGATAGCCGAACAGGGTGTCCACGCCCTGATCCTGGAACGCCCGGATGACCATCTGGGCCCCGGTCATGACCTCGCCGCTCATCGACTCCTCCATCAATCCGTTCTTCGTGTTCCGATCCGCATCTCGGCCCGTTGGGTTTTGCGCAATAAAAAAGGGCCCCTAGGGGACCCTGCATGCGCCACCGACCGGGCCTGTCGGGCTTGTCCTCAAGCCCGCCCCGTTCGTGGCGCTACCACTACGATAAGAACCGTGCGCATCGTCGATCCATTCGCCGCCCGCTCGCCGATCTTCGGCAAGGGGAGGGGCGCGGATTAAGCGATGGCGGCGCTCCCGTCAATCCGCGTTCGTCGTTTCGACAGGGCAATCGCTCGAAGCCGCTCGAGCGGCTTGCCGCGACAATTCGGCGGCCGGGGCCAGCACCTGGGCGGCGGCCTCGCTCTCGCTGCCCGCATCCTCGGCGCCCGGTTCCAGGCCGGCCCGAAGCCGCCGCATGCTGCCGTCGAGCGCGTCGGCCGCGCGGTCATGCATGACGGTGTGCGCCTCCATCAGCAGACAGCCGCCCACGGCAAGGATCGGGCCCAGCACGAAAAGGCTGCCGAGCAAAGCAATTCGACCGGCCCGCGACAGTCGAACTCACTTCGGGCGGTGGACGGCACCATCATGACAATTCTCCGGATCATATCTGACGACTCGACACGTCGAAATATCTGACGTTGAAGCGTCGATTTCCAAAAATATATTATAAAAACTCACTTTTGCATTATAAAACGTATCAATAAAACCAGATTCCGCCAGATCGAATTGTATGCCGGTACGGCGAGAAGCGCGATCTTCGTCACGTGCCGCAGAAGGTGCGGTAGCCGCGGCCGCCGCCCTCCGGCGCCTCGGCGTAGCGGGCGAAGCCTGGTTGGTCGTCGTAGGGACGGGAGAGCACCGAGAGCATCGTCTCGAACGGAGCAAGATCCTCCCGCTCGACCGCGGCCTCGATCATCTCCTCGACGCGATGATTGCGCGGGATGAAGGCCGGATTGACGGAGCGCATCGCCTGCCGCCGTGCGGCAGGGTCCGTGTCCGTCGGCTCGTCGGCGAGGCGCCGGTGCCAGTCTTCGGCCCAGCGGTCGTAGGCGGTCGGGTCGATGAACAGGCTGCGCACGGCTTCGACCGCCTCGGGCGCCGGCCCGCCGTCGCCTTCCGGCACGGCCTCGCCGAGACGTCGGAAGGTGAGGGTGAAGTCGGCTCCGTTCTCGGCCATGGCCTTGAGGAGATCGCCGGCGAGCGCGGGGTCGCCTTCCCGCAGAACCGTCAGCCCGAGCTTGCGGTTCAGCCCGCCGTGATAGGCCGCCTCGAACCGGCCGGCGAAGCCGGTCAGCGCCGCCTCGGCCTCGGCGACGGCCTTCGTTTCATCCTCCGACAGGAGCGGCAGCAGCGCTTCGGCGAGGCGGGTGAGGTTCCACAGGGCGATACGCGGCTGGTTGCCGTAGGCGTAGCGCCCGTGCCGGTCGATGGCGCTGAAGGCGGTCGCCGGATCGTAGCTGTCGAGGAAGGCGCAGGGGCCGTAATCGATGGTCTCTCCGGCGATCGACATGTTGTCGGTGTTCATGACGCCGTGGATGAAGCCGACGCCGAGCCAGCGCGCGACCAACTCGGCCTGCCGGCCGATCACGCCTTCGAGCAGGGCGCGGTAGGGATTGTCCGCCCGCACCGCCTCCGGATCGTGACGGGCGATGGCGTGGTCGGCGAGCGCACGCAGGCCCTCGACATCGCCGCGGGCGGCGAAGAACTGGAACGAGCCGACCCGGATATGGCTCGACGCCACCCGGGTCAGCACCGCGCCGGGCAGCACCGTCTCGCGGATCACCCGCTCACCGGTCGTGACGGCGGCGAGCGCCCGGGTGGTCGGGATGCCGAGCGCGTGCATCGCCTCGCTGACGAGATATTCCCGCAGCACCGGCCCGAGGGCGGCGCGCCCGTCGCCCCGGCGGGAGAACGGCGTCGGGCCGGAGCCTTTGAGCTGGATGTCGCGGCGGCGCCCGTCCCGACCCAGAATCTCGCCGAGCAGGATGGCGCGTCCGTCGCCGAGCTGCGGCACGAACTGTCCGAACTGATGCCCGGCATAGGCCGCCGCCAGCGGCTCCGCCCCCTCCGGCACGCGGCGCCCGGCCAGGATGTCGATGCCCTCGCGACGTTCGAGCCGCTCGGGATCGAGGCCGAGATCGGCGGCGAGCGCCCGGTTCAGCCGCACCAGCCGCGGCGCCTCGACCGGCGTCGGCGCGACCCGGGCGAAGAAGCGATCCGGCAGGCGCGCGTAGCTGTTGTCGAAGGGAAACGGGACGCTCATGCGAAATCCAAACGCGGCGAGGGAAGGGCGGACAGTGGAGCAACCGCCCGGAACGGCTCAAGGTGCCCGCGCGGGGTTTCGCGGCTCAGGCGAAGAAGCGCGCAAAGGCCGCCCCGGCTCGGCACCGACAGGGACGAGGCCGTCCCACCCGGTATCGAGCCCGACCCGATGTATCCCGGCCGAGCGCCGCCCGCTCCACGCTCCACGCTGCCTGTCGGCCGGAATCCGAGGATTCCGGTATCCTGTCCGTGGGCAGCCCGCAGTGTGTTTGATCCCGCGGTGTGGTGGTACGGTTGACCACCATGCTGCGAGGGCTGCGCTATGGGCCAAATTCTCCACGGCAGCGCCCGCACGACGGAGGCGATCCGTCGTGCAATACAGCTTCGCCCTCTCGTTGTGGATCAGGCCCATTCGCGCCGCCTACTACACCGGCATCCGATTCGCCCCCGGTACGATCCGCACCCCCACGAGCTTTCCGGTCGGCCCCCGCCGATCACGCCGCCCGCGGCACGGGCACGATCCGCTCCAGTTCCGGGCCGATCTCGGCGAGCAGGGTCTCGCGCTCGAAGCCGGCCTGGAGGTTCATCCAGAGCTGCGGCGTGGTGGCGAGCAGCTTGGCCAGCCGCAGCGCCGTGTCGGTGGAGATGCCGATCTCCTCCCGCACGATGCGCTCGATGCGCGAGCGGGGCAGGTCGAGCGCCTTGGCGACCTGGCCGGCCGAGAGACCGAGCGGCGCCATGAACTCCTCGCGCAGGATCGCACCGGGATGGACCGGCGGGGAAACCTCGGCGCAGGCGGCCGGGTCGAAGCTGGCGCGCAGAGCCTTGAGATCGAACGTGTCGGACATCGCAGCCTCCCCTCAATGGCAGTCGGTGAACTCGACCCGCTCGGGCCCCGCTTCCGTCCAGACGAAGCAGAGCCGGAACTGATCGTCGATCCGGATCGCGTGCTGTCCGGCGCGGTCACGCTCCAGGGCGCGCAGCCGGTTCCCGGGCGGGGACCGGAGATCGTCCAGGCTCGCCGCCGCGGCGAGATAGGCGAGCTTGCGGCGCGTGGCCTTGTAGAGGTCGGCCGGAAACCCCTTCGGACGCCGGCCCCGCGCCACCGCCTCCGTCACGCTGTCGTGAAAGCTCAGGATCATCGCGACAGTCTGTTGCAGAGGGTGATACATGTATCACTCAGAGCAACAACTCCGTCAAGCGGGCTGCCGCCGCGCGGCGCCCGTTTCCGAGGCCCGAGGGCCGCCATGACCTGAGGCGCCCCGGACGCAAGCGACCCCCGCCGGTCTGGACCACCGGCGGGGGCCTGTAGCCCCACCCATCCCATGTTGGAGACACGTCATGATGCAGGACCGTTCCCGCAATCGCACCCCCATGCCCGCCGCGCAACCGCCGGCCGACACCGCCCCGCCCGAGCCGGGACCCGTCCGCGCCGAGGCCGGGATCGCCCGGATGCTGGCGGCACCGGCCGGGGAGGAGAGCAGCCCCGACGCCGCGTTCCTGGCGCTCGCGCCGACGCTGCTGCCGATGCTCGACGAGTTCGACCGGCGGTGGGCGATCGCGTCCGAGGCCCATGCGCGCGCGGTCGCGGCGCTGGGCGGCGAGCCGGATCATCGCGTCGTTGGTCGGGCTGCGGCCGACGAATGGACGGATCAGCTCTACACCTCGTGCGGCTGGTTCGACTACATCGCGGCTCGCAGGCCGACCGACGCCCTCGACGCGCGCATCGAGGCGCTGGTGGCGGAGGGAGCGGGATTCGAACCCGCGATACCGTTTCCGGTATACACACTTTCCAGGCGTGCGCCTTCAACCACTCGGCCACCCCTCCGGGACCTGCCGGGGATCGCGGCGGACGCTTTTCGAGCGTGGACGCGGTCTCGTGCGACAGGTGGCGGGTCTGTAGCCGGGGCTTCGGGTTCTGGCAAGGCTGAGAATGCCGGAGAATGCGCCGCCCGGCCGGGTCGGTCGGCGCGGGGCGTCAGGCGATGCGGCGGGGACGCTCCGCCGAGGTTGCCTGCGGCGTGGGGGAGGCGTTGGCCGATGCGGGCGTCGGCAGGGCCGAGGGCGTGCTGGCGCCGGTCTGGAGGAAGCCGGGTGTCGAGGGCGCCGGGCTGCCCACGGTGACGGCGGCCGGCGCGATCTCCGCTGGCGGCTCGGCGGGCGCCGGGGCAGGGAGTTCGTCGCCCTCGGGCGCGGCCAGGATCTCGGGCGGAGTCTTCCAGACGAAGGCGTCGAGGCGGCCGGTGACCGGTGAGACCGGGGCCCAGCGCTCGGAAATCACCCCGTCGGCGATCCAGGCCGGGTCGCGCGGGGCGCGGGCGGCGCGGGCGAGCCATTCGCGAGAGCGCCCGCTCTCGGTGCCGTGCTCGGCGGTCTCGATCCGAGCCATCATCTGGCAGATCCGTACGGTCGGACGGTCGGCGAGCAGCGGCGCCAGCGCCTCGCGAGCCCGGGCGAACTCCTTGGCTTCGCTCGCGGCCTGCGCGATCACCAAGCGCGATTCCGGATCCCAGGACGACAGCTTGGCCAGGTTCTCGGCGCGGACCAGCCGGTCGCGGGCGGAATCCCCCGTGCGCAGGTGGAGGTAGAGCTTGGCGAGGTCCGGGTGCGGGGTCGCCTTCCAGGCGGACTCGACGATCTTGGCGGCCTTGCGCAGGTCGTTGCGCCGGGCGAGCAGCCTGCCGGCAATGACGGCGGCCGGGACCAGTTCGGGGGCGAGCTTGATCGCTTTCAGCGCCTGCTCGGTGGCAGTCTCCGGCTCGCCGGCCTCGCGGCTCTGCGCGGCCGCGGTGAGCAGCACCGCCCGCTGGCGGCGCGCGGCGTGCTTGTCCATCAGGCCCAGGGCCGCGCGCCGCTCCACCGTCTCGGTCGCCGCCGACCACGCGCCGTCGGCGCACTGGGCCTCCAGCACCGCCTCGTTCGCCCAGGTGACGCTCGGCGCGAGCCGGGCCGCCTCGGCGGCGTAGGCGCGGGCGGCGCCCTCGTCCTCGCGGCGGCGCGCCTCGACGAACAGGCCGCGCAGGCCGAGCACCCGCGTCTCGGGGTCGTCCGCCATGCGCTGGAAGGCGTGCTCGGCCGCGTCGCGGTCGCCGGAGATCTGGGCGGCCTGGGCCTTCAGCAACAGGGTCAGCGGCTGGCTGCCGAGCAGGCGCTCGGCGTCGCCGGCGTGACGGCGGGCGGCGAGCGGATCACCGGAACCCACTGCGATCATGCCGCGCGAGAGCGAGGCGAGGCCCTTGTCGCGCCGCCGCTCGCGCGTGGAGCGGCTGATGCTGGCGGGCAGGCCGATCACGCCGGATACGATCGCCCAGATGAGGCCGATGACGATCGCCGCCGCCAGCACGCCGGTGAGCGCGATGGCGAGGCTCATGCCGATCTCGTAGCCGTTCCAGACGACGGTCACGGTGCCCGGATGGTCGGCGATCCACACCGCGCCGTAGGCGGCGACGGCCAGGAGGGCCAGGAAAACGAGGGCGCGCCACATCGGTCAGGGCCTCCTTGGGAGCACGGGGAGCGGGCGCTCGCGGCCCGGGCAGAGTGGAAGGGGGGAAAACCGCGCGGCGCGCGGTCCGTTCGTGGTCATGGCGCCGGTCTCCGCCCGTCAGCGCGCGGGCAGCAGGCCGGTGAAGGCGTCGGCCAGCAGCGTCTGCGCCGCACGGCCCGCCTCGGCTCGTGCGGAAAGGCGGACGCCGAAATCGCCGCCCTGCGCCCGCGCCTCCTCCGGCAGGGCTGCGTAGGCCTTGGCAGCCTCGGTAAGGTCGCCGCGGTCGAGCGCCGCCTGGACCTGCGCGGTCCAGGCCCCACTGCCCGCAGGCGCCGCGGCACCGCCCTGCGCGGGCGCATCGACCCGCTTCACCTGCACGATGGAACTCGCCATGTTCATCAGGCGGTCGCCGACGCTGCCGGTCTCGGCCACCGACTTGGCTTCGGCCGCGCGCTTGGCTTCGGCGATCTTGTCCGCGATCCGGCGGAACTCCGCAGCGAGGCTCGCGGCGGTCGGCGCGCCCTTGTCGGCGAACGGCACGAGGGCATCGAGCCGCTTCGAGTCGGGTGCTTCGAGGTTGCGCAGGCTGGCGAGCGCCTCCGGATAGGGCTGGCCCGCCTCCAGCGCCGTGGCGATGCGGTCGGCGGCGGCGATCCGCAGGGCCGATTGCACGGTCGCCTGCTTGGCGCTCTGATCGACCGCCCTGTCGAGGCCGACGATCCGCTCGCCCTGTTCCTGAAGCTTGCGCTCGAGGCCCCGCACGGTCTCGTCGACGCGGCTCCGGGCGTCGGCGGCGGCCTGCTTGCCCGCCTGCGTCGCGTCCTGCACAGCCTGGGTCGCCGCAGAGACGCGGCCCTCCAGCGCCTTCTGCACCTCGTCGATGCGCCTGCCCAGCGCGGCGTCGGTGGCTTCGTCGGCCTTGACACGGGCTTCGAGGTCGCCCTGGAGCGCCGCGAGCTTGCTCGCGAGGTCGGGCGCCGCGCTCTTGGCGCCGTTCGCTTCGAGCGCCTTGACCCGGTCGTCGAGGGCAGCGAGCATCGCCGGATCGGCGGTCGGGGCGGTCTTCATCTCCGCGCTGCCGTCGCGGCCGGGCTCCTCCTGGAGCGCCGAGACGCGCTGATCGAGGGCATCGAGCCGCGCCGTGAGGTCGGCCGGAACGGCCGGGGCCGATCCGTCGGTCGCGGGGGCGGTGCCCGCCTTCATCTGGTGGAGCGCTTGGTTGGCGCGCTCGTCCGCGGTCTTGGCGGCGGATTCCGCCCGGGCGACGGCATCGGGCAGCGGCTTCAGCGCCTGCTCGTTGGCGGCGAGGCGCTTGTCGAGGGCAGCGACCGCATCCTTGGTGGCCAGCCCCGCCACCGACTTGTCGAGGGCGGCCAGGCGCGGGTCGGCCCCGCGTTGATAGGTGGTGACGCCGTAGAGCAGGCCGGCGCCGATCAGGCCGCCGATCAGGCCGGATGCGGCCATACTGCCGAAACCGGCGCCGCCGCGGGCCGAGGCCGGCTTGGCGGTGTCCCTGGCCGCTTCCTTCGCCGTGTCCTTCGGCTCGTCCTCGGACGAGGCCGGCGCGCCCGCCTTCGGACCGGACTTGGTGTCTGCCTTGGCCGTCTCCGCCGGGTCCGAGAGGCGCTTGGCCTTGAGGTCGAGGATCGGGCCGTCGGTCAGCGCGGCGGTCTCCGTCACCCGCGCGGCGCCGGGGGACGCACCGGAGCTGGCGTCGGCCTTCGCGTCCGGCTTGGCCCCGCCGGAGGCCGGTGCCTCGGGTTTCACCGCGCCGCTGCCGGTGGCGCCGGCCTTGGCAGGGGCTTCGGGCTTGGCGTCGGTCGACTTGGCATCGGCGGGCTTGCTGCCGGTCGGCACGGGCGGCACGGCGCTGCTGCCGGTCGAGCCCGGCTTGAGGGGCGCGCTTCCGCCGGGTGCGATCGGGGCGGGGGTCGTGGACGAGTCGGGGCCGGTCGACGGCTTGCCTGCTTCTCCGGGCTTGGACGCGGTGCCCGGGGCGGAGGCGTTCGCAGCGGAAGGGGCGTTGACCGCAGACACGGCGCCGCCTCCGGTCGGACCCGATTTGACCGGCTCGAACTTCGTCGGCTCGGATTTGGCGCCCTCCGGCTTGACGCCCTCCGACTTGGCATCCTGCGAGCGCCCGGACGCGCTGGCTGCGCCGGCTTCGGAGAGGGCGCTGCTGCCGGTCGGCTCCGTCTTGGCGGGCTCGGCTTTCGTCGGGGCCGAACCGGATGCGGCCGGCTTCACGTCGGAGGCGGGTGAGGATGCGTCCGCGGCCTTGCCCGTCCCCTTCGGATCGGTGGGAGTCGGACCGGTGGGCTTGGACGAATCCTTCGCCGGCTCCGAAGACTTGAACTCCGGCGGCTTGGACTCCGGCGACTTGGCACCCCCCCTGGGGCCGTCCTTGGGTGAAGTCACGGGCGTTCGCTCCACATTCAGCCGTCGTACCGGCGCGGTGCGCTCCCATAGAAGAGCGGGCCGGCGCCGTCATCCATCGGAACCGCTTCAAAGGCCCCGTCTCCGACGCTCCGGAGCCCTCACGAGCCCGTACCGGCCGCCGGCGGCACGATGCGGGCGCTCGAATCCAGAGCGGCTGCGAGACCGGCGAGAAGCGCCTCCTCGCTCGGTCGCGCCGCCACAAAATGGGCCGCGATGCCGAGCTCGACCAGCCCTGCCGCCACGTCCGGGGACAGGCAGTAATGCGCCAGAGCCCGAAACGCTCCGCTCAAACCGGCCGCACGGCACAGGCCCTCGGCGGTTTCGGCGCTGCGGCGGGAGAAGTGCAGGGCGGCCGCCGGGGGCGGGTCGCCATCCTGCCCGGCGAGCGCCCGCAAGGCCGGTTCGGGCAGCGCCGACATCGCCCGCGCGGCGTAGGCGGTCCAGGCCACGACGCGGTAGCCCGCGGCCCCGAGGCTCGCACCGGGCTCGGCCTTGCGATCCGCGCCGGCCGCGTGGAGGAGCCGACCGCCCGGCCCGACGTGTTCCGCGACCAGCCGGGTCAGGGCGACGGCGTCCCCGTCCGCGCAGAGCACCGACCGCAGTCCCGCGGCCCGGGCGCGTTCCGCCGTGCGCGTGCCGACGGCGAAGGCCGGTATGTCGGGAAGACCTGCCCCGGCGAGCGGCGCGGCGGCGTTGGCGCTGGTGAGGATCAGCCCGTCGAACGGGCCCGCCGGCGGCGGCTCGTCGGTCGGGGCGATCCGCAGCACCGGCGCGACGAGGGCGTGATGGCCGAGTTCGGCCAGCCGCCGGGCCGTGCGCCCCGCCCCTGGCTCGGGCCGCGACACCCAGATTCGCATGCGCGCGTTCCCTGTCATGCCCGTCCACAGGTTCGGCCCGAGCGCGGCTTTGCCTGTATCCGCCGGTGTTTTCGGCGTAGACGTGTCCTCGCAAGTCGCCCGGCCCTTCGCCCGGCCGGGTCTTCGCGAAAACATGGAGTAGGCGGGCCGGACCCCGGCGCGCAACTTTGCGTGGACGGCAGCGTGACACCGATGAAGATCCTCGGCATCGAGACCACTTGCGACGAGACCGCCGCCGCCGTGGTGACGCTCGATGAGGGCGAACGCGGCCGCATCCTGTCCAACGAGGTGCTGAGCCAGATCGCCGAGCACGCGGCCTATGGCGGCGTCGTGCCCGAGATCGCCGCCCGCGCCCATGTCGAGGTGCTCGACCGGCTGGTCGCCCGGGCGCTCCAGCGGGCGGGCACGACGCTGCCCGACATCGACGGCATTGCGGTCGCCGCCGGGCCGGGACTGATCGGCGGCGTGCTGATCGGCCTCGTCACCGCCAAGACCCTGGCTCTCGTCGCGCGAAAGCCGCTCCTCGCGGTCAACCATCTGGAAGCGCACGCGCTGACCCCGCGCCTCAGCGACGGGCTCGCCTTTCCCTACCTGCTGCTGCTGGCCTCGGGCGGCCACACGCAGCTCGTCGCGGTGAAGGGCGTGGGCGATTACGTGCGGCTCGGCACGACCATCGACGACGCCATCGGCGAGGCCTTCGACAAGGTCGCCAAGCTCCTCGGCCTCGGCTATCCCGGCGGCCCGGAGGTGGAGCGGCTGGCCGCCGACGGCAACCCGGAGCGGTTCGCGCTGCCCCGCCCGATGCTGGGACGGCGGCAGCCGGATTTCTCGCTCTCCGGCCTCAAGACGGCCCTGCGAATCGAGGCCGAGCGCCTCGAACCGCTGGCCGCGCAGGACGTGGCCGATCTCTGCGCGAGTTTCCAGGCCGCCGTCGTGGACGTGGTGGTGGATCGGGTGCGGGTGGGTCTGCGCGCCTTCGCGGGCGTCGCCGGGCACCCGACGGCGCTGGTCGCCGCGGGCGGGGTTGCGGCCAACGGCGCGATCCGCCGCGCGCTCGCCGCGCAGGCGGGGGAGGTGGGCTTGAGCTTCGTCGCCCCGCCGCTGCCGCTGTGCGGCGACAACGGCGCGATGATCGCCTGGGCCGGGCTGGAGCGCCTGCGGCTCGGCCTCGTCGACGACCTCACCGTGCCGGCCCGGGCCCGCTGGCCCTTCGCCGAGGCCGCGCCGGCGGCCTGACCTCAGGCGATCCGCGCGGGCCGCGAGGACGTGATCGCCGGGCGCGGACGTCGCGGTAGGATCCCGAGCCGTTTCCGACAAAAGAATCCCGGAGGAAGGCGGAGATGGGCCCAGTGGCGGACGAGCGGAACGGGTGGACTTCGGAGGCCGTCGCGGTCGTCGGCGGCGGCTCCTGGGGCACGGCGCTCGCGAACGCCGCCGCCGCGGCGGGCCGGCCGGTCACGCTCTGGATGCGCGATCCCGCCGCCGCGGCGCGGGTCGAGCGGATTCGGGTCAACGAGCGCTATCTCCCGGGCGTGGCGCTTCACCCGAACGTCCGGGCGACGGCCGAGGCCGGCGCGCTCGCGACGGCCTCGGCCGTGCTGCTCGTGGTTCCGGCTCAGACCCTGCGCGGCGTCCTGGCGGCGCTCGCGCCCGCGCTGGCGCCGGAGGCGACGGTGGTGCTCTGCGCCAAGGGGATCGAGCGGGGCAGCGACGCCTTCATGAGCGCGGTGGCCGCCGAGATCCTGCCGGCCGGTGCCCCGGTCGCGGTGCTCTCGGGACCGAGCTTCGCCGCCGACGTTGCCCGCGGCCTGCCCACGGCGGTGACGCTCGCCGCGCGGGACGGGGCCCGGGCGGCGCGGCTCGCCGGGCTGCTCTCCGGCCCGGCCTTCCGCCTCTATCACAGCGACGACGTGCGCGGCGTCGAGATCGGCGGGGCGGGCAAGAACGTGCTCGCCATCGCCTCCGGCATCGTTGCCGGGCGCGGGCTCGGGGAGAGCGCCCGCGCCGCGCTGATCGCCCGCGCCTTCGCCGAGCTGATGCGCTTCGCCCGCGCCTACGGGGGGCGGGCCGAGACCCTGATGGGCCTGTCGGGGCTTGGCGACCTCGTGCTCACCGCCTCCTCGTCTCAATCGCGCAACTTCGCCTTCGGCGAGCGCCTGGGGCGCGGCGCATCCCCCGAGGAGGCCGTGGGCGGCAAGCTCGCGGAGGGGGCCTTCACCGCCGCCGCCCTGGTCGGTCTCGCCCGGGCGCAGGCGGTCGAGATGCCCGTGGCCGAGGCCGTGGCCGCGGTGATCGCCGGAGACCTGACGGTCGATCGCGCGATGGCCCGGCTGCTGTCGCGGCCGCTCAAGGGCGAGACGGATTGAGCGCGGAGGCGGGCGGGCCGAGACAGGCCCGCGGCGCCCTTCAAGCGAAGCCGGATATTGGTTAATACCGACCGGCGATGATCCCGCTCATCGCCGGTTGCCCGCGCGAAGGCGCGGCGGCGGGCGTCCGCCGGACGCTGGGAAGACGACCATCGGTCGTCTTCCCTGCAACTTGGTTATGAGTGGAGCCGCCTTTCCCGACGGAGCCGTCCCGCGCCATGGCCTACTGGCTGTTCAAGTCCGAGCCCTCGACCTGGTCCTGGGACCAGCAGGTCGCGGCGGGGGAGCGCGGCACCTTCTGGAACGGCGTGCGCAACCACCTCGCCAAGAAACAGATGCAGGCCATGCGGGTCGGCGAGCGCGGCTTCTTCTACCACTCCAACGAGGGCAAGGCCGTCGTCGGCATCGTCGAGGTCATCAAGCCCTACTATCCCGACCACACCGACGAGAGCGGACGCTTCGGCATGGTCGACCTGCGGGCGGTGGCGCCGATGCCGCGCCCGGTCGCCCTCGACGCGATCAAGGCGGAGGCCGCACTCAAGGACATGGCGCTGGTCACCAACGCGCGCCTCTCGGTGCAGCCGGTCTCCGAGGCGGAATGGGCGACGGTCTGCGCCATGGGCGGCTGCGCGGGGGCCTGAGGGTTCCTCTCACGGGAACGTGAAGCGTGGCCGCCGCTCCCGCGCCGTGCCGGGGCGTTGCGCTCCTGCCTTCCATGAATCTGCCTTCCATGAAACGGAGACCTCGATGGCGCCGCGCGACCCCCTGCTCACCCCCGTGCCGATCGCGGAACTGCGGCCGACGCAGATGACGGTGGGCTACCGCGAGGTCGAGGAGAAGCGCCGCCGCTGGCGGGCGCACGATGCCGAGAAGAAGGCGGCCTTCCTCGGTTCGCACATGATTCCGGTGCTGCTGGGGCCGAAGAAGCGGCACTACGTCATCGACCACCACCATCTCTCCCGCGCGTTGCAGGAGGCGGGCGTGGAGAGCGTGCTGGTGACCGTGGTCGCCGACCTGCACAAGCTCGACAAGGACGCGTTCTGGACCGTGGCCGACCACAAGTCCTGGGTCCATCCCTACAACGCCGACGGCGTGCGGGTCGGCTTCGACGACATCCCGAAGGGGATCGCCGACCTTGCCGACGATCCGTTCCGCAGCCTCGCGGGCGAGCTGCGCCGGGCGGGCGGGTTCGCCAAGGACACCACGCCCTTCAGCGAGTTCCTGTGGGCCGACTACCTGCGGCGCAACCTGAAGCGGAAGGCGGTCGAGCGCGACTTCACCGCGGCGCTGGAGGAGGCGCTGCGCCTCGCCAAGGCGCCGGAGGCCGGCTACCTGCCCGGCTGGTGCGGACCGGTCGACGCCTGAGGCGAGGTCTGAGGGAAAAGGGCCGCCGCTGCGGCCAGCAGGCCGAGGGCGGCCGCGATCAGCGCGTTCCAGCCGGCGAGCGAGACCCCGAGGAAGCGCCACGCGGCCGCCGTGCAATCGACCGGCCGCACGCTCTCCAGGTTCTTCAGGAAGTCGGCGACATCCGCCGGTCCGGCGCCCGAGCCGCCGCTGCAATCGCTCGGCCCCGGCCAGAATCCCCACTCGGCCCCCGCGTGGTAGGTGCCGAGCCCGGCGCCGTAGAGCAGCACCAGCGCCACCAGTCCGAGCAGCAGGCGGGCGGGCCGCGGCGGCAGAACGGCCGCGAGCAGCGCCAGCGGGACGGCGGCGTAGTAGGGCACCCGCTCGGTCAGGCAGAGCTTGCACGGCACGTAGCCGAGGCCGTGCTCGAACACGAGGGCGCCGCCGACGGTCAGCGCGGCGCCGAGCGCCACCGCGAGCGCGGCGCCGCGAAGGGCGAGAAGGCTTCTCACAGCATCACCTTGAACGCGACGAAGCCGAGGATCACCACCGCCGCGAACAGCCCCGCGACGACGTTGAGGTGCCGGTCGAGCACGGCGCGGATGCCGATGCCGTAGCGCCCGAGCAGCCCGGCGAGCAGGAAGAAGCGCGCCCCGCGGGTGACGACCGACAGCAGGATGAACCAGAACAGCGAGTAATGGGCGAAGCCCGAGGTGATGGTGACGAGCTTGTAGGGGATCGGCGTCAGCCCTTTGAGCAGGATCACCCAGTGTCCGTAGGTGGCGTAGGACGCCTGGAAGGTCTCCGCCTTGTCGACGAGCCCGTACAGGTTGAACAGCCACCGGCCGACGGAATCGAACAGCAGCGCGCCGATGGCGTAGCCGAGCAGGCCCCCGAGCACCGAGGCGACCGTCGCGATCGCCGCGTAGAACCAGACCCGGTCGGGCCGGCTCACCGCCATCGGCACCAGCATCGCGTCCGGCGGCACGGGGAAGAACGAACTCTCGGCGAAGGCCACCGCCCCGAGCGCCCAGGGCGCGGAGGGCTTGGCGGCGAGCGCGAGTATCCACTCGTAGAGCCGGCGGATCATGGGGCCTCGTCAGGGTCCGGGAAGCGTCGCCCTTTCAGCACAGATGCGCCCCGGAGGCGAGGGCGGCGGCGGGTGCGGAAAAGATTCGCTCTGGCCCGCCGCCTCGGCTTGTGCGAAGAGGCGGGCGCGTCGCGGGTATGGCGGAACTGGTAGACGCGGGCGATCCAAAGGGGTTTGTTTAGTTCTAGACGACTTTTTTCGGTTTCTCAGCTAAAGCGGGCACTTACGGCGATCCTGAACGGCTCTCCCGGAAGTGGCGAAAATGGGCTAGGAGCCACATAGGAGCCAAGCGGCTCGATGCGGGTGTGGCGGAATTGGTAGACGCAGCGGATTCAAAATCCGCCTCTGGCAACAGATTGTCGGTTCGAGTCCGACCACCCGTACCAATAGTGGCATTCCAGCGTCGGCTTGGCTGCTGATGAGACCGGTTGACCTCTAACCCTCCTATTACTGGAACGTTGCGCGAGCCGGGAGGCATGCGCGACCTGATGCTAAGTTGCGTCAGGACAGGGTCGCCGTACGATGCTTCTTCGTCTTCCATTCCGCGGTCCGCAGCACGACATAGTCCCGTAGAAGCTTGACCCGACGCGGTCGGAAGCTGCGTCCGACCCGTTCCAGCGCTTCGATCCGCGGCACCTCGAATGTCCGATGGGCCTCGCGAAACATGCACCAGGCCACCAGCATCAGCGTTTTGGGGCTGTAGGACATGCCGAGCGGCAGGATCTCACGTTCGGTCCGCCGCTCGTTGGCGTCGCGATAGACGATCCGCACGCTGAACTCGTCCCAGCAGGCTTCGCGCAGGAGATCGAGGTCGACCGTGACGGCGGCGCGCGCCTCGGGCGGACGCCAGGATCGCATGGTCGCATGGGCTGCCTGCCGCGCCTGTCGATCGGGCAAGGTCGCGACGATCCGCGCGAGCGCGTTGCGCCCCGCCGTCGTCAGCGCATCGTCGCCGAAATCGCCAAGGCTCGCGACGCCCAGCATCAGCGCCTCGATTTCGAGGCGCGAAAAGCTCTGTGGCGGCAAAGCCGGGTCTTCGGTCAGCGTGTAGCCGTAGCCTGCCGCGCCGTCGATCAATACGCCGCCAGCGCGCAGCGTGGCGATGTCGCGATACAACTGCCGTATCGAGACCTCCGTCTCCGCCGCGAGGCGAACTGCCGTCACCGGCTTGGGAAGCCGCCGCAGCGCACCCAGCAACCGCATCAGGCGATCCGATCGTGCCATCCCTGCTGCCCGAAATTGTCAGGAGCCCCTTCGTAGAAGGATGACCTCACCCCAAGCAAGGAGGAACCCGATGCCCACCCTCTACTATTCGCCGAATTCCCGATCAGACACGGTCGTGGCGCTCGTCCCCATGCTGGGCGCCGAGATCGCAATGCGTGAGGTCACCATCGCGCGGCAGGACGGGTCGGGCGGCCGCGATCCGGTCAATCCGCACCCGGAAGGCAAGGTGCCCTATCTGACCGACGGCGAGGATGAGGTGCGCGAGCGCGGCGCGATCATGCTCTATCTGACCGATGCCTATCCCGCCGCCGGTCTCGGGCCGCTGCCAGGAGAAGCGGCGCGTGGCGCCTACCTGTCGTGGCTGTTTTACTATCAGGGCGTCATGGAACCGCTGCTCATCCTGAAATGGGCGGGCGTCACGCACCCGGCGCTCACCGCGAGCCTGCGCGACTTCGACACGATGATCGAGCGGCTGGCCGAGCCGCTCCGCCGCGGGCCATGGCTTCTTGGGGAGCGTTTCTCCGCCGCCGACATGCTGTGCAGTTCGCCGTTCTTCTGGTTCGCCGACATGACCCCTGCGGATCCGGCGATCCGCGACTGGGTCGCGCGTTGCGGCGAACGGATGGGCAAAGGCGCAAGGTAGCGGCACCCCCGCAACTCCCCCCCGGCGGCATCGTCGAAGGCGCACGCCCGGGGGCACCACGGCCTATTGCGACGGCGCATGGCCTGTCTAAAGTCCTGCCGGATTTCTGAGAGAGGATCATGCGGCGGGTTCGGAAACGGCAGTTGGCGCTTATTTCGCTCTGCTCAAGCTTGGCCACCGCCGGCGGCCTAGCAGCGAAGGTGCCTCATCCGCCACACTACGTCGATCTCGCCACACCGTTCGAAAAGACCGTGACCGAGACGGTCGGCCAGACCGAGGCCATGCGGATCGCGACGATCCGTACGCGGATGAACGCGCTGCTGCCCGGCATCTACCCGGATGGTGCAGGCACGGACCGGCGGATCGCCAGTGCCGTGCGTCAGTTCTCGGCCGACAGGCCGGGTTACGACCGCGTCATCGCCACGTTTCCGATGGCGTTGAGCGGCGCGATCGGCCGGTTCCGGAAAGTCTTTCCGGATTTCGCGGCGCCGCAGCCGATCTACCTGTATCATTCTCCGGGCCAGCGCGATGGCGGTTCGGATTATCTCCTGCCCGGCAAACGGCACGTCATGCTGTTCGGCGCCGATATGATCGCCAGATATCATTAAGATGAGTCGTTCGAGCCCTTCTTGATCCACGAGAGCTTCCACCTCGAACATGCGCGGCACTTCGTGGACTGCGATCAGCTTTGGTGCACGGTCTAGCAGGAGGGATTGGCGGTGGATGCAACCGCCACGATGATACCGCATGCGACGGATCATCAACTGTTGCTCGATATACCAACTCCAGTTCGTGCGCCAACAGAGGCTCGATGGACAGACGCCCTCTGCTTCGTCGCCGCCCACTTCGACGACACCGACAGTGCGGCAACGGCGAGCGCCCTGCAGATCGGGGGTAATCCGCCGGATAGGCTACCGGATCGCTTCGGATATCTGGTCGGTTTCCGACTGGCTCAGGCTACGGGTCTGAAGATCACCCAGCTTTCCCGGCTCGATAACATGGACGCCAGGGCTGTTGCTCGCGACGGGCTGGTCAAGCTTATGCATGACGCTCATGCTGGCTGCACGGTGCCTCCGACCGCCTCGCCGACCAGGCGTCTGCGAGCTTGAGTTGGCCGGCATGCCGATGATGAGGAAGACTCTTGAGAAAGCTGTATAACGGTTCGTGTCACTGCAAGGCGATTGTTTTCACAGCCGTGCTGGATCTGTCGTCGGGCACGTTGAAATGCAATTGCCGCCTGTGCTGGAAGCAGCGCATGTGGAAGACGAACAGGATCGCTATCGAGGACTTTTCGTTAGTCGCCCAGCCCGGACGATTGGGCGGCTTCATGGGAAAGCATCAGGGCACGCACCATTTCTGCAACGCTTGCGGCATCTCCACCCACACGCATGTTCGCCGCCCGGAAAGTGGTGAGGAGTACGTCGTGGTGCAGGTTGCAACCATCGACGATCTGCCGGTCGACGAGCTTCTCGCCGCCCCGCTGACGATCGTCGATGGCCTGCACGACGATTGGACGCATGCACCCGCGGAAACGCGCCACCTGTAGCCGACGCAGGACGACGATCCGCCGCGTTGCCGCTTCCGACCGAGCGTCGGCCGTTTGCGAGCCGAGCATGCCCCTGCCAGGCGCCGACAGGGTCTACAACTGGTGTGCAAACAGCGTTGATCGGGCCGCTCCCTGGCTTAGGGTCGCGTTGATGTCAGCAACATGCGATCCTACGGCGCTTGGCCATGCGATTGTTCGGCGCAGGAAGAGTCGGGATCCGGCGCTGTTGCGCCGCCTGCTTCGCGCCAAGGACAGCATGGACGCGGCTTCGCACGAGCCGTGGACGGTCCGCAGTCTCGCTGCGGTAAGCGGCATATCGCAGGCCCACTTCGCCCGGTCGTTCAGGGACGCCTTCGGCATACCTCCCCATCGCTATCTTCTCTCGCGCCGGATCGAGCGTGCGAAGGCCTTGCTTCGCGACACGGAAACTTCGGTCACGGACATAGCCTTCCAGACCGGCTGGAGCAGCCTCGGTACATTCGGCCGCGTATTCCGCGACATCGTCGAAGAGAGCCCGACCGACTTTCGCGCACGTGAAGGGACCAGCCCGAACGGACTGCACGAGGTGCCACATTGCTTCGTCATCGCCGCATACCGGCCCGATCTCACCAGCGCAGTTTCGGAGAAGCGCCGTCAGAACGAGGAGGATATGCTCGCCCCATGAAAGACGGAGCGGATCATGACTGATGGCGTCGGAGTTGCCGGCATCTACGTGCGCGACCAGGACGAGGCGCTCGCCTTCTACGTCGGTAAGCTGGGTTTCGTCGTTCACACGGACGCGAAAAACGGCGATTTTCGCTGGCTGACAGTGCAGCATCCGGATCAACCCGGCTTCCAGTTGGGCCTGTTCAGGCCCGGGCCGCCGATGATCGACAAAGACACCGCAGACACGCTGGACGCGGTGGTCGCCAAGGGCGCCATGCCGCCGTTGGTGCTGACCGTTGACGACTGTCGTGCCGCCTATGAGCGCTTTTCGGCAAAGGGGGTCGAATTCACGCAGGAACCGGTGAGCCGTTTCGGGAGCGTCGACGCCAGTTTCCGCGATCCTTCGGACAATGGGTGGAAGCTGGTGGAAGCGCGATGACGGGCGCGCACCGCGGGAGGCCGGAATCGTTAGGGTCGCGAGGCCCAGCGGACGAAAGGCGGCATCCGCATGTCTGACGACGTCGATGCGAAGATCGCGAGCTTGGGCGATTGGCGCGGGGCGCTGCTGACGCGCATTCGTCGCCTTATCAGGGATGCGGTGCCCGACGTGATCGAGGAGGTGAAATGGCGGAAACCGACCAGCCCGCTCGGCGTCCCGACCTGGTCGCATCACGGGATCATCTGCACCGGCGAAAGCTATAAGGATAAGGTCAAGCTGACCTTCGCCAAGGGGAGTTCGCTGACCGACCCCAGCAGCCTGTTCAATGCCAGCCTCACGGGGGTTAGACGCGCGCTCGACATTCGCGAGCATGACGAGCTCGACGAAGCGGCTTTGAAGGCGCTCTTTCAAGCGGCGGCTGCACTGAACGCGGCCGGCAGCTCCCGCTGAGAGCTACGACGGTGCGATCATCGTCGCCAGCCACGATGCCGCGTTTTTCGATGCCGTGAAGGTGAACCGGATCATTCGCCTCTGATGTGCATGTCTCGCGAACCCATTTATCGGAAAGGTCGGCCGCGCGACGTCATGCTATCGTTGAAGGAACGTCACCACCTTGGGCCACGCATCGGCGCGCGCTCGATTATTTCCCTCGGATGTTCCCCCGAGCGAAGCCAACGAGCGATACCCCGCCGTGTCCGTCTGGACCGGCGGGCCGAACACCGCGTGACCCGCGTCGTCGTACGCCAGGACGAGGGCCGTTCTGCCCATCTTGCGCTTCACTAGTTGGGCCATCGGGCAGGACGGCCACAAGGTGTCGGCGCGACCGCAGATGAGCATGACCTTCGCCTTGATCCTCGCCACCGGAATGGCCGCGTCGCGATGCGCCGGCAGTGTGGCGAAGCCGGTTCGATACCCGTCGAAGGTGCTGGTGGCGCCTTCTCCATAGCGGAGATACGGAAGGGGGTGTCCGTCCACGGTCCAGGACGAGCCCGTGTCCCCGCCGGAGAAATCGATCCCCGGCCAGACCGCGGCCGACGGCGCACCGACGACCACGGCGCGGAGTTCGGGGTGGCGCGTCGCGATGAGCAAAGCGGCTTCAGCCCCCTTGGACGCACCGACGACGGCTATCCGCTTGGGATCGACCCCCGGCTGCCGTTTGATCCAGGCCAGCGCCTTGTCGAAATAGGAGAGCGGGACGAGGTCCAGCTTCGACGGCAAGCCGGGTGCGCCAAAATAGGCGAGCTGCAAAACCGCTATGCCGTGCGCTGACAGATCAGCGGCTTGGCGTGCGGCACCGCTGCCGATCCCGCCCTCGGACCCGCCGAGGAGCAAGACCGCCGGGACCTTCTCATCGCGCGCTGGACCCGCATACCAGTTGGCGAAAAGGCCCTGCTCCCCGATGCGGACACCGCCGTTAGAGGGCTGCACCAGTTCGGGTGGAGGCATCTGAAACGGTTGCTGCGCCACCGCAGGAAGCGCGAAGATGCCAAGCGCAGTCAGCGAGAGCGTCCGCCATCCTAATTTTGCTAGCCCGTGCATCATCATCTTAAGATGTCCTATTTCGAAATGTGTCGATGTCCGCTCTAGGGAAAGCCGGCTGCGTCTGCGATAGTCCACTTGCAAGCGCTCGCTGCTCGCCTCCTTTGTGCACCGGCACCGGGTAGATCTGCATGCACAGCGGGATCAGACATCAATCGGCTCGCACGACCGTCCAGATGGCGAACTGACGAGGCTCGGCCAGCATGTCGTCCATGCCGGCATGCCAAGCTTGCCGATAAGGGCGATTGAGTTGCACCTCGAGAACATCGTTGCGATCGGTCTAGGTTTCATGGAGCTGGAAGACGTTCGGCCGCTCGGGATCGACGTGCAACGTCGCTCGGACGAAGGTTGGTTCGTGACGCATCGCGTCGAGCACCGGGTCGAGGAGCGCGCGAAAGCGATCCACTTGATCGGGTTTGACGTGGAAGGTGATGACGTAGGTTTCCGGGTTCGACTGCAAGGTCATACGAGCACCACCTGTACCAGAGCCTCTGCGACGGGGGCGCCATCGTTGCCTGCAATCCGGACTCGTATGGCATGCTGCCGACTGCCGCTGCGCAACGCTATGCCGGTCGCGATAAGATCGCAGCCGTCTGCCGGGGCAAGGTAGGTGATGCTCAAACTGCTGGTCGCTCCGCCTGATGGCGCGGCCTTCGCGCCCGACACCGCTGTGGCGACGGCCGCCACGTCGGCGAGGGTGGCGATGACGCCGCCGTGGATGACGGTTCTCTCCGTTACGTTCGTGGCTGCGAATGGTAGGCGCAGCCGGACTGAACGCGGCTCGATGCTGTCGATCGCCAAGCCTAGCGAACGCGCAACGGGCGAGCCCAGCAGCCTGTCGAGGACGATGGCCTCAGCGGTTGACGGTTCGATCATGCCGACACCGACCGGGCGATATCGTTCGCGAGCTTGAAAGCGTGCGTTACCATCACGCCGTGCGCCACGCCGTCGTAGACGATCAGCTTCGCGTCCGGAATCGTCGCGGCGTAGACGCGACCACTGCTGTCCAGCGGCGCAGACACGTCGCGGTCACCGTGGATGATGGTGACCGGCAGATCGAGCGCAGCGGCTTCCGCCGAGAGGTCGCTCAAGGCAATCGTACGCTGAAATTCGACCACGGCACGGCGGGAGCAATCGAGCACCATCGCCGCCATCCACTCGTTGATCCGGCTCGGTGCGCCGGGGGCGAAAGGGTCGATGTTGGCGTCGATCCAACCTGACAAGTCGGAGGACAACTGCGCGCACAGTCCGTCCACCATCTCGGGTGTGATCCCGTTCTCGCCGATAACCCGCGGCCCCGTCGCCCCCACGAGAATGAGCCTCGCGATCCGCGAGCGGCCATGTCGCGAGAGATAGCGGATCGCCTCGCCGCCGCCACCGGAATGGGCGACCAGCGTGACGCCTGTCAGGTCGAGCGTTTCCAGTAGCGAGGCGAGATCATCGGCGAGGCTGTCGTAGTCGTAGCCCGGCCGATCGGTGGATCGCCCGTGTCCGTTGCGATCGTAAGCGATCGTGCGGAAGCCAGCGGCGTTGAGGTGGAGCATGGTCTCGCCCCAGATCCGGCCGTCCATCGCCCATCCGGCCATCAGGACGATGGGTGATCCAGCGCCCCAGTCGCGAACGAACAGCCCATGGCAGTCGCCACGCGGAATAGAGGCCGGGCTCATGCGGCATCCTTGTCGAGGAAACCGATCACCTCGGCGATGAGACCATTCTGTGCGAGCCGGACGATGTCGGTTCCGCCGGCGATCGGCGCGCCGTGTTCGGGCGCCAGCGTCCAGGAGAAGCGCGCGAAGGGGCCATGCGCGTCGGGGGTGCCGCGGAGCGCGAAGACGTAGCCGGGGAACTGGGCGCGGGCAGCCGAGATCATGGCGGCGATACCGTAATGGCCTTCACCCGTCATCATCGGATCGGCGTAGCGGGCATCGGAGGTCCAGCCCTCGGATAAGCGACGATCGCGCGAGGCTGCATCGGCATCGTTCCAAAGCGCCAGATAGTTGCGCGCCAGTGTGTCCGGGTCGGTCATCGTCCGTCTCCTCGTCGTTGATGGACCGAGGATGCGGCTGCCAATCAGGCAAGGCGATTACCTGACAGGTAATGGCATTGGGGCCGTGCCGCGGTAGAGTGCGGCCATGGCGACACGAACGACCACCGTAGGGGACGTACTGCGCGACTGGCGCGGAAGGCGCCGATTGAGCCAGCTCGAGCTTGCCGGTGAGGCGGAGGTATCGAGCCGCCACCTGAGCTTCGTCGAGAGCGGGCGCGCGGCGCCCAGCCGTGAGTTGCTGCTGCGTCTTGCCCAGCCATTGGCGATGCCGCTGCGTGAGCAGAACCGGCTGTTACTCGCCGCGGGTTATGCGCCCATGCATGGCGAACAAGCGCTCGAGGCGCCCGACATGGTGGCCGCGCTGACGGCCGTCGAAGCGATCCTGCGCGCGCATGCCCCGTTTCCGGCGCTGGCGGTCGATCGCCATTGGAATCTCGTCCGCGCCAATGATGCGGCAACGGCGATGCTATCGGGCGTCGACCCCATGCTCCTGGCACCGCCGATCAACGTGTTGCGAGCCACGCTGCATCCCAAAGGATTGGCCGCGCGCATCGCGAACCTCACCGAATGGCGACACCATCTGCTGGCGCGTCTGCGCGTCGATAGCGACCGTTCGGGCGATCCTGAACTCGCGGCGCTCCATACCGAATTGGCTCGCTTTCCGTGTCCGGTCAGTCGTCAGCCGGCAGGCTCGTTCGCAAGCATCGCGGTGCCCCTCGCGATCCACAGCGAGGCGCATGGTCAGGTACTCTCATTCCTGTCGACGACGACTGTGTTTGGCACCGCGACCGACGTAACGTTGGCGGAACTGACGCTGGAATGCTTCTACCCGGCCGACGATGCCACCCGGCACGCTCTGCTCAGCGTCCCACGTCCGTGATCGAGCGCGCGATGTGCCCCTGATCGTCGAGGAAATTGATCGTTGCGTGTCCGCTCGCCGCGACTTTCAGTTCCAGCCGCTTGCGACCGTCACCATCACGCAGTGCAAGCACCGACGACCTGTCCTCGGTACGGCCGAGAAACGCACGCGGCGCTATCCCGACGCCGGCGGCGCGAATGGAAGCGTCGCGCTCGGCGCTGGCTGGCTCGCGAACCAGCCGGGCGACGGTCGGGAAATCGACCGGCCGATCGGGGCGATCGTTGATGGCAAGCCCCGCCTGCCGCGTGTCTCCCGCTTCTTCGCTGCTGAGCGAAACCGTCTGATCCTGCCGCCACCGATCGAAGGACAAGGCGCCGAGGTTAGTCGGCTTGCCGTTCTTCAGCGCGCCGGAGAATACCAGCCCGCCGTTTTCCGTTCCTTCGTCGTTGTAGAAAATCATGCCTGCCTGTGCGCGATCGGGGTGAGGCGTCTCGCGCCCGGCGACGATGATACCCGGCATGCGGTCCCGCGACGCAATCGTCATGCGTAAGGTGCCGTCGGGCTCGCGGACGTTGATGCGCTGGATGTCGATCGTGTCGAACGTCGCAGGCTTGGGGCCGGCATTCGCGCCAAGCGTCAGCCAGGCGAGGGCGAGCGTGGTGACGGCCGCATAGGCGCCGATCGCTCGTGAGGCATCGAGTTTCATGGGCAATGTTTCCCTGGATTTCCCGTAATTGACCTTGTCAGGCACGACCCAGTTGCTGACTCCTCAGCCCAGCCCCGAGTCGCTTCATTCGTCCGTCTTCGCGAAAGGCGCCGTCTTCGCCAGAGCACGCAAATCCCATCGGATTTGAAGTGGTTCATCCGTAGCCTCGCGGTAGGCGCCGATATGGATGTGCGGTGCCCGGGCATTGCCGTTGTTGCCGTCGATGCCCAACACCTGACCCGCCTCTACCCTGTCGCCGACATGGACCCGAACGTCGGCAAGGTGTCCCATGGTCACGATCACCCCATCCGCGGTTCGGATGCGGACCGTCCCAGCCGGCGGCGGTCCCAGTGTGCCCGGCGTGTTGACCCTCGGATTGTCGTAGACGAATGCGACAACGCCGTTGATCGGGGCCAGGACGTCGGCGTGCCATCCGTACCAGTTCGCGTTGGCGCGACCGTCGCCGCGGTAGAGCTTGGCAAAACCGATATCCCCATCCATGCCCCCGAAGACGAGACAATCCGCTCCCAGCGGGTCACCCGCATATTCCAACTCACCTACCGGATGCTCCGAGCACATGAATCGAAAGCGGAAGATTGGCGCCAAGGTGACTTCCTGGATCGCTCCCCTCGGCATCAGGGCCTTGGGCGGAGGGCCAGGCATGGCGGAAAGAAGTGCGACAATGATGGGAAGCATATTCGTCTCGACTCCGTTATGTTCTTGCGATCATTCCTTCGTGGCTCGCGTAGGTGCGAGAGCGCTGCGATCGCATCAGTTGCGAAGCGGGCGGCCGTCCTCGAACACATTTGCGAAAGCGACTCGCCAATGCTCTCACGTTACTTTCCCTCACCGAAGCTTGCCCTTCGCTTATTCCATCAACGGCCGTTCAAGCGGCAGTCGATCGTCCCACGCCCCGTCGAGGCATCCCAGTCGAGGAAGGTAACGGTCACGGCGTGCATGCGGCCTGCGCCGTCTCTCGCCATGCACTGCTGCGATGCGCCGGGCCGCGTGGGCAGGTAAAGCGGGCACTCCACATGATTGGTTCGCAACCCGGCTTTCCAGAGCGGTGTCATGCAAGCCGGTCCGACCTGCCCCGAAGGCATCATCGTTCCCCTAGGTCCTGGCCGACCTAACCGCTGGCGCTGAACACCGTAGGGTCGAGGCAATCCGGCATTCGCGTCGCCGACATGAGACCTGGGACCAAAGCGAGGAACCGGGGCGACCGGTTCCACGACCTGTGCAATGGCCGCGCTACCGACCAAGATGCCGGCGGCAGAGAATAGGGCTAGTCTGGCGTTAATCGACCGGAAGGTACGATCAGAACTGGTGCTTTGACCTTGGTATTTCCTCGGAATTATCTCCGGACATGATTGATGCAAGGGACGCGGGGTAGATCAGGATTGGCATTCGAGAATGGTCGCGGACGCGCTTGCGCAGCTCGTTATCACGACGAGATCCATTTCTTTGCGCCGAGCCATCGCGCGACCGCACGCTCCGGATCGGGGCCGTCCGAACCAGGGACCATCGCCAATTCGCGCCCATCGGGCTTGACGATGACGAAGGGGTCGAACGACCCGTTGCCGTCCTGGCGATAGCGATGCTGTTGAACGATCAGGAAGCCCCGCCACGGGCCGCTGCGCAACACGCCGTAGAGGGCGCCGTCAGTGACGTAGCGGATCACGCCTGTGCGAACCGCGACCTGATGGATCGCAGGCGAGGTCGCGTAGGCGTCCGCCTCGACATAGACATAGCCGCCGTCGAGCGAGAAGTCGGGATTGGCGAGGCTAGAAAAGTTGCGCTTGGGATCGTTGGAGTAACGGCCGCGGTACAATTCGCGGCTGCGCCCCGTGCGCGTGTCGGTCAGCCACAGCGACGCGGGCGCCTGGCCGCTGGCGCCGGCCGTGCCACGCGTCGGCCGGGTTGAGGCGACGAACTGGCCATCAGGAGAGCGCGCCCTGGGGCGATCTGCGGCCGACGCGGCTGACGACAGCATCACGGTCGAAGCGACGACAATCATCGTCCTTCGTGAGGTGCGCATAAGAGATGTACGCTTCCGGTGAAGGCCGCGTTGTCCTCTGAGGTGGTGTGTCAGGCGGCGACCTGCTTGGGTTGAGGCGGGGTCCAGTTCCAGGGCAGCAGATCGTCGATGTGCCGGGTCGGATGGCCGGGCAGACGGCTGAGGATGTCGGCAAGCCAGGCTTGTGGGTCGGCACCATTGAGCTTGGCGGTCTCGATCAGCGTGTAGAGTGCCGCAGCGCGATGGCCGCCCGCGTCTGAGCCGGCGAAGGTCCAGTTGCGGCGGCCTACCGCGATCGGCCGGATCGCCCGTTCGGCGGCGTTGTTTGAGAGGCAGGCGCGCCCGTCGTCGAGGAAGAGGATGAAGGCGCTCCAGCGCTTGAGCATGTAGTCGATCGCTTGCGCCACCGGAGCCTTGGCCGAGAGCTTGGCACGGTTGGCCAGCAGCCACGCCTTCAACTCGGCGACGAGGGCGGCCGAGCGGGCGCTTCGATGCGCACGGCGGTCGTCCGGTCCGAGGCCAATGATGGTGCGCTCGAGCGCGAAGATCGCGTCGATCCGCGCCACCGCTTCGATGGCGATCGGAGCCTTCCTCAGGTCAGCCAGCTCGAAGAACTTGCGCCGGGCATGCGCCCAGCAAGCCGCCTCGCGGAGCGGGCCTGGTTTGCGACCGGGCTCGTACAGCCGACCGAACCCGGAGAAGGCATCCGCCTGCACGATGCCGTGGAAATCGCCCAGCCAGGTCTCGGCATGCGCGCCAGAGCGGTCGGGGGAGTAGAAGTAGGCCACAGCCGGCGGCTCGGGACCGCCGAAGGGTCGGTCGTCACGCACCACCGTCCAGAGCCGCCCCGTGCGGGTCTTGCCCTTGGCCAGGACCGGTACGGGCGTGTCGTCGAGATGCAGGCGCTCAGCCCCTCGAACATGGGCCTCGATCCGGGTGACCAGGGGCGACAGGGCGGTCGTCACCGCTCCGACCCAGCCGGCCAGCGTCGAGACGTCGATCGGTACGCCCTCGTGGGCGAAGCGCTGGCTCTGGCGATGCAGCGGCAGGTGCAGGCCGAACTTGGCCATCATCACCTCGGCGAGGAGGTTCGGGCCCGCTCGTCCGCGCGGGATCGGATGGAACGGGGCCGGAGCCTGCGCGATCGTCTCGCAGTCGCTGCACGAGAAGCGCTCGCGTACGTGCTGGATCACGACCCAGCGCGCCGGGATCCGCTCCAGGGTCTCGGTGACGTCCTCGCCGAGGTGACGAAGGCGCGTTCCGCCGCAACACGCGCAGGTCGTCGGGCCGGGATGGACGACGCGCTCGCGCGGCAGGTGCTCGGGCAGAGGCCGGCGGGCGGGCTTGCGCCGCGAGGAAGCCGCACCGGAGAGTGCTTCGGGCTCGGCGGCCGCCTGCGCTTGGGTCTCGGCCAGCGTCTCCTCCAGATCCTCCAGGACGAGTTCGAGCTGGTCGATCCGGGCGCTGCGCTCCGAGGAGGTCCCGAACCGTTCTCGCCGCAGCCGGGCGACCTCCAGCTTCAGCCGTTCGACCGCGATCTCCGAGGCAAGCCGGGCCGCCCGCTCGGCCAGGATCATGGCGTGGGCGGCGGCAAGATCCGTGGGAAGCGGCGGGGGCTCGGGCGCGTTCGGCACGCTTGAGAGAAGAGCATATTCTTCAAGCGCTGTAACGCGTTATCCTCAGCCGAGAGCGCTCGGACGCCAGCTCTCCTGCGGCATCCGCCAGTCGATACCCGAGAGCAGGTAGCCGAGTTGCGCCGTCGAGATCGTCACGGCTCCATCCGCCACCGAGGGCCACAGGAAACGGCCGCGGTCGAGCCGCTTTGTGTAGAGACACGCGCCCTGGCCATCGTGCCAGATCACCTTGATCAGGTCGCCGCGCCGTCCGCGGAACACGAACAGATGCCCGCCATGGGGATCGCGCTTGAGCGTCTCCTGGACGATCAGGCCCAAACTGGAAAAGCCTTTGCGCATGTCGGTGTGGCCAGTGGCCAGCCAAACCCGCACGTTGGCCGGCAGCGGGATCATCGGCCCTCCAGGGCGTCGAGCACCCGCCGAAGCGCCGCGGCATCGACGTCGGAGCCGACCCGAACGCGCCGGCCTCTGCCGAGATCGATCTCGATCACCCCGCCGGAGCGACGGCCGCGGTTGGGCTCTCGACCAGGCTCGACCGTCATCGCGGCGGGCGTGGGAGCGATCACGACGGGGACTAGCGCTGGCGTGGGAGCACCGACACGCTCGCACAGCAACTTGCGCCAGCGGAACAGCTGACTGACGTGGAGACCGGCCCGGCGGGCGACATCCGAGGTCGACACACCCGGTTCAAACGAAGCGGCAACCAACCGCTCCTTCTCCGCCCGCGTCCAGCGTCGACGCCGCTCGGCTCTCACCAGTTCGATACCCGCCTGGGTCATGCTCAAGGTCCTAGGATTACTCCTATGACCTCAGCCTCAACGGGCCAGCTCACAAGGTGGCCTTCGCCGGATGCGTACTAAGAGATCCTCCTGCCAAACGGTGAATGCGGTCTTGTCGGCGCCGATGGGCGTGCACCCGGGACAGGGGAATCGCTTCAGGTTTCTTTCGCTTGGATGGGTGTCTGTCGGACGAGGGCTTCGAGGTAGTCGGGATTGAGATTAGCGAGCTTTCTGCGGACCTTGAGGCTGTGACGGTCGTGTGGAGCGCGGACGAGGTTCATGGCCATGTGGCGCACGACCGCCATGTTCTGAGGTCCTGATCCGGTTCGCAGGCGCACGAGGTCGTCATGGACGACGACGTCGAGCACCCAGTGCAGGCGATTTTCGATCTGCCAATGGGCGCGCACGGCCGTCGCGAAGGTCTTGGCATCGAGCTTGGCCGACGAGAGATAGTAGCGCCGCTCGCGCTCGATCCTGCCGGCGCGCTCGACCTGTGTCTCGACCAAGCCGATCATCGCCAGATGGGGCCTGTGCGGCTCATCGGGATAGCGGCGATCCGAGGTGAGCCAAGTCACGTCGTGGCCCACGCTGGCGCGGCGGCGTTCGAGACGGCCATGGTCGTTGTCGATGGTCTCGTCGGTGTCCGCGATCAACGCGCCTGGGTCGGCGAAGAAGCGCACGATGTCGTTGTGGAGGGTGGGACGGTTACCCTTGAGCGCCAGCAGATAGTCGCCGCCCCGGGCCACGATGGTTTCGGCGATGGCGGTCTGGGTCCCCATCGCATCGAGGGTGACGAGTGCCCCCCTGAGTTCGAGCCGCTCCAGGAGGCAGGGGATGGCGGTGATCTCGTTGCTCTTGTCGGCGACGGCCTCCTGGCCCAGCACGAGACGCTGACGGGCGGCCCAGGCCGAGACGGTGTGCAGGGCGGCCCGGCCGGCGGACTTGGCGTGGCAGCGCCGCGAGGTTTTGCCCCTCATCCTGAGCCTGTCGAAGGACGATGGCCATGAGATCGGGCTCGGCCTCGCGCAGGCTCTCGACCCAGGCCGTGAAGCAGGCCTTGAAGAGGTCGGCGTCGAGCGCGTTGACGACGTCGTTGAGGGTGTCGTGGGCGGGCAGGCCGCGCTCGTAGGGCAGGAAGCGGCGCAGGAAGCTCAGGCGCTGCTCACCCCAGAGCCGGATCTCGACGAAGTCGTCCATGCCACAGAGCGTGGCGCACAGGATCAGCAGCAGGATTTCGGGCAGCGGGTAGACCACGCGCCAGCGCTGGCGCGGATCCTCCAGGGCGGAGAAGTGGTCGAGGATCGACAGAGAGGACGGCATGGGCGGCTCACCAGAGGCGAGCCACCGCGTGAATCACAAAACGCCCATCCCGCGAACCAAGGCCTCCTCACGCTGAAGCGATTGCCCTGTGCAGGAGCGGCGGCGGCATTGACGGTGCCGGCGTTCTCGTCTAGGCACCCGCTCGTGTTCGGGGCTCCGGTTTGGAGCCCCGTCGCATTTCATGCGCACCCGCGGGCGGTAACAGCCGCCCTGTCGCCCTCGCCGCTCCGGCGGAGAGGGAGAGGAGGGCGCGTTCCTCAAAAACGTGTTCCAGAGGAACAGCGATGTCGAAACGCGTCCAGGCGAAGCACAAGCTCGATCGCCGCATGGGCCAGAACATCTGGGGCCGCCCGAAGAGCCCCGTGAACCGCCGCGAGTACGGCCCCGGCCAGCACGGCCAGCGCCGCAAGGGCAAGATGAGCGACTTCGGCACGCAGTTGCGCGCCAAGCAGAAGCTCAAGGGCTACTACGGCAACATCACCGAGAAGCAGTTCCGCCGCTACTACGCCGAGGCGATCCGCCTGCGCGGCGATTCCGGCGAGAACCTGATCGGCCTGCTCGAGCGCCGCCTCGACGCCGTGGTGTACCGCTCGAAGTTCGTGGCGACCCCGTTCGCCGCGCGCCAGTTCGTCAACCACGGGCACATCAAGGTCAACGGCCGCCGGGTCAACATCCCGAGCTTCCAGGTCAAGGCCGGCGACGTGATCGAGGTGAAGGAAGCCTCCCGCCAGCTCGAGATCGTGGTCGTGGCCTCGCAGCTCGCCGAGCGCGACGTGCCGGACTACATCGAGGTCGATCACCAGAAGATGACCGCCCGCGTCACCCGGATCCCGGGCCTCTCCGAGGTGCCCTACCCGGTGCAGATGGAGCCGAACCTCGTCATCGAGTTCTACTCGCGCTGATCGGTTCGGGATTTTCCTCGGAATGCGAAAGGGCCGCCCCTCGGGGCGGCCCTTTCTCGTCGCGGCTCATCGCGGAACGCCGCCCGCCAGCAGGCGGGTCAGTTCGGCGGCCGGGCGTTCCCGCGAGAGGCCGACGGCCTGCCCCGACCAGAGCGGGGAGAAGTCGCCCGAACCCCGGGCCTCGGCCGCCATGCGCAGGGGCTGGAGCGCGACCGCCGCGCCGGGAAAGGCCGGCGCCGCCGCGCTGACGGGTCCGAGTTCCCGCACCGCGCGGGTGAGCAGGCCGCGGGCCGGGCGGCCGGTGAGCACGTTGGTCAGCGCCGTGTCCTCGTCGCGGGCCGCGTTCAGGGCCGCGCGGTAGGGCGCGGAGATCCCGGCTTCCGGGCAGCGCAGATAGGCGGTGCCGACCTGCACCGCGCCGGCACCGAGGACAAAGGCCGCGGCGACGCCGCGGGGATCGCCGAGGCCGCCTGCCGCGATCACCGGCACGTCCACCGCATCGACGATCTGCGGCACCAGGGCGATGGTCCCGACCTGCGAGGCCGCCGCGTCGGTGAGGAACATGCCGCGGTGACCGCCGGCTTCCGCCCCTTGCGCGATCACCGCGTCGACGCCGCGCTCGGCGAGCCAGCGCGCCTCCCGCACGGTGGTGGCCGAGGACAGGATCAGGCAGCCCGCCGCCCGTACCCGCCGCAGCAGCGCTTCCGCCGGCAGGCCGAAGTGGAAGCTGACGACGCGGGGGCGCAACTCCGCCACCACGTCTGCCGTCGCCTCATCGAACGGGGCGCGGTCGGCCATCGTCACCGGCGCCGCCGGGTCGAGGCCGAGTTCGCGGTAGTAGGGCGCGAGAAGGGCCCGCCACGCGGTCTCGCGGCTCGTGTCCGCCGCGGGCGGCTCGTGGCAGAAGAAGTTCAGGTTGAACGGCGCGTCCGTCTCCCGGCGGATCTCGGCGACCTCCGCGCGGATCCGGTCCGGGGTCAGCGCGGCGCAGGCCAGCGAGCCGAGGCCGCCGGCCGCGCTGACGGCGGCGGCGAGACGCGCCTTCGGACCGACCATGGGAGCCTGGACGATCGGAACCGCGATCCCGATCAAACGGGCGAAATCCGTATGCCCCGTCATGACGGCCTCCTCAAGCTGCTGAAGGCCATGGCATGGCGGTCATGCCGGCCAGCGTCGCGGAACTGGATTGCTTCGCCTGACGGCTCGCAATGACCGTTTGAGACCGTTTCCGATTGATTGCTTCAGGGTTTCGCCCCACGCCGTCATCGCGAGCGGCAGCGAAGCGATCCAGGGCGCGACACGTCCAGAAAGGTCGCGCCCTGGATTGCCACGGCTTCGCCTCGCAATGACACAGGAGAGGCCGAAGTCTTCAACCGGATATCGTATGAGTCTGCCTCTTACGTCTTTGCGAGGCGGAGCCGAAGCGATCTACCGTGTCTCAGGTCAAGCGGTCTGGAAGGTCTTTCCGGCGCGGACCATGGCGTTGAGGGTGGTGACGAGCTTTCGCACGACGGCGATGAGGGCGAGTTTGTGGGGCTTGCCGGCTTGGCGCAGGCGCTCGTAGAGGCGGCGGAAGACGGGGTTGTGGCGGCTGGCGGTCAGGGCGGCCATGAACATCACGTCGCGCAAGGCTTTGCGTCCGCCGGTGATGCTGGCCGAGCGGATCGAGGAGCCGCTGTGGCAGGTGATGGGCGCCACGCCGACCAGAGCCGCGACCGTGCGCCGGTTCAGGCGGCCGAGTTCCGGCAGCCACGCCAGCAGGGCACGACAGGCCACGGGTCCGACGCCCTTGCACGTGCGCAACAGGGCGGGGGTGCGAGCCAGTTCGGCATCGGCGGCGATGGCTTCGTCCAAGGCCGCGCCGATCGCGGCGATCTGGCCGTCGAGCAGGGCGAGGCTGGCGGTGATCGAGGCGCGCACGATCGTGCTCTCGGTGCGTTCGGCCCGGCACTGCTCGGCCTGTCGCTGATCCTTGAGCTGGCCGAGCCGGGTCATCAGTTCGGCGAGCGCGCGCTGAGCCGGGCTCGGCAGCGGCGGGGCGACTTCGTCCACGGTAAAGGCCGCCAAGGCGGCCAGGACGGCGGCGTCGATCCGATCGGTCTTGGCCAGCCGCGCCTGGGCGCGGGCGAACGCCCGGGCGCGGCCGGGATGGATCCGGCGGATCGGCAGCCCCAGCGCCGTGGCGGCTTCGATCAGCGGCCACTCGTAGCCGCCGGTGGCTTCGCACACGAGGTTGGCGCAGGCGCGCCAGTGCGGCTTGGACAAGGTGGCCGTCAGGGCCGCGACCGTGTTGTCGATGCGGGCGGTGCGTCCGCGCGTGTCGGCCAGATCGACCCAATCCTTCGAGACATCGGCGCCGAGAAAGCAAGGGGAGGCTGGCGCGGTGTGGGCTGGCGAGGCTACCATGACGAGGCCTTTCGCGAGACAGGCAAGGTCCTCTGGCACGGGATTGTAAGCTCGGGCTGCGCCCGCTCTACCGTTCGTGCTCAAGACCGTGGAGGCGCCGCCGACGGATCAAGATTGCTTGCGACCTCGCAGTCGATCCAGAAGCGATCCCGCCGGCGGCCCTCCCGTTGTCGCTCCGGTTCCGTCGCCGGAAAAGACCGACAAACCCAACGTACAATCCAGAACGCGACGAGAGCCGGATCAGACTATCAGTCGTCGCTGCGCGTTGAAGGGACGGCGGATCCGTTCCGTCATCCGACCGGCGGTAACGCGATCCGGCACCGTAGAGCTACCGGATCGGCGAAAGGATCCCCGAGGCGTGAGCCGCCTCATACCGTTTCCGCTTGATCGCTTCGGGTTTTGCCCCACGCCGTCATCGCGAGCGGCCGCGAAGCGATCCAGGGCGCGACAGGTCCGGAAAGGGCGCGCCCTGGATCGCCACGGCTTCGCCTCGCGATGACGCAGGAGAGGCCGAACTCATCAACCGGATATCGTATCACTCCAGCCCGATGGCGACGAAGCGCACGTCGCCGCTGGCGCTGGCGACCAGCAGCAGCACCGACTTGCGGCCCTCCTTCTTCAGGGCCTCGACGCGCTTGCTCACGTCGGCGGGGTTCGCCACCGTCTCCTGGCCGACCTCGACGATGACCTCGCCGGGCTGGATGCGCTTGTCGGCGGCCGTCGAGTTCGGATCGACCTTGGTGACGACGATGCCGCTCTTGACGCTCTCCTTGATGCCGTAGCGGCGGCGTGCCTCATCATTGAGAGTGGAGAGATTGAGGCCGAGAACCTGGCGGTTGACCGTTTCCGCCTCCGGCTGCTTGGCGTTGGCGACCTGGGTCTTCTCGCCGTCTTCCAGGCGCCCGAGCAGGACCGACTTCGTCTGCTCCTCGCCCTTGCGCACCACCTGCACGTCCACGGTCTTGCCGACCGGGGTCGCGGCGACGATGCGCGGCAACTCGCTCGAGGACTTCACCGGCACGCCGTTGAACTTGACGATCACGTCGCCGACCTCGAGGCCGGCGGTCTTGGCCGGGCCCTTCTCGTCCACGCCCGCGACCAGCGCACCCTTGGCGCCGCCCTTCAGGCCGAGCGCCTCGGCGGTGGCCTCGTCGACGTTCTGGATGCGCACGCCGAGCCAGCCGCGGCGGACCTCGCCGAACTGGCGGAGCTGGTCGATGACCGGACTCGCCGTGCCGGAGGGCACCGCGAAGCCGATGCCGACCGAGCCGCCCGAGGGCGACAGGATCGCGGTGTTGATGCCGATCACCTCGCCGTCCATGTTGAACAGCGGACCGCCGGAATTGCCCTTGTTGATGGCCGCGTCGGTCTGGATGTAGTTGTCGTAGGGGCCGGACTCGATGTTGCGGCCCCGGGCCGAGACGATGCCGGCGGAGACCGAGCCGCCGAGGCCGAACGGGTTTCCGATCGCCATCACCCAGTCGCCCGGGCGCATCTTGTCGG
Organism: Methylorubrum populi; assembly: GCA_036946625.1. Lineage (NCBI taxonomy): Bacteria > Pseudomonadati > Pseudomonadota > Alphaproteobacteria > Hyphomicrobiales > Methylobacteriaceae > Methylorubrum > Methylorubrum populi. The sequence continues at coordinate 887,118 of JAQIIU010000003.1, forward strand.
AATCGCCGAAGGGCACGGCCTTGAGCGGGCGCTCGGCCGTCGGCTTCACCCGCAGCAGGGCGAGGTCGATCTTCGAATCCCTGCCGATGATCTCCGCCTTCAGCTTCGTGCCGTCGTGCAGGATGACCTGGATGTCGTTGGCGTCGCCGATGACGTGGTTGTTGGTCACCACGATGCCGGAGGCATCGATGATGAAGCCGGAGCCGAGCGAGTTCGACTTGCGCGTCGGTGCGCGCGGGCTGTCGTCGTCGCTGCGGGGACTGCCCTGGCCGCGCCGCTTGAAGAACTCCTCGAACAGATCCTCGAAGGGCGTGCCCTGAGGCAGTTGCGGCAGGCTCCGGCCGCCGCGGCTGTTGGCCTCGACCGTGGTCGAGGCGGAGATGTTCACCACCGCGTCCGTCACCTTCTCGGCGAGGTCGGCGAGCGATTCCGGGCCGCGGGCGAAGGCCGGAAGGGGCAGGGCGGCGACCGTGACCGCGACCCCCAGGACCGCGGCCGCCAGGACCGATGAGGCACGCCGGGCGAGCGACGGCTTTCGGCCCCGGACGGCGTTCGCGGCGACTCTCATGGACGTTTCCTCGATCTGCGGAACTGCCTGTTTCTGGCAGGCCTGTAAATTCGGCGGCCGGCAGCCCCGATCAAGGGTGCCGGCCGTGACGGGCCGTCTCGACCGGCCTCGTCGCTCAGCGCACCGCGCCCGTGGTCGTGGCCGGTTCGCCGCCGCCGCTGCGCGCGCTCTCCGAACGGCGGCCCTGCGGATCGCCGAAGTAGCGGAAGAAGTCGGAGTTGGGACTCACGACCAGCCGCGTGTCCTGCCCTTTGAGCGCCTGCTCGTAGGCCTGCATCGAGCGGTAGAAGGCGAAGAAGCCGGGGTCGGCGCCGAAGGCTTCCGCCAGGATGCGGTTGCGGTCGGCCTCGCCCTGGCCGCGCAGCTCGTCGGCCTTCTGCGTGGCCTCGGCGAGAATCACGGTGACGTCGCGGTCGGCCTTGGCGCGGATCAGCGTGGCGGCCTGATCGCCGTTGGCGCGGATGTCGGTCGCCTCCTTCTTCCGCTCCGAGGTCATGCGGTCGTAGACCGCCTGACTGTTCTTGGCCGGAAGATCGACGCGGGTCATGCGCAGATCGACGATCTCGACGCCGAGCCCCTTCGCCTGCCGGTTCACGTCCTCCTGAATCGTGTTCATCAGGTCGGATCGGTCGGTGCGGACGATGGCGTCGCGGCTCGAACGGGCGAGCACGTTGCGCAGGGACGAATTGGTGAAGCTCGCCAGGCGCTGGTTGGCCAGGGCGATGGTGCCGACCGACTGATAGAACTTCAGCGGATCGACGATGCGGTAGCGGGCGAAGGCGTCCACTTCCAGGTTCTGCCGGTCGGCCGTCAGCAGGGTCTGCACCGGCAGGTCGAGGTCGAGCACCCGCTTGTCGAACAGCACGACGCTGTCGGTGAACGGCACCTTGAAGTAGAGGCCGGGCTTGTTCTGGCCGGTCGGGTTCAGCACGTCGCGGACGCGGCCGAGCTGGAGCACGAGGGCCTGCTGCATCTGGCCGACGGTGAAGACCGAGGCGTAGAGCCCGATCGCGATCGCCGCGGCGACGACGATCAGGCCGGTGCGGAGGGCGGGACTGTTCATCGGCTCTGTGCTCCGCTCGTCTGGGTCCGGCCGCCATCGGTCAGCGGCAGGACGGGCAGCACGCCCGCGGCATTGGCGCCAGCGACGCCGCCGCTCTGGTCGATGATGGTCTTGTGCACGGAGCCGAGCACCTTCTCCATGGTCTCGAGGAAGATGCGCTCGCGGCTGATCTCGGGCGCAGCCTTGTAGGACTGGTAGACCTGCTGGAAGCGCGCGGCCTGACCGGTCGCCTCGGCGGTGGCCTGGGCGCGGTAGGCCTCGGCCCCCTGCACGACCTGGCTCGCCTTGCCTCGCGCCTCGGGCACGACGCGGCTCGCATAGGTCTCGGCCTCGTTGCGCACCTGCTGGGCGTATTGCTGGGCGGCGTTCACGTCGATGAAGGCCGGCCGGACCTCCGGAGGCGGATTGACGCTGGTGAGCTGCACCACCTCGATGCGCACGCCGGCGCCGTACTCGTCGAGCGCGCTCTGGACGATCTCCTTGACCTCCTGGGCGATGCTCGACTGCTCGTTGGTCAGGATCGCCTGGATGTTGCGGCGCCCGATCACCTCGCGCATGGCGCTCTCGGCGATCGCCTTGATGGTGCCGTCCGGGTTGGCGAGGTTGAAGACGTAGTCCTCGGCCTTCAGCGGGTTGACGCGCCACTGCACCTCGAAATCGAGGTCGACGATGTTCTCGTCGCCCGTGAGCATCAGGCTCTCTTCCGGCACGTCGCGCTGGCGCGTGGTGCCGCCGGCGGTGATGTACCCGATCGGGATCGAGTTCACGACGCCGACATTGGGCTTCTGCACCGAACCGATCGGATAGGGGAAGTTGTAGCGCAGGCCTTCGCCGGACTGGCCGGTGTAGCGCCCGAAGATCGTGTTGATGCCGACCTCGTTCGGCTTCACCGTGTAGAAGCCGGTGAGCAGCCACAGGCCGAGCACGAAGCCCGCCGCGAGGAGAAGCCCCTTGCCGCCGCCGAAGCCGCCGCCCGGCATCACGCCGCGGAGCCGGTCCTGACCGCGCCGGAGCAGATCCTCGAGATCGGGGGGCGTCTTGCCGCCGCCCCCGCCTCCCCAGGGACCGCCGCCATTGCCGCCGCCGGGACGGCCCCAGGGGGCGCCTCCGCCGCCGCTCTGATTGCTCCAAGGCATTCTCGACGTGAACTCCTGCTGAAGCCGATCCCCGCGGATGCGGAAGACCCTCGCCCTGGAGCATCGTTCCGGAACGATGCTCCAGCTTCTTGTTCCGACATCGTCTTTTTCCGAAAGCCGGAGGCCACCTTTCGGGACGATGCTCTAAACCCGATCCGCCCCGCCGAGGGGCGGAAAAGGCCGGTTTTCCCAGCCGCCAGAACGCGTTTGCGGTGCCGCGCGGACGGTGCGCACCTGAGTGGCCCCGCCCCGTCCTGTCAAGGCTGGCAGGTGGGCCCGCATCGCGTCAACCGCAACGGCCACGGATGGACCGAAGCCGGCCTTGCGCCTGCGGCCAATGCGCTCCCCGACCGTCAACGCCCGGCCACGCGCTCGAAATCCACGAATTCGAAGGCGAATTCGTCGCGCTCGCCCGGTCCGTGCGCCTCGCGGAAGGTCTCGCGGAAGGCGGCGCGGTCGAAGGTGGGAAAGTACGCATCCCCATCCGGCGCCGCGTCGACCTCGGTGAGATGCAGCCGGTCGGTGTGGGGCAGGGCGAGGGCGTAGATCTCGGCGCCGCCCACGACCATCAACGCGTCCCCCCTTGCCGCCGCGCGTGCCTCCTCCCAGTCGTGGACGACCTCCACGTTCGGGATCGCGAGAGAGCGGTCCCGCGTCAGCACGAGGCTGCGCCGGCCGGGCAGGGGGCGGCCGATCGAGTCCCACGTCTTGCGGCCCATCAGGATCGGCTTGCCCATGGTCAGCGCCTTGAAGCGCTTCAGGTCGCTGGAGAGCCGCCACGCGAGGCCGTTGTCGCGGCCGATCACGCCGTTGCGGGCAATGGCGGCGATGAGGGCGATGCGGGGCTTCGACATCAGACGGCCACCGGTGCCTTGATCGCGGGATGCGGCGCGTAGCCCTCGATGGCGATGTCCGCGAACCGGACACCGAACAGCGAGCGGACCTCCGGATTCAGCCGCAGCCGGGGCAGGGGCCTCGGCTCGCGGGTGAGTTGGAGACGCGCCTGCTCCAGGTGGTTCACGTAGAGATGGGCGTCGCCGAGCGTATGGACGAAATCACCCGGGGCGTAGCCTGTGACCTGCGCCATCATGACGGTCAGCAGGGCGTAGCTGGCGATGTTGAAGGGCACGCCGAGGAACACGTCCGCCGAGCGCTGGTAGAGCTGGCAGGAGAGCCGTCCGTCGGCGACGTGGAACTGGAACAGGCAGTGGCAGGGCGCGAGTGCCATCCGGTCGAGATCGGCCGGGTTCCAGGCCGAGACGACGAGGCGGCGCGAGTCGGGATTGCGGGCGATCTCGTCGAGAACCCAGGCGATCTGGTCGACGGTGCCGCCGCCGGGCTTCTCCCACGAGCGCCACTGCTTGCCGTAGACCGGGCCGAGATCGCCCTCGGCATCGGCCCACTCGTCCCAGATCGTGACGCCGTTCTCCGTCAGATAGGCGATGTTGGTGTCGCCCTTGAGGAACCACAGCAGCTCGTGGATGATCGAGCGCAGGTGGAGCTGCTTGGTCGTCACCAGGGGGAAGCCGTCGGCCAGATCGAACCGCATCTGATGGCCGAAGACCGAGAGCGTGCCCGTCCCGGTGCGGTCCTCCTTGCGGACGCCCTCGGACAGGATGCGGTCGAGCAGATCGTGATAGGCGCGCATGGCTCCTCAGATCTGGCGGGGCCCTCCGCCGATGTCGAGTCGCGACGAGGGCACCGTCCCGTGTTTCCCGCGGCCTTGGTTACGCGGGACCGACCGGCGCCCCACCCGGACGCGGGAGAAGGCGGACATGCGCCGGCGGGCATGGGCGGCATATCGGCCACGCTCGCAACGCGGAGCGGGTCTGAGCGCGGATCGCTCTTCAAAACCGCCGTCGGCCTCTCTATATTCGCTTGGCCGGTCGCAAGGCCGGCTATGGCGATAAACGTTCTTCGCAATAAACCTATCGGACCCGGGGGCGGTACCCGGCGCCTCCACCCGAATCCAGGACCGAGGGCCGCACGGCATGCGGGCTGGCTTCCGGCGGGGGCGAAATAGGATCGACGAGGGCGTAAAGGGTGAGCTTTCGCTCGGCATGGTTCCGCCGTTATCGGGCCTTTGCAATAGTTGCCAACGACAACTTTGCTCCGGTGGCTGTCGCCGCGTAAGCGGTGCCAAAAACCGACCTGAAGTCCTAGCGGGTAGCACCGCATAGGCGGGGTTCGGAGGTACCTGGCAACAGAAACCTCCACTCAATGTCCACGACCCGGCGCAGCCGCCTCCCGGCCGTGACCGGCTGAGCGAGCGCCGATGGCCGAAGATCTGATCCGTTACGATCTCCTGGTTCAGGACGCCCTGCGCGGCGTCGTGCGCAAGGTGCTGACCGATGCCGCGCGCGACGGCCTCTCGGGCGAGCACCATTTCTACATCTCCTTCCGCACCGAGGCGCCGGGCGTTCGCATGTCGCAGCGCCTGCGCGAAAAGTACCCGCAGGACATGACGATCGTCCTGCAGCACCAGTTCTGGGATCTCGGCGTGACCGAGCACAGCTTCGAGGTCGGCCTGTCCTTCTCCGGCGTGCCCGAGCGCCTGCTGATCCCGTTCGACGCCCTGTCGGGCTTCTTCGACCCGTCCGTGCAGTTCGGCCTCAAGTTCGATCTGAACGAGGGCGCGGAAGCCGAGGAGGCGGAGGAGCCGCAACCGAGCGCGCCGGCCAAGGCCGGGCCGCGCGGGGCGGCGTCCGAACCGGCCGAGATCAAGCCGAAGGGCACCGGCCTCGCGACGATCCAGGCCGGACCGAAGATCGTCCCGGCGCTGCCGGCCGCCGGCAAGAAGGCGGATGCGAAGTCGGACAACAGGTCCGAGGACGCCGCCGAGCCCAAGCCCGAGGCCGACGAGAAGGTCGACCGCGACGGCACCGCCGAGGTCGTGAGCCTCGACGCTTTCCGCAAGAAGAACTGACTTTTCAGTTCTCTCCTCCCTGTCGCGGGGAGGGGCCTGCCCGCGTCACCCCCGCCGCTGCGCCACCATGCGCAAGCCGTCCTTCGGTCGCAGCGTGACGCGGTGGAGCGGCGTGACCGGCGGGTGATCCTCGGGCAGGGTGAGCCGCACCGCGCGGGCGACCCGGGCCAAGACAAGGGTCGCTTCCTGCACGGAGAAGCTCTGGCCGATGCAGACCCGCGGGCCCGCCCCGAACGGCAGGTAGGCGAAGCGCTCGATCGTCTCGCGCTCATGGCCGAAGAAGCGTTCGGGCACGAAGGCATCGGGCTCCTCCCACAGCTTGCGGTGCCGGTGCATCACCCAGGGCGCGATGATGACGGTGGAGGCGCGCGGAATCTTCACGCGCCCGATCCGGTCCTCGCGGATCGCCTGGCGGCTGAGGAAGGGCACCGGCGGGAACAGCCGCATGGTCTCCTCCATCACCGCCTTGGTGAAGGGGAGCCGGTCGAGACTCAAGGCTCCGTCCGAGCCGGCGGCGGCATCGGCTTCCGCTTCGACGCGGGCCCGCGCGGCCTCGTCCTGCGACAGGCAGTAGAGCGCCCAGGTGAGGGCGTTCGCCGTGGTCTCGTGGCCGGCGGCGATGAAGGTGACGATGTTGGCCTTCACTTCCAGATCGGAGAGGCCGCGTCCGGTCTCGGGGTCGTGGGCTGCGAGCAGCAGGGTCATCAGGTCGTGGGGCGCCTCGCCGCGGGCGAGCGCCGCCTTGCGCTGCTCCAGCAGCGTGTCCACCACCTCCGCGAAGAAGCGCAGGGCCGGCCGTGCCCGCAGGCGCCCGAGCCGCGGCACGAAGGCGGGGAAGCCGAACACGTCGAGCGGGTCGATCGGGCCGATCGATTCGAGCAGCCGGGTGATGGCGCGGCCGAGCGCGTCGGGATCGCCGGGAAGGCCCTGCGTAAAGATCGTCCGTTCCAGCACGTCGAGGGTGGCGCGGGTCATCTCCAGGGCCACGTCGACCGTGGCGCCGTCGCGCCGGGCCAGCCGCCGGCCGAGGCGGGCGCCGGCCGCATCCATCTGCGCGACGAAGCCGGCGACGTGGCGCGCGGAAAAGATCGGCGCCAGCGTGCGCCGCTGAAGCCGCCACTCGTCGCCCTCCGCCGTCAGCAGGCCGTTGCCCAGTCCCGGCGCCAGGACGCGCTTCTGAAGGTCGTCCTTGCGGTAGTTGGCCGCCCGTTCCACCAGCAGGTAGCGCACCAGCGCGGGATCGCTCACCACGGTGACGCGCCCCATCGCCGTCTCGCCCGCGACGACGAAGTCTTCGAAGTGCGCATCCATCCAGGTCGCGATCGGATTCTCGCGCACCGCCTTGAGGAAGGCGAACAGCCCGAGCGGCCGGGTCAGCGGCGGCGGCACCTTGGGCCGGAACGGCGGCGTGTCCTTGGGAAAGGGCGCGAGGGGCAGCGTATCCGGCATCGGCAGGCGAGCAACCTTGAGACGAGCGACCTTGGCGGTGACGGCGCGGACGATGCGTCACCCGCGTTTCCGGGGCGGCATCGCGCTTGGAAGCGTGCTTCGTTAAGTAGGGCCGCATCCGAGCCAACGAAGAGGCTGCGATGTCGCCGCAAGAGACGCCCGCCGGGGAAACCCGCACCGAATCCGATACCTTCGGCCCGATCGAGGTGCCGGCCCACCGCTACTGGGGCGCGCAGACGCAGCGCTCGATCCAGAACTTCAAGATCGGCACCGAGCGCCAGCCCGCGCCGCTCGTCCATGCGCTCGGCATCGTCAAGCAGGCCGCCGCCCTGGTGAACAAGGATCTCGGCGCCCTCGACCCCAGGATCGCCGACGCCATCGCCGCATCGGCCGCCGAGGTGGTGGCCGGCCGGCACGACGACGAGTTCCCGCTCGTGGTGTGGCAGACCGGCTCGGGCACGCAATCCAACATGAACGCCAACGAGGTCATCGCCAGCCTCGCCAACGAGCGGCTGGGCGGCAAGCGCGGCGGCAAGTCGCCGGTCCACCCGAACGACCACTGCAACCGCGGCCAATCCTCGAACGACACCTTCCCCACCGCGATGCACATCGCCGTCGCCCGCGAGGTGCAGGAGCGGCTCCTGCCGGCCCTGTCCCACCTGCACGGCGCCCTCGACGCCAAGGCGAAGGCGTTCGAAGCGATCGTCAAGATCGGCCGCACCCACCTTCAGGACGCGACGCCGGTCTCCCTCGGCCAGGAGTTCTCCGGCTACGTGGCGCAGGTCGCGCTCGGCGGCGCCCGCATCGCCGCCGCGCTCCCCGGCGTCCTGGCGCTGGCCCAGGGCGGCACGGCGGTCGGCACGGGTCTCAACGCGCATCCGGAGTTCGCGGAAAAATTCGCGGCCAAGGTCGCGGAACTCACCGGGCTGCCCTTCACCTCGGCCGAGAACAAGTTCGAGGCGCTCGCCACCCACGACGCCCTGGTGTTCCTCCAGGGCGCGCTGACCGCCCTGGCCTCGGGCCTGTTCAAGATCGCCAACGACATCCGCCTGCTGGGATCGGGCCCGCGCTCGGGCCTCGGCGAGCTGTCGCTGCCGGAGAACGAGCCCGGCTCCTCGATCATGCCGGGCAAGGTCAACCCGACCCAGTGCGAGGCGCTGACCATGGTCTGCGCCCAGGTCGTCGGCAACGGCACCACGGTGAGCTTCGCCGGCAGCCAGGGACATTTCGAGCTCAACGTGTTCAAGCCGGTGATCGCCAACGCGGTGCTGCAATCGGTGCGGCTCCTGGCCGACGCCTCGGTCAGCTTCACCGACAATTGCGTGGTCGGCATCGAGGCCAACACCGACCGGATCGCCGACCTGATGAGCCGTTCGCTGATGCTGGTGACGGCGCTCGCGCCGACGATCGGCTACGACAAGGCCGCCGAGATCGCCAAGACCGCGCACAAGAACGGCACCACCCTCAAGGAGGAGGCGCTGCGGCTCGGCTACGTCACGGACGCGGAGTTCGAGCGCGTGGTGCGGCCCGAAACCATGCTGGCGCCGAGCGCGGAATAGGCGCGAGAGCCTCGTCCCGGATATCGGATCCGGGAGGATGCTCCCGGTTTCCGATTTTGCATCGTCTTTTCGGACAAGCCGGTAGCCACCTTTCGGGACGATGCTCTAGGTTCGATGCCCGGCGCGGATCTCCCGCGCCGGGTCGACCGGAGGGCTGTCGCGGTGGCCGAGATCATCAACCTGCGCCAGGTGCGCAAGGACCGTGAGAAAGCGGCGAAACAGGTGAAGGCCGCGGAGAACCGCATCCTGTTCGGTCGGCCGAAGAAGGCGAGGACGCTGGCCGAGACGCGCAAGGCACGCGAGCAATCCCGGCACGAGGGGCATCGCCTGAACGATCCCGACAAGGAATGACGGCAGAGACCCCTCAGGGTGTCGCCAAGCGTTCGGTGATGATCGCCGGCCACCGCACCAGCGTCTCGCTGGAGGCGGAGTTCTGGGCCGCGCTTCAGGAGATCGCACGGAGGCAGGGGCAATCGGTCCAGGCGCTGATCGGGGCGATCGATGCGGCGCGCGGCGGGAGCAACCTCTCTTCGGCGATCCGGGTGTTCGTGCTCCGCTCGGTTCAGGCGTGCTCCGGCCCCGCTCCCGTCACCGCGTGCGACGGCGAAGCCGTCCGGCAGCGCGACGCCTCGGAGCAGGGCAGCGGAGGCGAACCAGCCGCGTCGCCGGCCGGCCCTCGCAATCATCGACCATGATCGGAACGACGGGTCACCTGTTCGTCGTCACCGGCGGCCCCGGCTCGGGCAAGATCACCCTCGTCGAGGCGCTGGCGGCCGAGCGCTACAGCGCTCCCTCGCGGATCGCGCCGGGATCGGCCAGCGCGTGCAGCAGGCCGGCGGCGGAATGGGCGAAGCGTAGGGTCACCGCCTTGCGGCGCGGCCCGCTCAACGGGTGATCGGCCGGCTCGCGCAGGATCGCCGCGCCGAAGGAATCGGCGACGATCAGCCCGCACGCCTCCGGGATCAGCGTCTCCGGCACCGTCTCGGGGATCGCGAAGAAGAAGCGATCGCAATAGTCGCGGTAGTCCGGCCATTTCCGGTCGGCGCGGAAGTCGGCGATGCTCGACTTGATCTCGACGATGGTGAGCCGCCCCGCCCCGCACAGGGCGATGAGGTCGGCGCGGCGCCCGTTGGCGAGGGAGAATTCCGGCAGGCTGACGCAGCCCAGCTCGGCGAACAGCCGCCGCACCCCACGCTGGATGTTCAGCGCGGTGGGCGACTGGCGGCGGTCGGGCGGCAGGACGACGTTGGCGAGGGCGGTGGACATGGCGGGGCGATGGCGTGCGGATGCGGCCGAATCGAGTCCGCGCATCCTGCCAGGGGGACGGCGCCGGAGTCACCGGCCGCCTTGCCGCACGGCCAGCGCGGCGCGAATCGCCTCGAACCCATCGGTGAGCGCCGCCGGTCCGGGCTGGAGGATCAGCGGCGACTTGATCTCGTGGATGCGGCCCTGCGCCACCGCGGGAATGGCATCCCAGCCCGGCCGGGCGCGGATACGATCGACAGCGACGCGCTTGCCGCACCAGGAAGCGAGGATCACGTCGGGCGCCGCCGCGATCACCTGGTCCGAGGTGACGATCCGGTCCCTGGCCGCCGGCTCGCGGCTCAGCGTCGCAAACACGTCCTGGCCGCCCGCGTGGGCGATCAGGTCCGAGACCCAGCCGATCCCGGAGATCGTCGGCTCGTCCCATTCCTCGAAATAGACCTTCAGGCGCGGCTGGCCCGCTGTCTCAACCGCGGCCCGCGCGAGGCGCTCTTCGTAACCCCGGGCCAGCGCCTCGGCCCTCTCGGGAGCGCCGACCAGGGCGCCGAGCGTGCGGATCATCGCGAGGCAGCCGGCCAGGTCGCGCTGGTTGAACAGGTGGACCGCCACGCCCGCCCGGGCGAGACGGGCGACGATCTCCGCCTGAAGATCGGAGAAGGCGAGGACGAGGTCCGGTTCGAGGGCGAGGATCTTTGGAAGATCCGCGCTGGTGAAGGCCGAGACCCGCGGCTTCTCCCGGCGCACCTGCGGCGGGCGCACGGCATAGCCCGACACGCCGACGATGCGATGATCCTCGCCCAGGAGGTAGAGCGTCTCGACGGTCTCCTCCGTCAGGCAGACGAGGCGTTCGGGCGGGAAGCGGCGCATCGCAAACTCAGCCCCTGAACCACGTCAGCAGGCCGGCGCCCGGAGCGAGCAGCACGAAGGCCCAGGCGAAGGCGGACGTCCAATTGGCGATCTGGAACGGAATCCGGTTCACGCCGAAGCTGCCGGCGACCAGCGGCACCACCGCCCGCGCCGGGCCGATGAAGCGTCCGATGAAGATCGCCCCGGCGCCCCAGCGCCGCAGAAAGTCCTCGGCCTTGAGCGTCGTCTCCGGATGGCGGCTCATGGGCCAGAGGCGCTTCACCCCGTCCTTGAAATAGTGGCCGACCTCGTAGGAGACCCAGTCACCCAGCCCCGCGCCGATCGCCGCGCCGATCACCAGCGGCCAGAACGGAAGGTCGCTGCCGCCGATCAGCGCGCCGATGCCGAGCAGGATCGCGGTGGCGGGCACGAGAAGCGAGAGCACGGCGAGCGACTCGCAGAAGGCGAGCACCCCCGTCACCAGCGGTGCCCAGGCCTTGTACGTCTCCACGAAGGTGAGGATGGACTGGCGGACGGCGTCGAAATCCATGCTCGCTCCGGGCGATGGGCCTGTCTGGCCGAGCCGTAACGCTTCGCCGCACGGATCGGATGCGCGCGGGCATCGGCCGCGCTATCACGGCGGGAGGAGCGGATACCGGAGCATCATGAAGGTTCTGTCGATCCAGTCGCACGTCGCCTACGGCCATGTGGGCAATTCGTCCGCCGTCTTTCCGATGCAGCGGCTCGGCGTCGAGGTCTGGCCGGTGCACACGGTGCAGTTCTCCAACCATACCGGCTACGGCGATTGGCGCGGCCGCGTGTTCGACGGCCCGGTGGTGGAGGAGGTGGTGCAGGGCGTGGCCGAGCGCGGCGCGCTGAAGGCGTGCGACGCGGTGCTCTCGGGCTATATGGGCTCGGCCGACATCGGCACCGCGATCCTGCGGGCGGTGGCCGCGGTGCGGGCGGCCAACCGGGAGGCGCTGTATTGCTGCGATCCGGTCATCGGCGACACCTGTTCCGGCGTCTACGTGCGCCCCGGCATCGCCGACTTCATGCGGGCGCAGGCGGTGCCGGCGGCCGACATCCTCACGCCCAACCAGTTCGAGCTCGACCTGATCTCGGGCCGGCCGAGCGACACGCAGGAGGCCGCGAAGGCCGCGGCGGCCTCGGTCCAGGCGCTCGGCCCCCGCGTCCTCCTCGTCACCTCGCTGACCACGGCCGAGACGCCGCCGGACGCCATCGACATGATGGCGGCGGAGGATGGCTCGTTCTGGCGGGTGCGCACGCCGCGGCTCGACCTGAAGGCGGTGTCGGGGGCGGGCGATGCGGTCGCCGCGCTCTATCTCGTGCACTACCTGCGCACCCGGTCGGCGGCCCTGGCGCTCGGCATGGCGGCGGCCTCGATCCACGGCCTCCTGCGCCGAACCGCGGAAGCCGGCGCGGAGGAGCTTCTCACCGTCGCGGCGCAGGAGGAGTTCGTCGCGCCGAGCGCGGCCTTCCCCGTGGAGAGCGTCTGACCCCGTACAAGGAACCCCCCGAGGAAGCCCGGAACCCCAAGGAAGCTCGATGACCGACCGCCGCTTCGCTACCCTCGACGTGTTCACCGACACGCCGCTCGCCGGAAATCCGCTGGCGGTGGTGCTCGACGCCGAAGGTCTCGACGGCGACGCGATGCAGGCGATCGCCCGCGAGTTCAACCTGTCGGAGACGGTCTTCGTGCTGCCGCCGGAGGAGCCGCGCCATCGGGCCCGCCTGCGCATCTTCACCCCGGCCCGCGAACTCCCCTTCGCCGGCCATCCGACGATCGGGGCCGCGGTGCTGCTGACCCTGCGCGACCGCGCCGAGCCGCGGCCGGCGGCGCTCGCCGATGCCGCCGCCTTTGGGCTGGAGGAGGGGATCGGCATCCTTTCCTGCGTCGTCGAGGCGGCGGCGGACGGGCGTACGGCCCGCGCCCGGTTCAAGCTGCCGGTGCTGCCGACCTATCTCGGCAAGGCGCCGTCGACGGAAGCGCTGGCCCATGCCCTCGGGCTGAAGGTCGGCGAGATCGGCTTCAACCGCCATCAGCCGAGCCGGCACGGGGCCGGCCCTTCCTTCACCTTCGTGCCGCTCGCCTCCGCCGAGGCGCTGACCCGGGCGCGGCTGGAGGCCGGCCGGTTCGAGCGGTTGTTCCACGGGGCACAGGCCGACGCGCTCTACCTCTACGCCCTCGATCCCGAGGGGCTCGGCCAGAGCTACCAGGCGCGGATGTTCGCGCCCCATCTCGGCGTGGCGGAGGATCCGGCGACGGGCAGCGCCGCCGCGGCCTTCGCCGGGATGCTGATGCAGTTCGAGCCGCTGGGCGACGGCACGCACGACGCGGCGATCCGCCAGGGCGTCGCCATGGGCCGCCCGAGCCTCATCGACCTTCAGGTCGTCATCGCCGAGGGCGGCCTGCGCTCCGTCGAAATCGGCGGGCAGGCGGTGGTGGTGAGCGAGGGCGTGCTTCGTGCCGGGTGAGAGCGCGCAGGCCGCGCCCGGATTCACGATCACGCCGCTCACCCGAGTCTCGGCGCGGCGCGTCGATCACGATTGGGCCTGGGCGCGGGACAACTGCGAGGCGATCGACCGCAACTGGGAGCGGCGCCGGGCGAAGACGCCGGGCCTGTTCGACGGACCGGTCTTCCTCGCCAGCGGCTGCACCATCGCCGACGGCGCCTGCGAGGCGGCCCTGTTCGAGGCGCGCTACTCGCGCTTCATCGCCTTCCGCGACGCCGGCGTGCCCGACGCGCTGGTCGCCAACGCCTTCGCGGCGATCGTGCCGCACAGCGCGGACGGGGCGGTGCTGCTCGGGGTGATGGGGGCCCACACTGCGAACGCCGGCCAGATCTACTTCCCCTGCGGCACGCCCGACCGCGGCGACCTGCGCGAGGACGATACGGTCGATCTCGCCGGCAGCGCCGGGCGCGAGTTTCTGGAGGAGACCGGCCTGACCCTGCCCGAGGGCGCGGCGGAGGAGTGGGTGCTGCTGCGCGGCGACGGCCAGCTCGCCTTCCTGCGCCCGGTCCGGTTCGGCCTCGACGCCGAGGCGCTGAAGGCCCGCATCGAAGCCCATCGCGGGCACGAGGACGAGCCGGAACTCGCCCGCAGCGTCATCGTCCGCTCGCGCGTCGAGATCGATGCCGCCCGGATGCCGGGCTTCGTGCAGGCCTATCTGGCGAGCGTCTTCCCGCCGTAGGGATGCGCCTCATACCGAGCTGCAGGGAATTCCGACCGATGGTCGGCTTCCCTGCGTCCGGCGGACGCCCGCCGCCGCGCCTTCGCGCGGGCAACCGGCGATGAGCCGGGATCATCGCCGGTTGGTCTTACCGATACCCGTAGCGCGCCTTGGCCGCCGCCAGCAGATGCATCGCCTCGCCCTCGTGGCCGGCCGCGCAGGCGGCGGCGGCCTTGCCGAGATCGGCGCTGAAGCGCTTGCCGACCGCGTCCGACAGATCGCCGGTCCTCACGTCGGCATCGACGATGGCCTGTGTCCGCGCGACGCCCGGACCGCACCCGGCGCTGGCCGGCAGGGGGGCGATGGCGGCGGGTGCCGCGGCGACGGCGGCCACCGGCGGGGGCGCGCTCGACTGGCAGGCGCTGAGGCAGCCACCGAGGGCGAGGATCGACAGGGCTCGGGAAAGCGGCGCGGGCACGACGGGTCTCTCCGGTCGCGAGAGGAGGTTCGTTGCAGCCAAGCTTGGCCGCAGGCTTGTGCGCCCCGTCGGCGGAACGGTCAATCGCGAGGCTCCCCTGCGCTTGTCACGATCCCCGCCAATCGGTACATAGCGCCGCCCTGGTCGCTTGGCGGGTCTGCCGGCGAGTCAGCCTCTGAGGAGAATCGAGCGTGGCCCCTGGCCGCCCCGCGCAGACGAACGGTGGTGCCGCTTTCGCGGCCGTACCGTCGTGCGCGCGCCTTCTCGTCGGCCTGCTTCTTAGCCGCCCCTGAGGGCCGTCCGGGCGTGGTCGCCTGGGCCCTCAGGGGACGGGCTCGAACACGGAAGACAGGTTTTCAGGCGCCGCTCCTGCCCGAGCCGAGCGCGCCGGCGGCTTCAAGGGACGGACCATGACCAACACCCGGCAAGGATCGAAGGACCGCGTCGTCATCTTCGACACGACGTTGCGCGACGGCGAACAATGCCCCGGCGCCACCATGACCTTCGACGAGAAGCTCGCGGTCGCCGAGATCCTCGACGCCATGGGCGTCGACATCATCGAGGCGGGCTTCCCCATCGCCTCGAACGGCGACTTCGAGGCCGTGTCCGAGATCGCCCGGCGCACCAAGCGCGCGACCGTCGCCGGCCTCGCCCGCGCCATCCCCGCCGACATCGCCCGGGCGGGCGAGGCGGTGCGCCACGCGCAGCGAGGCCGTATCCACACCTTCGTCTCGACCTCGGAGATCCACCTCACCCACCAGATGCGCAAGACGCAGGACGAGGTGATCGAGATCATCCTGAAGACCGTGGCCCAGGCCCGCGACCTCGTGGAGGACGTGGAGTGGTCGGCCATGGACGCGACCCGCACCGACATCGATTACCTCTGCCGCTGCGTCGAGGCCGCGATCCGCTCGGGCGCCACCACCATCAACCTGCCCGACACGGTGGGCTACGCCACGCCGCAGGAATACGGCGCGATGTTCCGCGCCGTGCGCGAGCGGGTGCCGAACGCCGACCGGGCGATCTTCTCCGTGCACTGCCACAACGATCTCGGGCTCGCGGTGGCGAACTCGCTCGCCGGCCTGGAGGGCGGCGCCCGGCAGATCGAGTGCACGATCAACGGCATCGGCGAGCGGGCCGGCAACGCCGCGCTCGAAGAGGTCGTCATGGCGATCCGCACCCGCGGCGATGTGATGCCGTTCGAGACTGGCATCGACACCACGATGCTGACCCGCGCCTCGAAGCTCGTCAGCCACGCGGCGAACTTTCCCGTGCAGTACAACAAGGCCATCGTCGGCCGGAACGCCTTCGCCCACGAGAGCGGCATCCATCAGGACGGGATGCTCAAGCATTCCGAGACCTACGAGATCATGACGCCAGCCTCGGTCGGGCTCACCAAGACCTCGCTGGTGATGGGCAAGCATTCGGGCCGCGCGGCCTTCCGCTCGAAGCTGTCCGAACTCGGCATCTCGCTGTCCGACAACCAGTTCCAGGACGTGTTCGAGCGCTTCAAGGATCTGGCCGACCGCAAGAAGCACGTCTACGACGAGGACATCGAGGCGCTGGTGGACGAGAACCTCGCCACCGCCCACGACCGCATCAAGCTGATGTCGCTCTCGGTGATCGCCGGCACGCGCGGGCCGCAACGCGCGACGATGAAGATCGAGATGGACGGCCGCACCTTCACCGAGGAGGCCGACGGCAACGGCCCGGTGGACGCGGTGTTCAACGCGATCCACGCCATGGTGCCGCACGACGCGATGCTCGAACTCTATCAGGTCCACGCCGTGACCGAGGGGACCGACGCGCAGGCCGAGGTCTCGGTGCGGCTCAAGGCCGGCGAGCGCTCGGTGACGGCGCGCGGCGCCGACCCGGACACGCTGGTGGCGTCCGCCAAGGCCTACCTGTCCGCGCTCAACAAGCTCTCGGCCGCCTCCGTACGGCTGCACGCCCAGCACGCCGCGGTGGTCTGACGCTCCTCGCCGTCATTGCGAGGCGAAGCCGAAGCAATCCAGGGCGCGACTTCCCCGGAAGAGGGAGTGCCGTCTGGATTGCTTCGCTTCGTTCGCCATGACGGGCGTGACGATGACACTGCGCATCATGGTCTGAAGACACAAAAAGTCCCAAAAGAATGCCCGCCTATCGCTCCCGCACCACCACCCATGGCCGCAACATGGCCGGCGCCCGCGGCCTGTGGCGTGCCACCGGGATGAAGGATTCCGATTTCGGCAAGCCGATCATCGCGGTTGTGAACTCGTTCACGCAGTTCGTGCCCGGCCACGTCCACCTCAAGGACCTCGGCCAGTTGGTGGCCCGCGAGATCGAGCAAGCGGGGGGAGTCGCCAAGGAGTTCAACACCATCGCGGTCGATGACGGCATCGCCATGGGTCATGACGGGATGCTCTACTCGCTGCCCTCCCGCGAGCTGATCGCCGATTCGGTCGAATACATGGTCAACGCGCATTGCGCCGACGCCATGGTCTGCATCTCGAACTGCGACAAGATCACTCCCGGCATGTTGATGGCCGCTTTGCGCCTCAACATCCCGGCGGTGTTCGTCTCCGGCGGGCCGATGGAAGCGGGCAAGGTCGTGATGAAGGGCGTGACCCGCAAGTTCGACCTCGTCGACGCGATGGTCGCGGCGGCCGACGACCGGGTCTCGGACGAGGACGTCGCGGTGATCGAGCGCTCGGCCTGCCCGACCTGCGGCTCGTGCTCGGGCATGTTCACGGCGAACTCCATGAACTGCCTCACCGAGGCGCTCGGCCTCTCGCTGCCCGGCAACGGCTCGGTGCTGGCGACGCATGCCGACCGCAGGCGCCTGTTCGTCGAGGCCGGGCACCTGATCGTCGATCTGGCCCGGCGCCATTACGAGCAGGACGATGCGAGCGTGCTGCCGCGCTCGATCGCGACGATGGCCGCGTTCGAGAACGCGATGACCCTCGACATCGCCATGGGCGGCTCGACCAACACCGTGCTGCACCTGCTCGCCGCCGCACACGAGGGCGAGGTGCCCTTCGCCATGGCCGACATCGACCGGCTCTCGCGCCGCGTGCCGGTGCTGTGCAAGGTCGCGCCTGCCGTCGCGAACATCCATATGGAGGACGTGCACCGGGCCGGCGGCATCATGGGTATCCTGGGCGAACTCGACCGCGCCGGCCTGATCGACCGCAACGTCGGCAATGTCGGTTCCGGCACGCTCGGCGCGGCGCTCGACCGCTGGGACGTGACGAAGACCGAGAGCCAATCCGTCCGGACCTTCTACCGCGCCGCGCCGGGCGGCGTGCCGACCCAGGTCGCCTTCAGCCAGGAATCCCGCTGGGACGACCTCGACCTCGACCGCGAGGCGGGCGTCATCCGCGACGCCGCGCACGCCTATTCGAGGGACGGCGGCCTCGCTGTGCTCTACGGCAACCTGGCGCTCGACGGCTGCATCGTGAAGACCGCTGGCGTCGATGCCTCGATTCTCAGCTTCACCGGCACGGCCCACGTCTTCGAGAGCCAGGACGCGGCGGTGGACGGCATCCTCAACGGCCGCGTGAAGGCCGGCGAGGTGGTGCTGATCCGCTACGAGGGCCCCCGCGGCGGCCCCGGCATGCAGGAGATGCTCTATCCCACGAGCTACCTGAAATCGAAGGGCCTGGGCAAAGACTGCGCCCTCGTCACCGACGGGCGCTTCTCCGGCGGCTCCTCGGGGCTCTCCATCGGCCACGTCTCGCCGGAGGCGGCCGAGGGTGGGCTGATCGGCCTCGTCGAGCAGGGCGATAGGATCGAGATCGACATCCCGAACCGCCGCATCCACCTCGCCGTGGACGAAGCCGTGCTCGCCGAGCGCCGTGCCGCCCGCGACGCGGAAGGCTGGCGCCCGGCCGCGCCCCGCAAGCGCAAGGTCAGCATGGCGCTCCGCGCCTACGCCATGCTCGCCACCAGCGCGGCGAAGGGGGCGGTGCGGCGGATCGAGGCGTAGGCGAGAACCGGTCCTGGATCGACCGAGGTTCCTCATGCCGAGGCGCCGGATCGTCGTTGCAGCCACGGGATGCATGCTACCCCTCGCGCCTCGGGCACGGATCGCGCATAGACAGGTTCTCAGGCCGTGCTTCGCACCGGACGGGGGAGACGTCGGACCCATGCAGATCGCCACGCCCTACCTGATGTTCCTCGGCGACGTGCCGGACCGGCTCGCCGCCAAGACCGCCTACGGCATCAACGACTGGCGTCCGGAATGGTGCGTCGGCCAGCTCCGGATGGAGGGCTGCGCCGCCGATCTCGACATCCCCGACCTGACGCTGGAGGAGGCGGTCTCGAAAGGCTGCCGCACCATGGTGGTCGGCGTGGTCAATGCCGGCGGCGTGCTGCCCGAGCACTGGGTGAAGGAGATCGTCGCGGCGCTGGACGCCGGGCTCGACGTGGCGAGCGGGCTGCACGCTCGCCTCGGCTCGGTTCCCGAGATCGCGCAAGCCGCCGAGCGCCGGGGTCGTGCCCTCCACGACGTGCGTCACACCACCGAGACCTTCCCCACCGGCAAGGGCACCAAGCGTCCCGGCCGGCGACTGCTCACCGTCGGCACCGATTGCTCGGTCGGCAAGAAGTACACCGCCCTCGCCCTGGAACGCGGCATGCGCGAGCGCGGGATGGATGCCGACTTCCGCGCCACCGGCCAGACCGGCGTGTTCATCTCCGGACGGGGCGCCGCCATCGACGCGGTCGCGGCCGATTTCATCTCCGGCGCCGTCGAGTGGGTCGCCCCCGCCGCCGAACCGAATCACTGGGACCTGATCGAGGGCCAGGGCTCGCTGTTCCACCCGTCCTTCGCCGGCGTCAGCCTCGGCCTGCTGCACGGGGCGCAGGCCGACGCCTTCGTGGTCTGCCACGAGCCGACCCGCACGCGGATGCGCGGCGTCGAGGCGAGCCTGCCGACGATCCAGGAGGTCATCGACCTGACGATCCGCTGCGGCTCCCTCACCAATCCCGGCATCCGCCCTGTCGGCATCGCCGTGAACACCCAGGCCCTGCCCGAGCCGCAGGCGCGCGCGCTGCTGGCGGAAGCGGAAGCCGCGCACGGCCTGCCGGCGACCGATCCCGTGCGCTTCGGCGTCGAGGGGATCGTGGATCGGATCCATGCCGAGTTTCCGGCTTGAGGGAGGGCCAGCGATGCCGCGTCTGACCGTCGCCGTCGAGCGTTTCCCGATCGCGGGCACCTTCACGATCTCCCGCGGCAGCCGCACGGAGGCGGTGGTCGTCGTCGCGACCATCGAGGACGGCCCGGTGCGGGGGCGCGGCGAGTGCGTGCCCTACGCCCGCTACGACGAGACCGTCGAGAGCGTCGCTGCCGCCCTCGACGGGCAGGCGGACTGGATCGCCGGTGGGGGAGGGCGCTTCGATCTCGCGGCGCGGATGAAGCCGGGCGCGGCCCGCAACGCCCTCGATTGCGCCCTGTGGGATTGGGAAGCGAAGCGCTCCGGCCGACCGGCCCACGAACTCGCCGGCCTCCCCGCGCCGGGGCCGGTCACCACCGCCTACACCCTGAGCCTCGGCGATCCCGATTCCATGGAGGCGGCCGCCCGCGCCGCCGCGCACCGCCCGCTCCTCAAGGTGAAGCTCGGCGGCGAGGGCGACCCCGAGCGGATCGCGGCCGTGCGCCGCGGCGCGCCGGGCGCGCGCCTGATCGTCGATGCCAACGAGGCGTGGCGGCCGGAGACGATTCAAGCCAATCTCGCGGCCTGCGCGGCGGCGGGCGTCGGCCTCATCGAGCAGCCGCTGCCGGCGGGCGAGGACGGGTTTCTGGCCGAGATCGACCGAACCATCCCGATCTGTGCCGACGAGAGCCTGCACGACCGCGCCGGGCTCGATGCGCTGGCCCGGCGCTACGACGCCATCAACGTCAAGCTCGACAAGGCCGGCGGCCTGACCGAGGCGCTGAAGCTGGTCCACGAGGCCCGGGCGCGCGGCTTCGAGATCATGGTCGGCTGCATGGTCGGCTCGTCGCTCGCCATGGCGCCGGCGATGCTGCTCGCGCACCACGCGGCCTATGTCGATCTCGACGGGCCGCTGCTGCTCGCCCGCGACCGCGCGTCGGCGCTCACCTACGAGGGCAGCACGGTCTCCCCGCCGCGGCCCGAACTGTGGGGGTGACGGGCGGCGCCTACTGCACCGAGCGGATCGCCAGCGGGGGCACCACGGTCTCGTTGACCCGCAGGCGGGCGTCGAGGATCGGCGCGGCGGGCTCGTCGGCCTGCTGCTGCGCGGCGAGGTCGGCGATGGCCTGATACTGGCTGAGGCGCCGGTCGATCATGATGTCGAGCTTCTCGTGCACCTCCGCCACCGTCAGGCTGCGGCGCTTGCCCCCGTCCTTCCCCGTGAAGATGGCGCGGTTGGCCCGCGCGGCGCGGCCGAAGGCGGCCTTGGCGACCTTGTCCGGGTCCTCGGCGCTGAGCGAGAGGAACTTGCCGGCGCTCGCCGTGCCGAGGAAATGCGCGAGGTAGAGTTCGGTGGTCTTCAGTTCGCGGCCGATCCGGGCCTCGATCCGGCTGCGGTCGCGTTTGATCAGCTCGCCCGCCATCAGGCCGGAAATGTAGGGGTCGTCGCGCAGGTCGAGCACCCGCTTGCGCAGTCCCGCGTCGGCGATGGTGATGCCCGCGCCGTGGCCCTTCACCGCGGCGGCCTCGTCGGCGAGCCCGTGCTTGGCGCCGTACTGCCGGATCATCTCCAGCCACGTGCCGGTGACGAACTGGAACAGCCCCTGCGCCGAGGAAGCGGAGGACTTCACGCCGGTGTCGAAGCTCGATTCCTTGTCGGCGAGCGCCATCATGTAGACGGGATCGACGCCGGTGACCTCGGAGGCCTTCAGGATGGTCTCCACCAGGGGCCGCGGCACGCTCATCTCGCCGAAGCGCAGGATCTCGTCGTCGTTGTCGAGCCGCGGATTGGCGAGCGAAGCCTGCATCCGCTCGATCGGTGCGGTGAGGCCGCTGTCCTGGCCGAGCAGGGCCGTGCCGCCCCATTCGGCCTCGGCGCCGGCCGGACGCAGGTCGGCGCGAACCATCAGCGGGATCGAGGCCGGGGTGGCACCGTCGCTCTCGTAGGCGGAGACCGCCTGCGGCGCGGCCGCGAGCAGCGTCACGCCGGCGGTCACGGCGGCGAGGCGGCGCACGAGCGGCGAGCGGCCGCGCGGCGGCCGGGCGGCTGCGTTGCTGGTCGCCGACCCGCAAGGCACGAGTCGGCTCACGTCGTCGGCGCGAGGCGCCGGCTCCGGGTAAACCCCCATCGGTCTTCCTTGTTGGCGCCGCGGCGTTCTCGAGGCCGGGCTTCGTTTTGACCGGCGGAGGTTTCGCCGCCGGGTGTGACCACAATGGGACCACCCCGTGATCCAAACGTGATCCCGTTAATAGGGCGTTAAGCCATTGTATTTACGTTATTTTAACCATTGCCGCCGCAGCCGCCGGGAGCTCGCCTGCGGCAAAGATGGCCGTGCGGCGCTCGGAACGCGCCAGGCCAGCCACGGTTGTCATGGGCCGCGCGGCGGCCAGTTAGGGCTCATCCCAAGACGTCAGCGCCACCACAGCAGAAAGTCGAGTTCCCATGGGCATTCAGACCGGTCGACGCGTCGGAGTGGCGTTCGTCGGCATGGGCGGCGCCGTCGCGACGACGGCCATCGCCGGCATCGAAACCATCAAATCGGGGTCGAACCGTCTGGATGGCCTGCCGCTCGCGGGCGTGCCCGTCGCGGGGCTCGCCGACTACAAGGATCTCGTCTTCGGCGGCTGGGACCTGAACGGCGACGATCTCGCCTCCGCCGCGACCGGCCACGGCGTGCTGACCCGCGAGGACATCGAGAACGGCGCCCAGGCGCTCAAAGGCATCACCCCCTGGCCGGCGGTGGGCTCGGCCAAGTTCTGCAAGAACATCGACGGCGCCAACCGCATCGTCGCCAGGGATCACCGCGAGACGGTCTCGGTCATCGCCAACGACCTCAACCGCTTCCGCAAGGAGAGCAACCTCGACGACGTCGTGGTGATCAACCTCGCCTCGACCGAGCGCTGGCCCGATCTGTCCGACCCGGTTCTGAACTCGGCGGAAGCCTTCGAGAAGGGGCTGGACGCGAGCGACGAGTCGATCTCGCCGGCGATGCTCTACGCCTACGCCGCCATCAAGAGCGGCGTGCCCTACGCCAACTTCACGCCGAGCGTCGCCGCCGACGTGCCGGCGCTGCTGGACCTCGCCCGCGAGACGAACGTCCCGGTGGCCGGCAAGGACGGCAAGACCGGCCAGACCATGATGAAGACGGTGCTGGCCCCGGCCCTGAAGGCGCGCCAGCTCCACGTCGACGGATGGTTCTCCACCAACATCCTCGGCAACCGCGACGGCCTCGCGCTGAACGACCCGAACTCGCTCCAGTCGAAGCTCAACACCAAGGGCACCGTGCTCGATTCGATCCTCGGCTACCCGGTCGAGGATCACCTCGTGCACATCCATTATTACCGTCCGCGCGGCGACGACAAGGAAGCCTGGGACAACATCGACGTCACCGGCTTCATGGGCCAGCGCATGCAGATCAAGGTGAACTTCCTGTGCAAGGACTCGATCCTGGCCGCGCCGCTCGTCATCGAGATCGCCCGCGTGCTGGATCTGGCCAAGACCCGCGGCGACGGCGGCGTGCAGGAGCAGCTCTCGACCTTCTTCAAGGCGCCGATGGTGAAGAACGGCCACGGGCCGGAACACGATTTCGGCAAGCAGCAGCGGATGCTGTTCGACTGGCTGGGCGTGCAGTAAGGCACCCGCCGGTGGCGGCCTTCCCGGAGACGGAACCGGCGGCTCCCGCGGAACTGCGGGCGCTTCTGATCGAACTCGGCGATCTCAAACGCGTCCGCTCGGCCGGGCGCGCGGGCTCGATCGCCGAGCGCCTGTTCGCGCAGGGCTGGTCGGCGCTCGTCGGGGGCGCCGCCCCGGAGACGGTGGCGCTCGACATCACGGCGAAGGCGCTCGCCGCCGCGCGGCTCTGCGACCTCGACGCGGCGTTCCTCGGCGCCGCCGGGCTCGACGCGGCGCAGGCTTCCGCCGTGCTGGTGGCCGGGCTCGATGCCGTGGCCGGCTCGGTGGATGCCGGCCTGCGCGAGCGTCTGCGGACGGCCCTGCGCGCACCCGCCCCCCTGCCGATGGGGCCGGTGCCGGACTTCGTCGGCGCCCTGGCGCAGCAGCCGCGGGCGGGCGTGACCTGTCCGGGCAAGCCGCGCATCCTGCTGGAGCCGCCGGAGAACCACGCCGAGCACTGCCTCGTCGTGGCGGTCTACGGCGTGCTGCTGAGCCCGTTCTACCGGGCCGACCCGACCACGGTGTTCCTCGCGGCGATGGCGCACCACGTCCACAACGCGGCGATGCCCGATGCCGGCTTCACCGGGGAGATGCTGCTCGGCGACCATCTCCGGCCGGTCGTCGGACGCTGCTCGGAATGGGCGCTGGAAGAACTGGAACGGCCGCTTCAGGAAACGGTCCGCGCCGCCCGCCTCGTCCTGCCGGACGATGCGACCGCCGAGGGCCGCGCCTTCCACGCCGCCGACTCCATCGACCGCGTGCTGCAGATCGCCCAGCACCTCCGGGCGGCCTCGCTGACGATGGACACGGTGCTCGGCGAGATGGAACTGGTCCATGCCGGGCCGGTCAAGGCTTTCCAGGATCGCGTTCTGACCGATATGCGCATCCCGTGACGTCCCGCGCTGTCCGGCAGAATCCAGGATCATGATCCCCTTCGATCTCCTCTCGCCGGAGACCGGCCAACCGCTCAAGGCCGACGGCGCGCACGCCCTGCGCGACGTCGAGACCGGGGCACGCTGGCCCGTCATCGACGGCATTCCCTATCTGCGGAAGGGGCGCGACAATCTCGTCGCGGCGGCCCTCGACCACCTCGACGCCGACCGGAGGGAGGAGGCGCTCGTCCTCCTCCTGGCCGATCAGGACGATTGGTGGACCGGCCCCCCGGCCGATCCCGACGCCCTGCGCAAGCTGGTGCGCGAGCGCGAGCGCGCGACCCTGCGCCAGGCGGTGGCGTGGCTCGGCTGGGGCCGCGTCGGCGACTACTTCGTCAACCGCTGGACCGATCCGACCTTCCTGGCGGGCCTGAGCCTGCTGGAGGCGCACTGGAACAGCCCTTCCTGCGCGTTCGAACTGGCCTGCGGCATCGGTCACTACCTGCGCGAACTGAAACGGCGCGGCGTGAAGGTCGCGGGCGCGGACGTGGTCTTCGCCAAGCTCTGGGTCGCCCGGCACTGGGTGGTCGGCGAGAAGGCGCAGCTCGTCTGCTTCGACGCCGCCTCGGCCCACTGGCCGATCCCGGAAGCGCCGGTCGATCTCGCGATCTGCAACGACGCCTTCTACTTCCTCGACGACAAGCCCGGCATCCTCGCCTGCCTGCGCCAGACCGCCGGGGAAGAGGGCTGGCTCGCCCTCAGCCACATCCACAACAGCGGTCGGCCGGGCTTCTCCGCCGGCAAGGCGATCTCTTCGGCCGAGATCGAGGAGCTGTTCCCGGACGGGCTCGTCTACGACGATGCCGAATTGACCCGCGCCCTGGTCGAGGCCCGCGCGCCGCAGCCGCGCGAGCCGCGCGACCTCCGGGCCTGCGAAGCCTTCTCGGTGGTGGCCGGGCCTGGGATGCGCCCGGCGCCGCGGGCCATCGTCGACGGCATCACCCTTCCGCCGGCCGACGCGGCGCTCCACCTCAACCCGCTCTACGCGCCCGACGACGGCGGCTTCGCCATCCGCTGGCCGTCCGAGCGCTACGAGGCGGAATACGCGCCCCGGGTCACCTACCCGCTGCACTCGGACGGACCGCCCGCCATCGATTGGGCCGGCGGCCCGGACGCGCCGGACGCCGCGCGGGTGCGTCGCCGCGAATACGTCGATCTGCCGGAGCGCTGGTGATGGGGGCGAGCGTCGGCTGGGGCATCGTCGGCTACGGCTGGGTCGCCCGCGACTACATGGCCCCGGCGATTCGCGCCGCCGGGCACCGCCTCGTCGCCGTGGCCGATCCGGGTGCCGCCTCGCGGGCGGCGGCGGAGGTGGAAGGCGCGCGGGCGCATGCCGATCTCGCCGGCCTGATCGCCGATCCCGCGGTCGAGGCGGTCTACGTCGCGACGCCGAACCACCTGCATCGCGGCGCCGTCGAGGCGCTCTGCGCCGCCGGCAAGGCCGTGCTGTGCGAGAAGCCGATGGCGGCCTCCCTCGCCGATGCCGAGGCGATGGCGGCGGCGGTGCGTCGCGCGAACGCCTTCTACGGCACCGCCTTCGACCAGCGCCACCATCCCGGCCATCGCGCCATGCGAACCCTCGTCCATGAGGGCCGGATCGGTACGGTGACGGCGGTGCGCATCGTCTACGCCTGCTGGCTCGACCGGGCCTGGACCTCGTTCAGGGGACAGGACAACTGGCGCATCGATCCGGTCCAGGCCGGCGGCGGCGCGCTGATGGATCTTGCGCCCCACGGCATCGACCTCGTGGACTTCCTGCTCGGCGAGCCCATCGCCGAGATCGCGGCCATGACCCAGGCCCGCGCCCAGGACTACGCCGTCGATGACGGCGCCCTGCTGATCGGCCGCACCGCGTCGGGCGCGCTCGCCCAACTCAACGTCGCCTACAACTGTCCCGACGCGCTGCCCCGCCGCCGGCTGGAGGTCGTCGGAACCCGGGGCCTCATCACCGCCACCGACACGATGGGGCAGACGGCGGGCGGCACCGTCACGGTCACGGACGGGTCCGACGGACGGGTCGAGGACATCGCCTTCGACAAGGCCGCCTCGCCCTTCCTCCAACAGGTGCGCGCCTTCGGCCGCGCCCTGCGCGACACGGAGGCGCGCGCCGCCTGGGACGCGGAGCGCGACCTCGACACCATGCGCCTGATCGCCCGCGCCTACGCGGCGGCGGGCGCACCGGCCGGCCGCGACGCGGCCTGACGACGATTTGGGAGGAGACCGGCCGATCCCATTCCCGTCCTCGTCCTGCGGTGCGCAGCGAAGCTTCGAAGGATCCTCCAGATCTCCGCGCGATCCCTGGAAGATCCTTCGAGGCCGCTTCGCGGCACCTCAGGATGAGGTTCGGGGTTGGAGGAGAGCCGGTCAGCCGCGAACAGGAAGACGATGACAGCGACCGACGCCCTCGACCGGGACGACCGCGCCCACCACCCGAGCCTCGCGGCGCCCCGCCCCTATCGCCGCGGCGCGCCGCGGACGATCGAGGGCCTGCCCGGGCGGCTGCCGGACGCCGTGCGCGCCTATCTCGACGTGCTGCCCGAGGGCCGGGTCGTCGGCTTCAACCTCGCCGGCCTCGACCGCACCGGTATTCCGGTCTGGTTCGTCGCGCTGTTCCTCGACGACCCGTTCTATGTCGGCGCCATGCCCTCGGGCATCGGTTACGGCGCCACCGACGACGAGGCCCTGATCGGCGCGGTGGCCGAGATCGCCGAGAACCTGATGCCCTCCGTCGCCCTGCTGCCGCGCAAGGGCGACAACCAGGCGGCCGTCTCCTACGCCGACCTCGTGCGGGTCTACGGCGCATCCGCCGTCGCCGACCCGCTGACGCTGTGCCTGCCGGCCGGCTCGTCCGTGGGCCGCGACACCCCCCTCGACTGGACCAAGGCCGTGCGCGCCCGCACCGGCGAACCCGTCTGGATGCCGCTCGACATCGCCGCGACCGACTATTTCGAGCTGCGCGAAGGCTACCAGCCCTTCACCAACCTCATCACCAACGGCCTCGGCGCCGGACCGGACGTGGCCTTCGCCCTCGGCCACGGCCTGCTCGAACTGCTCCAGCGCGACGGCAACGGCCTGCTGTTCCGCGCCCTCGACCAGGGCGTGACACTCGATCTCGACGGGATCGGCCCCGAGACCCGAGGCATGCTCGACCGGCTCGACAGCCTCGGCATCCGGGCCCTGCCGAAATTCGCCACCGACCAGTTCGGCCTCACCAACCTCTACGTCGTCGGCTACGACAGCGACCCGGCCCGCACGCCGGCGCCGATCGCCCTTTCGGCCTGCGGCGAAGCCTGCGATCCGGACCGGGAGCGGGCCTTGCGCAAGGCGCTCCTCGAATTCCAGGCGGCGCGGGTGCGAAAAACCTTCGGGCACGGACCGCTGGCGCTGGCCGACACGGTGGCGCCGCCCGGCTACGTCGAGGCCTTCATCCGGAAGGCGCTGCCGAGCCTCGACCTGGAGGAGAGCCGGGCGCTTCAGGCGATGCTCGCCTGGATCGACCTGTCATCGTCCGAACTGCGCGAGGTGCTGAGCGGGACGGTCTATTCCGAACGCGGCACCAAGGCCTTTTCGGACCTTCCGACCACGCCCGCGCCGGACGGGCATGCCCGCGGAACCATCGCCCGCGAGCGCCTGGAAGAGGCCGGCTTCGACGTGCTCTACGTCGATGGCTCGCCGCCCGACGGCGGGATCGGCGTGGTCAAGGCGATCGTGCCGGGGCTCGAGGTCGAGACCATGAGCTACTACCGCATCGGCGAGCGCAACACGAAGAAGCTGATCGAGCGCGATCATCCGCTGATCCGCTTCGGCACCCCGACCGACACGCTCCTGCCCGTGCGCCTGACGCCGGAGGCCATCGAGCGCTTCGGCGGCCAGCCGCTGTTCGACGTGGCGCTGGCGGAAACGATCGTCGGCTCGCACTATCCGCTCTACCGCGAGCCGGAATCGCACCACGCGCCGTTCCGCTACGAGCGTCAGGGCCGTCGCGCGCAGGGGAGGCCGGCATGAGGCAAACCATCGCCACGGCGCATCCCACGCTCCCCCTCATCCTGAGGTGCGGAGCGCAGCGGAGCCTCGAAGGATGCTCCGGGGATCGCGCGGGAACCGGAGCCTCCTCCGAGGCCGCTGCGCGGCACCTCAGGATGAGGACGCGAGTTGGATGGCAGCCGCGGGAGGCGCAACGATGAGCCTTCGGTTCGCCTACAACACCAACGGCACGGCCCATCACCGCATCGAGGATGCGATCCGCCTCATCAAGGATGCCGGCTACGACGGCGTGGCCCTGACCCTCGACATCCATCACCTCGACCCCTTCGCCGACAACTGGGTGGTGGAGGCCGACCGCATCGCCAGCCTCCTCGATCGACTCGAACTCGGCTCGGTCATCGAGACCGGCGCCCGCTTCCTGCTCGATCCGAGCGCCAAGCACGAGCCGACCCTGGTGACCGCGGACGCCGCCGGCCGTGCCCGGCGCGTCGGTTTCCTCAAGCGCGCCGTCGAGATCGGCAGGATCCTGAACTCCGAGGCCGTCTCGTTCTGGGCGGGCGTTCCGAAGGCCGGGGTCGACCGCGACGCGGCGCGAGGCTGGCTGGTCGCGGGCCTGCGTGAGGTGGCCGACTTCGCCGCCGAGAAGGGCGTCGTCGCGGCGCTCGAACCGGAACCCGGCATGCTGATCGAGACGCTCGACGATTTCGCCGGGCTCGACGTACCCGGCCTGTCGCTCGCCCTCGACACCGGCCACTGCCTCGTGACGCAGGAGCGCGACCCGGCTGCGGCGTTACGCGAATTCGCTCCCCGCCTCGGCACGGTCGCGATCGAGGACATGAAGCGGGGCGAGCACATCCACCTGCCCTTCGGCGAGGGCGACATGGACGTGCCCGCCGTGCTCGACGCGCTGGATGCGGTCGGCTTCGAAAAGCTCGTCTGCGTGGAACTGTCGCGCGATTCGCACCGCGCCGACGTGATGGTGGGCCAAGCCCTCGACTTCCTTCGAACCTGCCGCCGTCCCGGCCCCGGCTTGCCCGCGCCGGACACCGCGCCGCGCGAGACCGCGATCCCGGGGCTGCCCACGCCATGAGACTCTGCCCATGAGACTCTGCTTCGTCAGCCGCCGCTACTTCCCGGCGATCTCCGGCATGAGCGTGTACGCGCAGAACCTGCTGCGCGAGGTGGCGGGCGCCGGCCACGACGTGACGATGATCTCGCAGTATCGCGGCGACGCGTTCGGCACCCATGTCTATGGCGGCGGCCCGCCGCCTCCGGTTCCGGGCGTGCACGTCATCGGCCTCGAACAGCGCGGCGAGCAGGAGAACGGTGACTTCGAGCGCGACATCGACGAGATGGTCGAGACGATTCGCGCCGAACACGCGAAGAAGCCGTTCGACGTGCTGCACGCGCAGTACGGCTATCCCACCGGCTGGGCGGTGCTGCTCGCCGGCAAGCGGCTCGGCGTGCCGACCGTGGTCTCGATCCAGGGCGGCGACGGCCACTGGGTCGGCTCCTGCTGCGAGACGCATCGCCGGGCCATGGTCGAGGTGCTGGCCCACGCCAACGCCCTGCTGATCGGCGGACGATCCTTCGTCGGGGAGGTCTGCGGCCGGCTTGGCTCCGATCCCGCCCGCTTCACCATCGTGCCCGGCGCCGTCGACACCGCGCGCTTCACGCCCGGTGGACGGGAACTGGAGGACGAGGAGCCGGTGCGGCTGCTCTACCACGGCCGGGTCGACCGCCGGAAAGGCGTGCTCGACTTCCTCGACGCGCTTGAGTGCCTGTGGGAGGCCGGCGTACCGTTCGACGCGGTGATCTCCGGGATCGGTCCGGACGTCGAGACCGCCCGCGAGAAGGCGGAGGCGATCGGCTTCACCTCGGCACAGGTCCGCTTCACCGGCTATGCCGATTACGACACCGTGCCGGCCCTCTACCGCGAGGCGGACGTGTTCGTATCGCCGACCTACGCGGAAGGGTTCTCCAACACGATCCTGGAGGCGATGGCCTCGGGGCTGGCGGTGGTCTCGACCCACGCGGTCGGCGTGTCGGACTGCCTGCGCGACGGCGAGAACGGCCTGCTGGTCAACCCCGGCGACGTGCGCGGCCTCACCGGTGCCCTGCGGCGGGTGGTGGAGGATGCGGCCCTGCGCACGCGCCTCGCCGAGAGCGGTCTCGAAGAGTGCCGCCGGGTCTATTCCTGGACCGCGGTGGGCCGGCAGATCGTGGAGGTCTACGGCCAAGTCGCCGGGGAGCGCCCGCACGGCGACTGTCCCGACACGCTGCCCCTCGATCCGGACTGCCGCTTCCGCAAGGAGCCGCACCTGCTGTGATGCCGACCGCGCTCGCCATCTCGCCGCATCTCGACGACGCCGCCTTCTCGGCCGGCGGCACGCTGGCGCGCCTCGCCGCGCGGGGCTGGCAGGTCGTGATGGTCACGGTCTTCACCGCCTCCGTCGCGAACCCGCACGGTTTCGCCCTGGCCTGCCAGCTCGACAAGGGATTGGCGCCGGAGGTCGACTACATGGCCCTGCGCCGTGACGAGGATCGGGCGGCGGCCGAAGCGCTCGGGATCGGGGAGCCGGTCCACCTGCCGTTCCGCGAAGCGCCGCACCGGGGCTACGGCTCTGCGCCCGACCTGTTCGCTCGGCTTCGCCCCGACGACCGGATCGGGCCGAACCTCGCCGACGCCTTCGAGCGCTTGATGGCCGATACCGGGCCCGACCTGATCCTCGCGCCGCAGGCCGTGGGCGGGCACGTCGATCACGTGCAGGTGGTGCGGGCCTTTCGCGGCGCGCAGCCGCCGCTGCCGGTGCTGTGGTGGCGCGACTTCCCCTACACCGTGCGCGACGCCGAACCGAAGGAGCCGCTGCGGGCGGTCTTCGAGGGGTTGCCCGAGCAGGTCGTGCGCCTCGACGGGGAGGCCGGGCGGCGCAAGGCGGAGGCCTGCGGGGCTTACGGTTCGCAGATCGGCTTCCAGTTCGGCGGCCTCGAAGGCCTCCGGGCGTGCCTGGCGGCGGAGGATCGCGTCGAGCGCTTCCGCCTGCAGGGCCGGCTTCCGCCCGGTCTGGCCGATGCCGGTTTCGCCTGACGCGCCCAAGAGCCTGCGCGATCCCGCCCTCCTCGAAGCGCGCCGGGCGATGGCCGACGCGCCGCATGTCCGGCCCCTGCGCGACTTCGCGAAACGGATTTCCGCCGAGCGCGGGGCCGACGTGCCCGACCCCGATCCCCTCGACGGCGGGGTGGAGGCGCGGCTGCTCCTGCTCCTCGAAACGCCCGGTCCTTCGATCGGCCGCACCGGCTTCGTCTCCCGCGACAACGCCACCGGCACCGCCGCGAACCTGTTCCGCTTCCTCGCCGAGGCCGGCATCGCCCGGCGCGACACCCTGATCTGGAACGCCGTGCCCTGGGTGATCCATGCGCCCGGCGCCCTGAACCGCGCCCCTCGCCGCTCGGAGGCGGCCGCGGCCGCCCCCTACTTCGCGCCGCTGCTCGTCCTGCTGCCGCGCCTCGCGGTGGTGGTCGCGGCGGGACGCTTCGCGCAAGCGGCCGCGGCGCCGTTGAGCGCCTTGCGGCCGGACCTTCCGGTGCTGCCGATCCCGCATCCGAGCCCGACCCATGTCTGCACCGCGCCGAGCGTGCGCGGGCGTATCCTGGCTGGATTGACGGAGGCCGCGGTGCGGCTCGCGGCGCCGCAAGGTCGAGATGCCGGCATTTCGGCCGTATTGCCGGTGCAGGGCGGGCTCGCGGGCGTCGGCCGTCCCTGGCCTTTGACGGACGAAGCCCCTAAATGCCCGTGAGCGGGTCCTGACGGATGCCGCCCGGGATGCCCGCGCTTCAGACGCGCGAAGCGGGCGACCAGCGGAGGCGGACGCCGTTCCACATGAGTTCTGCCGGGAAGCACAGGACGGTCGCCGAGGCGGAGCCGGCCGAGGCGAGCCGCGAGGCTGCCGCCGGGTCGAAGGGGGCGGGCAAGCGCGGGCGCTACGCCTGGATCGGCACGCTCGCCAGCGTCGTCCTCATCGTCGCCTCCCTCGGGGTGCTGTGGAAGCTCTCGGAAGAGATCACCTGGGCCGAGTTGCGGAAGGCGTTCACCGGCGTCACGAACGCGCAGCTCGCCGAGGCCTTCGCCGCCGTCGCCGTCAGCTACCTGTTCCTCACCTGCTACGACGCGCTGGCCCTGCGCCAGCTCCGGCTGAAGATGCCCTACCGCATCACCGCGCTCGCCTCCTTCACCAGCTACGCGGTGAGCTTCACCCTCGGCTTCCCGCTCATCACCGCGGCGGCGATCCGCTATTGGATCTACTCGAAGCGCGGGCTCTCCGCGGCCAGGATCGCGGCACTCACGGTGATCGCCGGCTTCACCTTCTGGCTCGGCATGGGCGTGGTGCTGGGCTTCAGCCTCATCATCGAGGCGGGCCAACTCGCGAGCCTCACCTTCAAGAGCATCGGCGTCAACAGCAGCGTACGCCTCAACCAGATCCTCGGCTTCGGCACGCTCGGCCTCGTGCTCGTCTATCTCGCCTGGGTGTCGGTGAAGCGGCGCTACATCAAGGTCCGCCATTGGCAGCTCGAACTGCCCGGCGCGACGGTCTCGTTCAGCCAGATGCTGGTCGGCATCGGCGATGTCTGCGCCGCGGCGGCCGTGCTCTACCTGCTGATGCCCGCGGGCCTGAACCTCGCCTTCACCACCTTCCTGGCGATCTACGTGCTCGCCGCGATGCTCGGCATCGCCTCGAACGCCCCGGGCGGCATCGGCGTGTTCGAGGCGACCGTGCTGCTCGCCCTGTCCTACCTGCCCCGCGACGAGGTGCTGGGCTCGCTGCTGCTGTTCCGGGTCTGCTACTATCTCGTCCCCTTCGTCCTCGCGCTGCTGATGCTCGGCCTCTACGAGGGGATGCTGCGGCTGCGTCGGCGCCGGGCGGCGAACGACCCGTGATCCGGCCGGCCCGCTGGCGTCGATGACGACGAACCCGGCCCGTCCCGCGTGGCTCGGCGCGACCATGGCGGTCGCGGTCATCGTCTTCGCCGAGGCGATCGGCGGCACCGTCGATACGGCGCTGATGCTCGCTGCCGCGCTTGCCCTGCTCGTCGGCGGGGTGCTGGGGCGCGGGGGGCGGGCCGCGATGGTGCCGCTGCGCGAGACCGGCGTGCCGCAGCGGCACGCCATCGCCGAAGCGCTGCTCGCCAACATCCCCGATCCCGTCATCCTGGTCGATCGCCGGGTGGTGGTGATCGAGGCCAACCCCGCGGCCCGTCGGCTGCTGCCCGGGCTGAAGCTGCGCCACCCGCTCTCCTTCTCCTTGCGCGCGCCCGACGTGCTCGACGGCATCGAGGAGGTGCTCCGCACCGGCTCCGCGGTGAGGACCGAGTATACCGCCCGCGTGCCGACCGAGCGCGCCTTCGAGGTACAGATCGGCGCCCTGCCGATGCCCGACGGCTCCGAGGGCGGCGAGGCCAACGTCGTGCTGTTCCTGCGCGACCTCACCGAGGCCCGCCGCCTGGAGGCGATGCGGGTCGATTTCGTCGCCAATGCCAGCCACGAGCTGCGCACGCCGCTCGCCGCCCTGCTCGGCTTCATCGAGACCCTCCAGGGCCCCGCCCGCGACGATGCGGGCGCGCGCGAAAGATTCCTCGGCATCATGCGCATGCAGGCGCAGCGGATGACGCGGCTCATCGACGACCTGCTCTCGCTCTCGCGCATCGAACTGCACGAGCACGTCGCCCCGACCCGGACCGTCGATCTCGGCCGCATCGCCCGGCAGATGGTCGACATGCAGGCGCCGCTCGCCCGCGAACGCGGCGTCGAATTGAAGGTCGAGCGGCCCGAGATCCCGCTCCCGGTTCTCGGCGACCGGGACGAGCTGCTGCGCGTCATCGAGAATCTCGTCGAGAACGCGGTGAAGTACGGCGGCAGCGGCGGCGTGGTCGCCGTCTCCCTCGATCGCGTCGAGGCGCCGGACGGGCGCGGGGCCCGGATCGAGCTGTGCGTGCGCGACGAGGGACCGGGCATCGCCGCCGAGCATATCCCGCGGCTGACCGAGCGCTTCTACCGGGTCGACACCGCGTCGAGCCGCCAGCAGGGCGGCACCGGGCTCGGGCTCGCCATCGTCAAGCACACGCTCAAACGCCACCGCGGCAAGCTCGTCATCGAGAGCGAGCCGGGCCGGGGAACCACCGCGCGGGTGAGCCTGCCGGAGCATCGGCCGGAGGCGGCGGTCATCGGGCCGCCCCCGGAATGAGGCCTTTCGCTCCATCGAAGACCAACCGGCGACGATCTTGACGCATCGCCGGTTGCCCGCGCGGCGGCGGGCGTTCGCCGGACGCGGGGAAGTCGACCATCGGTCGGCTTCCAGGCGGCTTGGTAGAAGACGTCCGCGCGATCGGAAGACCCTTGACCTTCCCATGATGGGAAGGTCCATCTGAAGCGGCATGGATACCGTTCTGAACCGCCCCGCCATGCCGCCCGCGCCTTCCCTGCGGAGCGCGCCGCTGATCCTGCCCGTCGAGGGCATGAGCTGCGCCTCCTGTGTCGGCCGCGTCGAGCGCGCGCTCGCCGCCCTGCCCGGCGCGGCGGACGTGTCGGTCAACCTCGCCACGGGCCGGGCGAGCCTCAGGCTCGCGGAGGGCACACCGCCGTCGCAGGCCGTCGAGGCCATCCGCGCGGCGGGCTACGACGTGCCCGAGGCCGTCACCGCCGTCGCCGTCGAGGGCATGAGCTGCGCCTCCTGCGTCGGCCGCGTCGAGCGGGCGCTGACGGCCTTGCCCGGTGCGGTCTCGGCCAGCGTCAACCTCGCCACCGGCCGGGCCGAGTTGCGCCACGCGGCCGGCGCCGTCTCGACCGCCGATGTCGAGGCGGCGGTGCGGGCGGCGGGCTACGAGCCGCGCTCCCTCGAAGCCGCGCAGGACGCCGGGCACGCGGAGCGGCAGGAGCGGGAGGCGTCGGCGCTGCGCCGCGACCTCGTCCTGGCGGCCGTGCTCTCCGCGCCCGTCGTCGTCCTCGACATGGGCGGCCACCTGCTGCCGGGCTTCCACCATGCCGTGACGGATTGGCTCGGCCGGAGCGGCCTCGCCTGGGGGCAGGCGGGGCTGGCGACGCTGGTTCTGGCCGGGCCCGGCCGCCGCTTCTTCCGGGTCGGCGTGCCGAACCTCCTGCGCGGTCACCCCGACATGAACGCGCTCGTCGCCCTCGGTGCCGGCGCGGCCTACCTCTTCTCCCTCGTCTCGACGGTCACGCCGTGGTGGCTGCCGGCGGGTTCCGCGCACCTCTACTTCGAGGCGAGCGTCCTCATCGTCACCCTGATCCTGCTCGGGCGCACGCTGGAGGCGCGGGCCAGGGGCCGGGCCGGCGCGGCCATCGCCCGGCTGATCGACCTCTCGCCCAGGACCGCCCGGCTGGTGGAGGCGGCGGGCGAGCGCGAGGTGCCGGCCGCCGCCCTGCGCGTCGGCGACCGGGTGCGGGTCCGCCCCGGCGAGCGCGTGCCGGCGGACGGGACGGTCGCGTCCGGTGCCTCCTTCGTCGACGAGAGCATGATCACCGGCGAGCCGGTGCCGGTGGAGAAGGGCCGGGGCGCCCGCGTCGTCGGCGGCACGCTCAACACCACGGGCAGCTTCGACCTCACCGTGGACCGCACCGGCGCCGACACGGCGCTCGCCCGGATCGTGCGGATGGTCGAGGCGGCGCAGGGCGGCAAGCTGCCGATCCAGGCTCTGGTCGACCGGGTCACCCTGTGGTTCGTGCCCGCCGTCATCGCGATCGCCGCGCTGACCTTCCTCGGCTGGCTCGTCCTCGGCCCGGCGCCCGCCCTCGGCCACGCCCTGGTCGCGGCGATCGCGGTGCTCATCATCGCCTGTCCCTGCGCCATGGGGCTGGCGACGCCGGTCTCGATCATGGTCGGCACCGGCCGGGCGGCGGAGCGGGGCGTGCTGTTCCGCCAGGGCGCCGCGCTCCAGGCACTGCGGGACGCCCGCGTCGTCGCCCTCGACAAGACCGGCACCCTGACCGAGGGCCGTCCCCGGCTGACCGACCTCGTGACGGCATCCGGCTTCTCCCGCGAGACCGTGCTGGCGCTGGCGGGCGCCGTCGAGGCCCGCTCGGAACATCCGGTCGCCCGTGCGATCGCCGGGGCGGCGCGGGAGGCCGGCGCGCTCGTCCGGGCGGACGGCTTCGAGGCCTTGCCCGGCCACGGCGCCTCGGCCCGGGTCGAGGGGCGGCCGGTGGCGCTCGGCAACCGCCGCTGCATGGAGCGTCTCGGCGTCGCCACCGATGCGCTCGAAGGCGAGGCGGCGCGGCTCGCAGGCGAGGGCAAGAGCCCGATCTTCGTCGCCGTGGATCGGCGGCTCGCTGCTCTCGTCGCCGTGGCCGATCCGGTCAAGCCGGAGGCGCGGGCCGCGCTCGACGCGCTGCGCGCCCGCGGGATCACGGTGGCGATGCTGACGGGCGACGCCCGCGCCACGGCCGAAGCGGTCGCCCGCGGGCTCGGCATCACGGAGGTCGAGGCCGAGGTGCTGCCGGAGGGCAAGGTCGCGGCCCTGCGCACCTTGCGCGCGGCGCACGGACCGGTCGCCTTCGTCGGCGACGGCATCAACGACGCGCCCGCTCTCGCCGAGGCGGATGTCGGCATCGCCATCGGCACCGGCACCGACGTCGCGGTGGAGAGCGCCGACGTGGTGCTGATGTCGGGGGCGCTCGGCGGCTTGGTCGAGGCCGTGGCCCTGTCGCGGGCGACGCTCGCCAACATCCGCCAGAACCTGTTCTGGGCGTTCGCCTACAACGCCGCGCTGATTCCGGTGGCGGCGGGGGTGCTCGCGGCCTTCGGGGGCCCGCAGCTCTCGCCGGTTCTGGCCGCGGGGGCGATGGCGCTCTCCAGCGTCTTCGTCGTCGGCAACGCCCTGCGCCTGCGCCGGGCGGGCACTGCGGCATGAGCGGGCGATCCGTCACCATCGGCGAGGCGGCCCGCGCCACCGGCGTCTCGGCCAAGATGATCCGCTATTACGAGGAGACCGGCCTGCTCGGGCCCGCCGGGCGGACGGCCTCCGGCTATCGCGTCTACGGCGCGGGCGATCTCCACGCCCTGCGCTTCGTGCGCCGCGCCCGCGATCTCGGCTTCTCCGTGCGCGAGATCGCCGACCTGCTGGCGCTGTGGCATGATCGCTCCCGCGCCAGCGCCGCGGTGAAGGCGGTGGCGCTCGACCATGTGGCGGACCTGCGCCGCCGCATCGGCGAACTGGAGGCCATGGCCCGCACCCTCGAACATCTGGCCGAGCGCTGCGGCGGCGACGCGCGGCCGGACTGCCCGATCCTCGACGATCTGGCAGGGGCCGCGGACGCACCGTGAAGCGTCGCCGTTGACCCGCCGCTGGCCTTCTGCTTGCTGGGGCCGATCCGGAAAGGTTGGATCCATGCCCGTCATCGACCGCATCGCCGATCTCTCGGAGGAGATCGCCGCCTGGCGGCGCGATCTCCACGCGCATCCGGAGCTCCAGTACGACGTCCACCGCACCGCCGGTTTCGTCGCGGAGAAGCTGCGCGCCTTCGGCTGCGACGAGGTCGCCACCGGCATCGGCCGCACCGGCGTCGTCGGCGTGATCCGCGGCCGGTCGCACGGCTCGAACCGGGCCATCGGCCTGCGCGCCGACATGGACGCCCTGCCGATCCATGAGATCCGCGACCTTCCCTACCGCTCGACCGTGCCGGGCAGGATGCATGCCTGCGGCCATGACGGGCACACCGCCATGCTGCTCGGTGCCGCGAAGTATCTCGCCGAGACCCGCGCCTTCGACGGCGACGCCGTGCTGATCTTCCAGCCGGCGGAGGAGGGCGGCGGCGGCGGCGAGGCCATGGTGCAGGACGGGATGATGGAGCGCTTCGGCATCGAGGCGGTCTACGGGCTGCACAACATCCCGGACCAGCCGCTCGGCACCTTCGCGATCCGCCCGGGCCCGATCATGGCCTCGACCGACCGCTTCACGATCGCGATCGAGGGCAGGGGCGGGCACGCGGCGCTGCCGCAGGCGGCCATCGACACGGTGCTGGCGGGAAGCCACATCGTCGTGGCGCTGCAATCCATCGTCGCGCGCACCGTCGATCCGCTCGATTCGGCTGTGGTCTCGGTCTGCGCGGTGGAGGCGGGCGAGGCCTTCAACGTGCTGCCGCAGACGGCCGAATTGCGCGGCACCATGCGGGCGCTGACGCCGGCCGTGCGCGACCTGATGCGCGCGCGTCTGGTGTCCATCGTCGAGAACGTGGCCGCGGCCTTCGGGGCGCGGGCGGGCATCGATTTCGCCAGCGGCTATCCGGCGACCGAGAACCACCCGGCCGAGACGGACTTCATGGCCGACGTCGCGGCGCAGGTCGTCGGCGAGGCCCGGGTGGATCGCGGGGTCGCCCCGATGATGGCCGCAGAGGATTTTTCCTACATGCTCGCCCACCGGCCGGGCGCCTACATCTTCATGGGCAACGGCCCCTCGGCCGGCCTGCACCACCCGGAATACGACTTCAACGACGCCGCGATCCCCTACGGCACCTCGCTGTGGGCGCGGATCATCGAGACGGGATTGCCGATCCGCGAGTGAGAGCCTGTTTGACTGCAGTGATCCCATCTCGCCCCTCATCCTGAGGTGCCGCGTGAGCGGCCTCGAAGGGTGCTCCAGATCCCGCGTGATTCCTGGAGCCCCCTTCGAGGCCTCCGCTGCGCTCCGGCATCTCAGGATGAGGGTCGGGATGGGAGCAGGGCTTTTCCTCTCGCCTTGCCGTGGCCTGACGAAGACACGTTGGCCGGTCAAACAGGCTCTGATACGACATCCGGTTGATGAGTTCGGCCTCTCCTGCGTCATCGCGAGGCGAAGCCGTGGCGATCCAGGGCGCGCCCTTTCCGGACCTGTCGCGCCCTGGATCGCTTCGCGGCCGCTCGCGAGGACGGAGTGCGGCGAAACCCGAAGCGATCGATCGGAAACGGTATGAGACGACGCGAGCCTTGCTCGGTCCGGTCGAAAACCGCTGCGGCACGGCCGAATGCGATGCTTCGGCGTCCGGCGCTTTTTGTGGGCATTTGTCCCACATAATCCGGAAACAAACCCGCGTCAGACACGGCGGATGCCCCCGACGGACATCCTCCCCGTGGCCGAGCGCAGTCCCGACGAACCGCCGCGCCTCTCGTCGCGCGACCTGCTCCTGGCCCTTCTGCTCATCCTTTGGATTGCCGCCGTCCTCGCGACCGAGCCGGGACCGGTGCGGCCGCCGCCGCCGCTCGTCCCCTACGGTGCGGCGGATGCGGCCTCACCGGCCACCGCTTCCAGCGCGCCGATATCGCCGCCGCCGATCAGGGGCAGGTGAGCGGTGATCCGCTCGATCGGCCAATCCCACCACGCCACGGCCCGGAGACGCGCGGCCTCCTCGTCCGAGAAGCGGCGCCGGACGACCCTTGCCGGGTTGCCGGCGACGATGGCGTAGGGCGGGACATCGGCCGCGACGACGGCGTGCGCCGCGACCACCGCGCCGTCGCCGACCGAGACGCCCGGCATCACGGTGCTGCGAAAGCCGAGCCACACGTCATGGCCGATCACGGTGTCGCCCCGGTTCGGAAAATCGAGTTCTTTCTCGTGCCGGCCGATCCAGGCCCCGCCGAAGATCGGGAAGGGATAGGTCGAGAGCCCGTCCAGCCGGTGGTTGCCGCCGTTCATCAGGAAGCGCGTGCCGGAGGCGATGGCACAGAACTTCCCGATCACCAGCCGGTCGCCGATGAAGGGAAAGTGGTAGAGGATCGCGTCGAGGAAGGCCTGCGGCCCGGCCGGATCGTCGTAGTAGGTGTAGGCACCGACTTCGACGTTCTCCGGCAGGGCGAGGTTGCGGATGAAGGTGACGCGCGCCTGCCCCGGGATCGGGTGCAGCGCGTTCGGATCCGGGCCGAGACCGTTCGCCGGCATGGTTTGCTCCCTCGTCGCGTGTGCCGTTCGACTCGATTGCAGCCGCCCGTGGCAGGATCGCGGCGCTGGAGGCCGAGGATCGTGCTCAGGGCCATCGCTCGAAGCCGCCTGAGCGGCTTCGCGGCGCGAAGAGCGCCGCGCGGAGCGGGCTTTTCAGGATGTCAGTCCTGAAAAGCATCGAGCGGAGCGAAAGCCCAAGGGGCCGAGATGTCCGCGGAGGCGGGCGCCGGCGACTGATACGCTATCCGGTTGATGAGTTCGGCCTGTCCTGCGTCATCGCGAGGCGAAGCCGTGGCGATCCAGGGCGCGACCTTTCCGGACCTGTCGCGCCCTGGATCGCTTCGCGGCCGCTCGCGATGACGGAGGGGGGCCAAACCCGAAGCGATCAATCGGAAACGGTATGAGGCCGGCAAAAACCAGGGCAATCGTTTTCAAGCGATTGCCCTGGGATCGTGCTTCGAACCGCTTGAATTCGCGGCGCGCCGGGGGTAAGTCACGGCTCAACATTTCTGGTGCAGTCGATAGGCTGCTTGCGGGAGTGGGCCCCCCGGGGTCCGCTCTTTTTTATTTCCCGCAAGGACCCCTGTACCGGAACTGCCAAGTTTTCATCCCGACTGAGTCTTTCGGAAAACGACAGCATGGCGGAGCCCACCGAGAAGCGGCTTGTCGGCGAAACGGGCGTCGCCGCGCGCGTGGCCCAGGTGGTCGAGGGACCGATCGAGGGCCTCGGCTTCCGGCTGGTGCGGGTGAAGGTCTCGACCGCGCAGGGCTGCACCGTGCAGATCATGGCCGAGCGGCCCGACGGCACCATGGGCGTCGACGAGTGCGAGACGGTGAGCCGCGCCATCTCGCCGATCCTCGATCTCGAAGATCCGGTCGGCGGTGCCTACCACCTCGAAGTCTCCTCGCCCGGCATCGACCGGCCGCTGGTGCGCGTCTCGGATTTCGAGCGCTGGGCCGGCTACGAGGCGAAGGTGGAGCTGGCCGTGCCGCTCGACGGGCGCAAGCGCTTCCGCGGCATCCTCGGCGGGCCGAGCGCCGACGGCGCCACGGTGCCGATCGACCTGCCCGACGTGAAGCCCGGCCTGCCGAGCCGCATCGACCTGCCGCTGCGCGATCTCGGCGAGGCGCATCTCGTCCTCACCGACGACCTGATCCGCGAATCGCTGCGCCGCGGCTCCGCCCCGCCGCAGGACGGCGACGACGAGGACGCGGATGAGGCCGACGAGGCGGAGGACGAGGCGCCGCAGATCCGCTTCATCCCGCAGCCGAAGCGGCCCAGGCCCAAACCCGACAAGCCTGTGAAGGCGAAGAAGCCCAGGCCCGGCGGCCCGACCGTCACCAAGGCCGCCCGCCTCAAGAACCGCGACACCCTGCACTGATTTTTTTCGCGTTTCCCCGTCCCGAGAGACGGGGGGTACGCCTGCAAGCACGACCTGAAGGAAGGACCAGGAACCATGGCCGTCGTCAGCGCCAACCGGCTCGAACTCCTGCAGATCGCCGACGCGGTCGCCCGCGAGAAGGTGATCGACCGCCAGATCGTCATCGAGGCGATGGAGGAGGCGATCGCCAAGGCCGCCCGCTCCCGCTACGGCGCCGAGACCGACGTCCACGCCGAGATCGACCCGAAGAGCGGGGCGCTGCGCCTGTCGCGCCACCTGCTCGTGGTCGATCAGGTCGAGAACGACGCCCGCGAGATCACCCTCGATCAGGCCCGCCACTACAATCCCGGCGCGCTCGTCGGCGACGTGATCTCCGACACCCTGCCGCCCTTCGATTTCGGCCGCGTCGCGGCGCAGTCGGCCAAGCAGGTGATCGTGCAGAAGGTGCGCGATGCCGAGCGCGCCCGCCAGTACGACGAGTACAAGGACCGCATCGGCGAGATCCTCAACGGCGTGGTCAAGCGCGTCGAGTACGGCAACGTCATCGTCGATCTCGGCCGCGGCGAGGGCATCGTCCGGCGCGACGAGATGATCCCGCGCGAGACCTTCCGCCCCGGCGACCGCATCCGCTCCTACCTGTTCGACGTGCGCTCGGAAGTGCGCGGACCGCAGATCTTCCTGTCGCGCTCGCACCCGCAGTTCATGGCCAAGCTGTTCGGCCAGGAAGTGCCGGAGATCTACGACGGCATCGTCGAGGTGAAGGCGGTGGCCCGCGATCC
Organism: Methylorubrum populi; assembly: GCA_036946625.1. NCBI lineage: Bacteria > Pseudomonadati > Pseudomonadota > Alphaproteobacteria > Hyphomicrobiales > Methylobacteriaceae > Methylorubrum > Methylorubrum populi. Next base: position 929,406 of record JAQIIU010000003.1, read on the forward strand.
GGGCTCGCGCGCCAAGATCGCCGTCATCTCCCGCGATTCCTCGATCGATCCGGTCGGCGCCTGCGTCGGCATGCGCGGCTCCCGCGTCCAGGCGGTGGTCGGCGAACTCCAGGGCGAGAAGATCGACATCATCCCGTGGTCGGAGGATCAGGCGACCTTCATCGTCAACGCGTTGCAGCCGGCCGAGGTGGTCAAGGTGGTGCTCGACGAGGAGGCCGACCGCATCGAGGTGGTGGTGCCCGACGACCAGCTCTCGCTCGCCATCGGCCGCCGCGGCCAGAACGTGCGTCTGGCCTCGCAGCTCACCGGCTGGGACATCGACATCCTGACCGAGGCCGAGGAATCGGAGCGTCGCCAGAAGGAGTTCGCCGAGCGCACCCAGGTGTTCATGGAAGCGCTCGACGTGGACGAGACCGTCGGCCAACTGCTTGCGGCCGAAGGCTTCCGCAACGTCGAGGAGATCGCCTACGTCGACGTGGCCGAACTCTCCAACATCCAGGGCCTCGACGAGGAGACCGGCGCCGAGATCCAGGCCCGCGCGCAGGACTATCTCGCCCGCATCGAGCAGGAGCAGGACGACCGCCGCCGCGAACTCGGCGTCGCGGACGAACTGCGCGAGATCGAGGGCGTCACCACCGCCATGATGGTGGCGCTGGGCGAGAACGAGGTGAAGTCGGTCGAGGATCTCGCCGGATGTGCCACCGACGACCTCGTCGGCTACACCGAGGGCCGTGGCCCCGAGGCCGTGCGCCATGCCGGCTACCTCGACGGCTTCGAGCTGTCGCGGGCCGAGGCCGAAGCGCTCATCATGGCCGCCCGTCTGCACGCCGGCTGGATCGAGGCGCTGCCCGAGCCGGGGGGCGAGGCCGCCGAGGGCGAGGAGGCGGACGAGGAGGCCGCGGCCGAGCCGCAGCAGGCCTGAGCGAAGGGCAGGGCACCGCGATGCAGGACATGACCGTGCAGGGGGAGGCGGCCGGGACCGGCCCGGAGCTCGACCGCGGCCCCGGCCGCGGCCGGGAGCCCGTGCGCACCTGCATCGTCACCCGCACGGCGCAGTCGCCCTCCGGCCTGATCCGCTTCGTGCTGGGGCCGGACGGCACGGTGGTGCCGGACCTGCGCGCCCGCCTGCCGGGCCGCGGCGCATGGGTCACCGCCACCCGCGCCACGGTCGAGGCGGCGGTCAAGCGCCGCGCCTTCAACCGCGCGTTCAGGACGAGCGAGGCGAAGGTCGCGCCCGACCTCGCGGAGCAGGTCTCGGACGGTCTGCGCACCGACCTGCGTCAGGCGCTGGCGCTCGCCAACAAGGCCGGTTGCGTCGTCACCGGCTTCGGCAAGGTCGAGTCGGCGGTGCTCGGTGCCGGGGGCGTCGCGGCCCTGATTCACGCCAGCGACGCCGCCGCGGACGGTCGCCGCAAGCTCGCCGCCGCCTTGCGGCGCCGCTACGGCGATGCCATATCGGTCATTCCCGTCGTCGATGACCTGTCCAACGCCGAATTGGACATGGCATTGGGCCGGGATCATGTGATACACGCTGCCCTCATCGCGGGAGCCGGCACCACCGGCTATCTCGCGCGTTGGCGTCGGTTCCGCACCTTCGAGGGTATGGCGTCGGCGTCCGAGGAGGACGCCCCGCTCGATGCTGGGCCGGCCGCCTTTGATTCGCACGACGACGGAATGAGATGACAATCGGCCGGGCATGCCCGCCGCCGGCCGACGGGACGATGGAAGCCCTCAGGGTTCAGACTGAATGAGCGATACGAACAATCCGGGTGACAAGACGCAGACCAGGGCCCCGTCGAAGCCGTTGACGCTGAAGCGTCCGGTCGAGCAGGGAACGGTCCGTCAGAGCTTCTCCCACGGGCGGTCGAAGTCCGTCGTGGTCGAGACGGTGAAGCGGCGCACGATCGGTGCCGCCCCCGGAACGGTCGCGTCCCGCGAGCCCGTCGCCGCGCCGCCGCCGCGTCCGGCCTCCGTCGCGCCCGCTGCGGCGGTCCGGCCGGCCGGCCGCTCGGCCTCGGGCGTCGTCCTGCGCACGCTGAGCGAGCAGGAGCGGGACGCCCGCGCCGCCGCGCTCGCCGACGCGCAGCGCCGCGAGTCGGAGGCCCGCACCCGGGCCGAGGCCGAGGCGCAGGCCCGCCGCGACCGTGAGGAGGCCGAGCGCCGCGAGCGCGAGGCCGCCGAGGCCCGTCGCCGCGAGGAGGAGGAGCGCCGTCGCCAGGAGGACGAGCTGCGCCGCAAGGCCGCCGAGGATTCGCGCCGCCGCGGCGAGGAGGAGGCCGCCCGCGCCGCCGCGGCGCCGGCTCCCGAGGCGCCTGCGGACGCCCCGGCCGCTGCGCCGGTTGCGGCTTCCGCGCCCGCCGCCCGTCCGGCCCCCGCTCCGGCGCGCCCGGCCGCCCCGTCTTCCGCCGCGCGCCCGGGCGGTGCTCCGCAGCGTCCCGCCGCTGCCGGCGCCCGGCCCGCGCCGAGTGCGGCCCGTCCGGCCGCGCCGCAGCCGCTGGCCGAGCCGCGCCGCACCATCACCGCGGACGTGAAGAAGCCGCGCGACCTCAACTTCATGGCCCGTCCGACCCCGGCGCCGGAGCCCGAGAAGGCGCCGAGCCCGACGACCGCCGCCCGCCCCGCGGGTGCGGGGGCCGCCGCGCGTCCCGCCGGCCGTCCCGGCGCCGCTGCGGCCGAGGAGGAGGCGGACACCAAGCGGGTGATCCGTCGCCCCGGCATGCCGCTCAAGATCATCACGCCGCCCAAGACGCCGAAATCGCCGGGCGGCGACCGCAACCGCGGCCGTCTCACCATCGCCAACGCCACGGCGGGCGAGGACGAGCGCACGCGCTCCGTCGCCTCCTTCCGCCGCCGCCAGCAGCGCATGAGCGGCCATCGGCACGAAGAGTCCAAGGAGAAGATCGCCCGCGACGTGACAATCCCCGAGACGATCACCATCCAAGAGCTCGCCAACCGCATGTCCGAGCGTGCGGTCGACGTCATCCGTCTGCTGATGAAGCAGGGCCAGATCCACAAGATCACCGACGTGATCGATTCGGACACCGCCCAGCTCATCGCCGAGGAGATGGGCCACACGGTCCGCCGCGTCGCCGAGTCGGACGTCGAGGAGGGTCTGACCTCCGACGAGCCGGATCTGGAGGAGGATCTCGAGCCGCGTCCGCCGGTCGTGACGATCATGGGTCACGTCGATCACGGCAAGACCTCGCTGCTCGACGCCATCCGCGCGGCGAACGTGGTCGAGGGCGAGGCCGGCGGCATCACCCAGCATATCGGCGCCTATCAGGTGTCGGCGCCCTCGGGCGACCTCATCACCTTCATCGACACCCCCGGCCACGCGGCCTTCACCTCCATGCGCGCCCGCGGCGCCAAGGTGACGGATATCGTCGTGATCGTGGTGGCGGCCGATGACGGCGTGATGCCCCAGACCGTCGAGGCGATTCACCACGCCAAGGCGGCGGGCGTCCCGATGATCATCGCCATCAACAAGATGGACAAGGCGGACGCGAACCCGCAGCGGGTGCGCACCGAGCTGCTGCAGCACGACATCCAGGTCGAGTCGATGGGCGGCGAGACCCTGGAGTTCGAGGTCTCGGCCAAGACCGGCGATGGCCTGCCCGCCCTGCTCGAAGGTCTGCAGCTCCAGTCCGAGATCATGAACCTGCGCGCCAACGAGAAGCGCGACGGCGAGGGCACCGTGATCGAGGCCCAGCTCGACCGCGGCCGCGGCCCGGTGGCGACCGTGCTCGTGCAGCGCGGCACCCTGTTCACCGGTGATATCGTCGTGGCCGGTGCCGAGTGGGGCCGCATCCGCGCGCTCATCGACGACACCGGCAAGCACATCCCCTACGCCGGTCCGTCGGTCCCGGTGGAGGTGCTCGGCTTCAACGGCACGCCGGACGCCGGTGACCGCGTGATCGTGGTGCCGAACGAGGCCCGCGCCCGCGAGGTCACCGAGTACCGCGCCCGGATCAAGCGCGACCGCCTGAACGCCCGCACCGGCGGCGCCAACCGCTCCCTCGTCGACATGATGCGCGAGGCCAAGGAAGGCGCCGGCCGCAAGGAACTGCCGATCGTCATCAAGGGCGACGTGCAGGGTTCCGTCGAGGCCATCAACGGTGCGCTCACCGCCCTCGGCAACGACGAGGTCGGCGTGCGCATCCTGCTCTCGGGCGTGGGCGGCATCACCGAGTCGGACATCACCCTCGCCAAGGCCTCCAAGGCGGTGGTGATCGGCTTCAACGTGCGCGCCCACAAGGAGGCGCGCGCCTCGGCCGAGCGCGAAGGCACCGAGATCCGCTACTACGGCATCATCTACGACCTCGTGGACGACATCAAAGCCACGCTGTCGGGGATGCTGCCGCCGACGCTGCGCGAGGAGCGTCTCGGCGAGGCGCAGATCCTGCAGATCTTCGACGTGTCGAAGGTCGGCAAGATCGCCGGTTGCCGCGTCATGGAGGGTGTGGTCCAGCGCGGCGCCCATGTCCGCCTGCTGCGCAACGACGTGGTGATCCACGAGGGCAAGCTGGCTCAACTGAAGCGCCTCAAGGACGACGCCAAGGAAGTCATCGCCGGCTACGAGTGCGGTATGTCCTTCGAGAGCTACCAGGACATGCGGGTGGGCGACTTCATCGAGTGCTTCCGGGTCGAGGAGATCCGCCGCACGCTCTGAGCGGCCCTCTTCCGCCGCTCTTCGAGAAGCGGGGCCGCGGCGAAAGCTGCGGCCCCCTTTGTTTCAGGCACGAACCTTGCGCCTCAGCGACGTCGATCCCCGATGGCTCAGAAGCAGACTTCCTCCGGTCCCTCGCAGCGCCAGCAGCGCGTGGCCGAACTCGTGCGCCATGCCCTGGCCGAAGTGCTCCAGCGCGGCGACATCCAGGATCCGGTGCTCGGCTCCCACGTCGTCACCGTGCCCGAGGTGCGGATGTCGCCGGACCTCAAGCTCGCCACCGCCTACGTCATGCCGCTCGGCGGACAGGACGAGGCGCCGGTGATCGCCGCGCTCGACCGCCACAAGAAGATCCTCCGCCAGGAGGTGGCCCGGCGGGTGAACCTGAAATACGCCCCCGAACTGCGCTTCCGCCGGGACGAGACCTTCGACGAGGCCGCCCGCATCGCCCGGCTGCTGCGCAGCGAGAAGGTCCAACGGGATCTCGACAGCGCACCCCGCGCCGAAGACGAGGCCGAACCGGATTCGCCCTCGCGCGATTGATGTCGATCCGGGCGGTTTTTCTCAAGCCGCCCACTCACCCTTCGGGCCGGTTGTTCGGGCCCGTGGACGGGACGAGTCCGTCGAAAAGACCCGTCGCAAGAAAAGACCCGTCGATCGAGGACAGGATGCAGGACGAGATTTCTTCCGAGCGCGCCGTCGAGGCGCCGCAGGGGCCGCGCGGCGATGTCCGGCGCGATGGGCCGCCGCAGGGCGGACGCCGACCCCAGCGCGGTCGACCGCGCCATGACCGCCCGAAGAAGAACGACGTGAGCGGCTGGGTGGTGCTCGACAAGGGCGTCGGCATCACCTCGACCCAGGCCGTGGCCGTGGTGAAGCGCCTGTTCAATGCCAAGAAGGCCGGCCACGCCGGCACCCTCGACCCGCTCGCCTCCGGCATCCTGCCGATCGCGCTCGGCGAGGCGACCAAGACCGTCCCCTTCGTCATGGACGGCCGCAAGGCCTATCGCTTCGAGGTGACCTGGGGCGTCGAGACCGATACCGACGACGCGGAGGGCCGCCCGGTCGAGACCTCCGGGAACCGGCCGACCCGCGAGGCGGTGGAGGCGGCGCTGCCGGCCTTCGTCGGCGAGATCGAGCAGGTGCCGCCGCGCTTCTCCGCCATCAAGATCCAGGGCGAGCGCGCCTACGACCTCGCCCGCGACGGCGAGGTGGTGGAACTCGTCGCCCGGGCCGTGCGCATCGACCACCTCTCGGTGATCGAGCATCACGGCGACCGCACGGTGATCGCCGCCGAGTGCGGCAAGGGCACCTATGTCCGCGCGCTCGCCCGCGATCTCGGGCGCACGCTCGGCTGCTGCGGCCACGTCTCCGCCCTGCGGCGCACCCGCGTCGGCCCCTTCGAGGAGGCGGGCGCCTGCACCGTCGCCGCGCTGGAGGAGAGCACGGAGATGCATCTCCGCGCCGTCGAGACCGCCCTGGACGAGATCCCCTCGGTCGCGGTGAGCCGCGATATGGGATTGCGCCTGATGCGCGGTCAGCCGGTGATCCTGCGCGGCCACGACGCGCCGATGGAGGGCAAGGTCTACGCGACCTGCGGTGGCGTCCTCGTCGCGGTCGGCGACGTCGAGCGCGGGGAATTGGTCCCGCATCGCGTGTTCCATCTGGGTGGAACGGCGCAGCAGAGAAACTGAGGAAAAGATCGGCGTCTGTTGCGTAACACACATGCTCTGCCTGCAAAGACGATCATAGGGCATTGAACGTCATGAGGAGGAGTAGCCGGCTTCATTTAACCTCGGATCAATCCGACTCTTCTTAGAAGCCCGCTATCCTCATCGAATGGTGGGCTTTTCCATGCGCGTGTCTCTCGGCCTCAAGCTGGCCACCGTCGTCGGGCTGCTCGGCCTCGTCGGAGCCGGCATATCCGCTTTCGCTCTCAGGCAGGCCGCGCAGCAGCAGGCGCGAGATGCCCTCACGGAGTCCTTCTGGAACGCCGGGCTCCAGGCGCGTGGCCTCGCCCAGGCCATCGAGCACGCCGTCGTCCAGGCGACCGCCCTCTATACCGCCGCGGATACGGCCGAAGCGAAGGATCGCCTGTCCGCCCTGCAGGTGGCGCTCGCTGCGGTCGAGGAGGCCCGCGCTCCCTTCCTCGCCGCCATGGAGAGTCATCTGCCGCCGGAGAAGCGGCGCCGGCTCGATCTTTCGGTAAAGGAGTTCGTCGCCTACCAGACCGAGACCGCCGAACTCGGCCTGACGCTCTCGCCCCGCGCCGCCCTGATCCAGGCGAGCGACGAGGCGACGGTGAAGAACCGCGAGCGCATGGTCGGCGAGATCGGCGCGCTCGGACGCGACGTGCTCGCGCGGCTCGACGGGCAGCGCGAGGCGGCCGCCCAGGCGCAGCGGACGGGGTTCGTCACCCTCATCGCCGCACCGGCCGCGGCTCTCGTCCTGGCGCTGCTCGCCGCCTTCTGGATCATCCGGACCCAGATCCAGCGCCCGCTGCACCGGCTCAAGGCGACGATGCAGGCGCTGGCCGACGACCGCCTCGACGCGGCGGTGCCGTTCACGACGCATCGCGACGAGGTCGGCGAGATGGCAGCGGCCATCGCGCATTTCCGCGCCGCGCTCATCGAGAAGCGCGAACTCGACGCCGCTGCCCGCGAGCGGCTGGCGGAAGACGGTGCCCGCGGCGCGCGCCTGGCCGCGGCGACCCAAGCCTTCGAGGACGAGACCCGGCGCGCGATCGCCGATCTCGCCGGCTCGGCGCAGGCCATGCGCTCGGCCGCCGACCGACTGCGCGAGACCGCGAGCGACACGACCCTACGCGCGGTGCAGGTCGCGGGCGCGTCCGATCAATCGGCCGGCGTGGTGGACAGCATCGCCGGCGCGGCCGAGGAGCTGTCGAGTTCGGCCCACGGCATCGGCGAGCGCGTCCGCCACGCCAGCCGGATCGCCGAGACCGCGCTCGCCGACGCCCGCGGGCTGGAGACGACGGTCGTGGCCCTGTCACGGGCGGCGGAGGAAGTCGGCACCGTGGTGACCTTGATCCGCACGGTCGCCGAGCAGACCAACCTCCTGGCCCTGAACGCGACCATCGAGGCCGCCCGCGCGGGTGAAGCCGGTCGCGGCTTCGCCGTGGTGGCGGGCGAGGTGAAGGCACTCGCCGGCCAGACGGCGACGGCGACCGATCGGATCGCCGCCCAGGTCGCGGCGATCCAGCAGGCCGCCGACGGCACGAGCGCGGCCATCGGCGAGATCGGGCGGACGATCGCGCAGCTCAGCCTGATCGCCACGGAGGTCGCGGCGGCGGCCGAGCAGCAGGGCCAGGCGAGCCACGAGATCGCCCGCTCCATCGCCGGCGCCGCGTCCGATGCCCGAACCGTCTCGGAGAGCATCGCCGGAGTCCGCGCGGCGGCGGTCTCGAACGAGGAGCGCTCCGACGAGGTTCGGGTCGGCGCGGGTCAGGTCGGGGAGGGCAGTGCCACCCTTCAGGCGGCGATCGGCACATTCCTGGAGCGCGTGCACGCGGCCTGAGCGAGGGCGCCGCGCGTCATCGCGCGAAAGAAGAACGCCGCCCCGTTCGAGGGCGGCGTCTCGGTTCGATCCGTGAAAAGCCTTCAGGCGGCGGCCTTCGCCTTGCCGAGCAGCTTGCGGTTCACCAGCACCTCGGCGATCTGCACCGCGTTGAGGGCCGCGCCCTTGCGCAGGTTGTCCGAGACGCACCAGAAGTTCAGGCCGTTCTCGACCGTGGCGTCCTCGCGAATGCGGGAGATGTAGGTGGCATCCTCGCCCGCCGCCTCGTGGGGAGTCATGTAGCCGCCGTTCTCGCGCTTGTCGATCACCAGAACGCCCGGCGCCGAGCGCAGGATCTCGGTGGCCTGCTCCGCGCTGATCGGCTGCTCGAACTCGACGTTGACCGCCTCGGCATGGCCGATGAAGACCGGCACCCGCACCGCGGTCGCCGTGAGCTTGATCTTGGGATCGAGCATCTTCTTGGTCTCGGCGACCATCTTCCACTCTTCCTTCGTGTAGCCGTCCTCCATGAACACGTCGATGTGCGGGATGACGTTGAAGGCGATGCGCTTGGTGAACTTCTTCGTCACGACCTCGCCGGCCGTGAACACGGCGCGGGTCTGGTTGAACAGCTCGTCCATGGCGTCCTTGCCGGCGCCGGAGACCGACTGATAGGTCGAGACCACGACGCGCTTGATCGTCGCCGCCTCGTGCAGCGGCTTCAGCGCGACGACGAGCTGCGCGGTCGAGCAGTTCGGGTTGGCGATGATGTTGCGCTTGGTGAAGCCCGCGACCGCGTCGGCGTTCACCTCGGGCACGATCAGCGGCACGTCGGCGTCGTAGCGGAACGCGGACGAGTTATCGATCACCACGCAACCCTGCTGGCCGATGCGCGGGCTCCACTCCTTGGACGCCTCGCCGCCTGCCGACATCAGGCAGATGTCGGTGTCGGAGAAGTCGTAGGTGTCGAGCGCTTTGACCTTGAGAATCCTGTCGCCGAAGGAGACATCCTGGCCCTGGCTGCGGCGCGAGGCCAGCGCCACGACCTCGTCGGCCGGGAAGGCGCGCTCGGCCAGAATGTCGAGCATCTCGCGGCCCACGTTGCCCGTGGCTCCGACGACGGCGACCTTGTAACCCATCTCATCAAACTCCGCTGCGCGGGCGATGTCACCGGCCCGCCTCCTCCCGTGGCCGGCGGACACACCGCTCCGGACCGCTTTTCGGGAAGATTCCATAGGCGCGAGAACCCGCCCGATTCCGCGATCAGGTGGGCTTTTCGCGCGGCGCGAGCAAGATGCCCGACGCGCCCGCCTGTCAAGGGGGACGGGGCGGAACGACAGGCCATCGCGCGAAGCCGCCTGAGCGGCTTCGCGGCGCCAAGGGACACGACCAAGAGCGCCGCCAAGAGCGCCGCGCGGAGCGAGAGCTTGAAGCCCGCGCAGGCGGGCGCCGGCGACTGAGGCCGGCCAAAGAAAACCAGGGCCATCGCTTGAAGCGATGGCCCTGAACGATGCTCAGGGCTGCGAACTCGGGTTGACGGGATGCGTCCGTTGGATGCGATCTCGCCGCCACGGCACCGGACGATCGTCATCGGTCCGCGCCTGTGACGGGCCGTCGGCGACGACAACCCTCGATTCACCAACGGGCGAGAATTGCGGGGAGGGAGCCGGGTGTCGCAACCGGCTGGTGGCGACGAGCCCGGCAGAGAGGGCGTGACGGCGAGGGCCTCTGCGGCCCCGCGGACCCGACACAGGCCTGCGCCCATGCTCCCCCATCCGGACGACGCCTTCGATCGGACCGGCGACCTCGCGATCCTGCCGCGTCCGCGTCCCTTCCGCGGGGCGCGCCTCGCGGTCAAGCTCGCGGCCTGCGCGGCGCTGATCGCCGGCCTGTCCCTCGTGGCCCGCGAACGCGCCGCGGCCCCCGAGCCGCCGCACGTCTGGAGCGAGCCGCCGCGGGCGGCGGAGGGCGCGCGCCGGGCCGTGGCCGCCACCGAGCCGCTCCTGACGCTGCGCGAGGATCCGGCCGAGCTTCCGCCGCAGCCGGAACCGACCCGCTGGAACGCCGCCAGCGGGCAGCGCGAGGATGGGACGGGCAGCGGCAGCTTCGACATGATCGAGGCGCCCTACCTCCTCGTCACCGCGACGGATTCGGGCGGACGGAGCGAGTCCGTTCCGAGCCTGTTCGTGACCCTGGTGCGGCGGGCGGCGGACGGGCGCGGCCTCTCCGTCACCCGCACCGGCGAGCGCGGCACCGTCGCGACCCGGCTGGGCGGTTTCGAGACCGTCGAAGCGACCTTGACGGGCGCGGGCAAGCGCACCTGCACCGGCTTCCGCAGCCTCGACCTGAGGGCCGTCGCCGTCGATGGCTGGCTCTGCGGCATCCTGGGCCAGGCGCCCGAACCGCGCGCCGTGGCCTGCGCCGTCGACCGGATCGTCCTGGCCGGCCGCGTGACGGCAACGTTCGGTGCCGACGCCTTCACAGCCCCGAGCGCCTGCCGCTCGGACGATGTCGCCGGAGCAGGGCCGGGCGATCGCACCGGTTCGATCGCCATCGCCGAGGCGGCGTCGCCGAGAAACAATGCGGCAAAATCGCGGCGATAATGACGAAGCGCGGCCTTATTTCGGGAACAACGGCCACGCCGGAACGTCTACTCTGCAACGACGGGATTCTTAACGAACGGCCCGTACCGTAGGCTCTCACACGACAAGGTACGCCATGCGCTTTTCCAAGCTCGCCCTCCTGGGCGCCATGACCCTCACCGCGATCGGCTTCGGAACGGGCGCGGAAGCGCAGGGCCCCTACGGCAACCCCGGCTACGTCCGCGTCAGCCAGCCGCTGCCGATCCGCATCCGTCCGCGCTCCTGGCTCGATGCCGGCAACGTGGTCGAGCCCGGCAACGGTTCGGTGTCGAACCCGGCCACCAACCCGGCCTTCATCGCCGCCTCGACCCAGCTCAACCCGCCCTACGGCCGCAACGACCGCTTCGGCGGCGGCATCCTGCCCGACCCGATCACCAACGGCCCGTTCATCGGCGCGCGCTCGACCGCGATCCGCAACGTCGACCTCTCGGCCATCGACGCCATCGATCCGACCTCCTACGTCGCGCGCTACGGCAACCCTTACCGGTAAGCTCTTCGTACCGATCACGGCAACCGGAAGCGGGCCCTTCGGGGCCCGTCTTCGTTTGCGGCCGTGCGCCGGTCAGGTCTTCAGCACCGGCTCGGCCACGTCGCCGGCGCCGCGCTCGGCGAGGTAGTGCGGCTGGAACAGGCACATCCGCACCGCGTCGCGGTAGCGGCCGTTCACGAAGAACTCGTCCTTGAGAATGCCTTCGGGGCGAAAGCCGCAACTCTCGTAGATGCCCGCCGCGCGCTTGTTGTCCTTGTCCACGTGCAGGTAGAGCTTGTGGATGTTGAGCACCTTGAAGGCGTAGTCGATGGCGATGCGGGTGGCGCGCTTGGCGTAGCCCCTGCCCTGATGGTCGGGGTGGATCGCGATCTGGAATTCGCAGCGGCGGTGCAGGTGGTTGATCTCCACGAGTTCGACCATGCCCGCCGGCTCGCCGCGATCCGTGGCGATGATGAAGCGGCGCTCGGTCTGGTTGTGGATGTTGCGCTCGTAGAGCTGCGCCAGTTCCGCGAAGGACTCGTAGGCCTCCTCGAACCAGTAGCGCATGATGCTGTCGTTGTTGTTGAGCTGGTGCACGAAGAGAAGATCCTCGCGCTCCAGCGGTCGCAGTTTGATACTCATGTCCGTACTCGGCCGGGGCTGATCCGTTCGTGATCCCAGGCCTACTCCCACGCCGACCAAGACGGAATGATGAAAGCCGGCTCTAAGTAGAAACAGGCTCTACGGGTTTGAGTTGGCACGCAAGTCCGAGGCGCTCGATCTGGCGGACGAGCGCCTTGGCTCGCATGGTCGGCGTGGCCTTGCGGAAGTGGTGGGCCGGTTTTCCCGGAGGCTCCTGCGGGGCCCGTCAAGCCGGATGAGCGGAAAAGACGGTCGACTCGTAGACCGACTCGCGAGAAAAGGCCGGCGAGAGAAGGCGGGACGGTGCCGCCGCGTGGAAACGGATGCCTCGATCGCGCGTCTCCCGAGCGGAGCGACCGGTTGGCGGAGGACGCTTCCGCCGGGCGGAGTAGGGAGTTTCGGGTGCGACCCTGGCGCGAGGGACCGGGCGACCGGCGCAGCTACCATCACGGCAACCTCAAGGAGGCGCTGATCGAGGCGGCGCGCCGATTCATCGCCGAGCGCGGCATCGGCGGTTTCACCTTGGTCGATGCGGCTCGGCTGGTCGGCGTCACACCGGCCGCGCTCTATCGCCATTTCCGCGGGCGCGAGGCGTTGTTGGAAGAGGTGGCCGGCCGGGGTTTCGCCGACCTTGCCGACCGACTCGCCCGCGCGCTCACCGGCCGCGGCACGCCGCTGGAGCGCTTCACCCGCATGGGCGAAGCCTATCTCGCCTTCGCCGAGGAGGAACCGGGCTACTACGCCGCCATCTTCGAGGTGCGTGGCCAGGCGGTGCCCGCTCCCGCCACTGACAGGCCAAACCCGTTCGACCTGCTGGTCGAGGCCCTGCGCTCGACCTTCCCCGACGGCTTCGCCGGCGTCGATCCGCGCTTCCTCGCCCTGGAGGTCTGGGCACTGTCGCACGGCATCGCCACGCTCTCGGCCGCAGGCCAACTCCCGAAGCCCGGGCCTGACAAGTACGAACTGCTCCGCGCGGGCGTGCTGGCCCTCGTCCACGGTGCCGGCGGACGGGCAAAGGAAAAGCCTTGAGCGGCAGCCCTTGAAACGGCCGAGGCGGCTCCGCATGTGAATGTTGTTCACATTCACACCCGGAGCCTTCAGCCGTGAACACGTCCTCCACCTCTCCCTGGTCCTGCGGCGCGTCTCACCGCAGCGGCCCCTTTCCCAAACGCTCGCTCGAGATCGGCGCCATCGTCGTCGGCTTCATCTACTGGTGGCCGATCGCCGTCGCCTACGTGGCCTGGAAGATCGCGGGCTATCCCGCGCTCGGCCAGATGAAGGCGTTCGCCAACAGCGGCAGCTTCAGCTTCGCCGGCGGCAACGGCCCGTCGCGCTTCGCCCGCGCCTACGAGGCGGCCAAGGGCTTCTCCGGCACCGGTGCCCCCAGCGGCAACTGGGCCTTCGAGGAGTACCGCCGGGCCGAGTTGGAGCGTCTCGAAGCGCGCCGCCGCGCCCTTCAGGAGGAGAGCCGGGCCTTCGCCGAGTTCGTCGAGGAGCTGAAGCGGGCCAAGGACCGCGAGCAGTTCGACGCTTTCATGGCCAAGCGCCGCTCCGAAGGCGGCGGCCCGACCATCGACGCCTGATCGGCCAAGTCTCGGTCAAGTCTCGGCCAAGCCCAAGCAACCTCGGCCAAGCCCAAGCGAGCAACGCGTTCGAACGAAAGGCTCCCCGCCGATCCCGGCGGGGAGCCTTTCGCGCGTTTGGAGCCGAAACGGGGTGCGGTGCGGCGAATCCGTCACACCGGGCGGTTGTCGCAGGCCGGCGCCGCCATAACTGCCGCGGCCGGGAACAAGCGAAGCCCGGGCGCCTTGTGAGACACAGGAAACGCCCGCCAGCCTGAACGACGATCGATTCCACTTCCAGCGGAGACCGGTGGCCTGATGCGGCGCGCCCATGCGATGCGGTTCGGCAGCGAGCTTGCCGAGGACGGTGTGCGGTTCGCCCTCTGGGCGCCGACCGCCAAGGATGTGACCCTCGTCGCGGACGGGGCCGACCACCCCATCCCCGATGTGGGCGACGGCTGGCGCCGCACGACGCTGCCGGGCGTGAAGGCCGGCGCACGCTACGGCTTCCGCATCGACGGCGGTCCCGTCGTTCCCGACCCCGCCTCGCGCTTCCAGCCCGGGGACGTGTCCGAGCCGTCCGAGGTCATCGACCCGGATGCCTTCGCCTGGACCGACGACGCCTGGAAGGGGCGGCCGTGGGAAGAGGCCGTCGTCTACGAACTGCATGTCGGCACCGCGACGCCCGAGGGCACCTATGCGGGCCTGGAGAAGCGGCTCGACGATCTGGTCGATCTCGGCGTCACCGCGATCGAACTGCTGCCGCTCGCCGACTTCAAGGGCACCCGCAACTGGGGCTACGACGGCGTCCTGCCCTACGCCCCGGATTCGGTCTACGGGCGGCCGGAGGATCTCAAGCACCTGATCGACACCGCCCACGCCAAGGGGCTGATGGTGCTGATCGACTGCGTCTACAACCATTTCGGCCCGGCCGGGAATTATCTCCACGCCTACGCCAAGACGTTCTTCACCGAGCGCCACCAGACACCGTGGGGCGCCGGCATCAACTTCGACGGCAAGGAATCCGGCCCCGTCGTGCGCGACTACTTCATCGAGAACGCGCTGTACTGGCTGGAGGAATACCATTTCGACGGCATCCGCTTCGATGCGGTCCACGCCATCCTCGACGATTCCGAAAAGCACTTCCTGGCCGAACTCGGCGAGACGATCCGCAGCGCGTTCCCGGACCGGCACGTCCACTTGATCCTGGAGAACGAGGCCAATCAGGCCCGCTGGCTGGAGCGCGACGGCGAGGGCCGGCCGATCCTTCACAGCGCGCAATGGGCGGACGACCTGCACCATTGCTGGCACGTTCTGCTGACCGGCGAGAAGGCCGGCTACTACGAGAGCTTCGCCGACCGTCCGGTCGAGCATCTCGCCCGCTGCCTCGCGGAGGGCTTCGCCTATCAGGGCGAACCGTTCCCGACCCTCGACAACCATCCCCGCGGCGAGCCTTCGGGCCACCTGCCGCCGTCGGCCTTCGTCACCTTCCTCCAGAACCACGATCAGGTCGGCAACCGGGCGCTGGGCGAACGGCTCAGCCACCTCTCCGACCCGAAAAGACTCGCGCTCGCCCGTGCCGGGCTGCTGCTGGCGCCGCAGATCCCGATGCTGTGGATGGGCGAGGAATGGTCGGCCTCCGCCCCGTTCCTGTTCTTCGTGGATTTCGCGCCCGACGAGGAGCTGAACAAGGCGGTGCGCGAAGGCCGCCGCCGCGAGTTCAAGAGCTTCGCGGCGTTTGCCGACGACACCTCGGTGATCCCCGATCCGACCGAAGCCAGGACCTTCGAGGATTCGAAGATCGATTGGGACGAGGCCGAGACCGAGCCCCACCGCGCGGTCTGGGCCGACACCCGCAACCTGCTTCAGATTCGCCGCCAGAGCGTGGTGCCGCTGACCAAGTCCCGCTTCCTCGGCGCCAAGGCCGGGATCCCGGCGCCCGGCGTGGTCGATTGCACCTGGCGCTACGAGGACGGCTGGCTGCGCTTCATCGCCAATGTCGGTGACGCCGACTACGAGGCGACCGCTGCGAGCGGTCAGGTGATCTGGTCGAACGGGGGGTCGCGACAGGCCATGCAACTGCCGTCCTGGACCGGCGTGTTCCTGATCGGGGGCGAGCGGTGAGTTCTTCCGACGTGAGTGCCCTGGAACGTCTCGCCGACCTCGTCGGCATCGCCGACGGTTTCACCGATGCCTTCGGGCAGCGGGTCGATACGCCGCTCGAAATCCGTCGCGGCATGCTGGAAGCGCTCGGCTTCGCCGCCGGCGACGACCAGGCCATCCGAAAAAACCTCGCCTCGGTCGAGGCGGTGCGCGCCAACGTGATCCCGCCGCTGCTCGCGGCCGAGGCGCGGCGCGGCGTGCGCGTGCCGGTGCGGATGGACGTGAGTTCCGGCGCCGTCGCGTGGCGCCTCGTGGACGAGCACGACCGCTCCCGCGAGGGACGCGCCACCCTGACCGCCTCGGAGGACGGTGCCGGCTTCGACCTGCCGCCGCTGACGCCGGGCTATCATCAGCTCTCCGTGACGATCGGCGATCGCCAAGCACGAGCCTGGATCGTCGCCGCGCCGCGGCGCTGCTGGCGGCCCCGGGCCTACGCCGAGGACGGCGCCCGCGATTGGGGTCTCGCGGCGCAGCTCTACGGGCTGCGTTCGCCGGACAATCTCGGTATCGGCACCTACGCCGATGCCGGCCGCGCCGCCCGCGACGCGGCACTTCGGGGCGCCTCGTTCCTGGGCCTGAGCCCGGCCCACGCCCTGTTCCCGACGGACCGGGCGAAGATCTCGCCCTATTCGCCGTCTTCGCGTCTGTTTCTCGAAACCCTCTACATCGAGCCGGCGGCGCTGCCGGGCTTTGCCGGAAGCCGTGCCGCCGGCATCCTCGAAAGCCACCGCGCCCGCATCGAGTCGCTGCGCGACACCTCGCTGGTCGACCACGCCGGCGTGTGGGAGGTGCTCTCGCCGGTTCTCGAAGCGGTGTGGGAGGATTCCGACGCGCGGGCCGGCAAGGATGCGGCGTTCGCGGCCTTCCGCGAGGAGGGCGGCGAGAACCTCGAATCCCACGCGACCTTCGATGCGCTGTCGGAGCATTTCCGGGGACAAGGCGCGCACTGGCTCGGCGATTGGCCGGAGGCGTATCGCCGCGCCGGCACCGACGCGGTTCGTGCCTTCGCCGAGAGCCACGCCGACCGCATCGGTTGCCACGTCTTCCTGCAATACCTCGCCGACCGGCAGCTCGCGGCCGCGTCCGAGCTGGCGCTGAAATCCGGCATGCGGCTCGGGCTCTACCGCGATCTGGCGGTGGGTGCCGACCGGGGCGGCTCCGAGATCTGGTCCCACCCCGAGCGCTTCGCCAACGGCGTCTCGATCGGCGCGCCGCCCGATCTCCTCGCCCCCAAGGGCCAGGACTGGGGCTTGCCCGCCTTCGACCCGCTGGAGATGGAGCGGGACGGCCTCAAGGCGTTCCGGGCCCTGGTGAAGGCGAACATGCGCCATGCCGGCGCGATCCGCATCGACCACGCCTTCCAGCTCGCGCGCCTGTTCCTGATCCCGCTCGGCAAGTCCGCCCGCGAGGGCGCCTACGTCCTGATGCCGTTCGAGCCGATGCTGGCGGTGCTGCGGCTGGAGAGCCACCGCGCCAAATGCCTCGTCATCGCCGAGGATCTCGGCACGGCCCCGGAGGGCTTCTCCGACGCGCTGATGCAGTCGGGCATCCTCAGCTACCGCATCCTCGCCTTCGAGCGGGAGCACGGGGGTGCCTTCAAGGCGCCGGAGGCCTACCCGAAGGACGCGCTCACCGCGATCACCACCCACGACCTGCCGACCTTCGTCGGCTGGTGGCGCGGGGTCGACACCGACACCCGCCAGTCGCTCGGCCTCTACGATGCCGACCGGGCCGAGGCCGAGCGCACCGAGCGCGTGGCCGAACGCTGGCGCCTGTCGGAGGCGCTGGCGAGCCAGCAGCTCCTGCCGGGTTCCGAGCCGCCGGAGCACGCGCCGTTCGAGGCGGCCGCGCGCTACCTCGCCCGCGCTCCGTCGATCCTCACGGCCGTCCAGTACGAGGACGTGGTCGGCGAACTCTCCCAGGCCAACGTGCCGGGCTCGACCGAGGGCTATCCGAACTGGCGGCGCAAGCTCGACCGCAATCTGGAGGCCATCGCCGCGCCGGGCGGGCCGCTGGCCAAGCTCGCCGCCGCCCTCTCGGCCGAGGAGCGCGGGCCGCGCTCGGGCGCGGCGCGCCTCGCCTCGGCGCCGCCGCGGGCGACCTACCGCCTGCAGTTCCACGAGGGTTTCACCTTCGCGGACGCGGAGAGGATCGTCCCGTACCTGCAGAAACTCGGGGTCAGCCACGTCTACGCCTCGCCGTTGCAGCGGGCGCGGCCGGGCTCGACCCACGGCTACGACATCGTCGACCACTCGCAGATCAACCCGGAGATCGGCGGCGAGGAGGGCTTTCGCAGCTTCACCGACGCCCTGCACGCGCACGGGCTGAAGCTCCTGCTCGACATCGTGCCCAACCACATGGGCGTCGGCGGGGCCGACAATCCGTGGTGGCTCTCGGTGCTCGAATGGGGCGGCCTGTCGCCCGCGGCCAACGCCTTCGACATCGACTGGGAACGGCTCGGCGCCAACGGCAAGCTCGTCATCCCCTTCCTCGGCGAGCGCTACGGCGAAGCGCTGGAGAAGGGCACGCTCGAACTGAAGTTCGACGAGGAGGCCGGCGCCTTCAGCATCTGGCACTACGAGCACCAGTTCCCGGTCTGCCCGCTGCAATACCCGACGATCCTGAACCGCGCGCTCGCCGCGCTCGGCGAGATCGGCGACGACATGTCGGCGGAAGTCCTCGCCATCACCGAGCGCCTGCGCTCCATGGGTGAGGAGACCCATCCCGAGCGCCGCCGGGCCATGCCCGAGGCCGCCGAGGAGCTGAAGCGCCAGCTCGCCGGCGCGGTTCGAGCCTCGCCGCAGATCGCCGCCTCGATCTACCGCGCGCTGCACCTGCTCAACGGCAACCGCGACTATCCCGACAGCTTCGGGCCGCTGCACCGGCTGCTCGAACAGCAATCCTACCGGCTCGCCCACTGGCGGATCGCGTCGAGCGACATCAACTACCGCCGCTTCTTCGACGTGAACTCGCTCGCCGGCCTGCGCGTCGAGTTGTCGGACGTGTTCGTGCGCTCGCACGACCTGCTGTTCCGCCTGATCGGCGAGGGCCGCATCGACGGCCTGCGCATCGATCACATCGACGGCCTTGCCGATCCGCTCGGCTATGCGAGGGCGCTTCAGGCCGCGGTCGGTCCCGGCTTCTACATCGTGGTCGAGAAGATCCTGGAGCCCGGCGAAAAGCTGCGCGACTGGCCCGTCGCCGGCACCACCGGCTACGACGTGCTCAACCAACTCGACGGCATCCTCGTCGACAAGGCGCTGAAGCCGCGCATCGAAAAGTTCTACCGCTGGGCCACCGACAGGGACGAGCCCTACGGCTTCCAGTTCCGGGCGGCCAAGGCGGAGATCCTCGAGATCAGCTTCGCCTCGGAACTCGAGGTGATGACCGGCGACCTCAAGCAGATCGCCGATTCCGACCGGCGCACGCGCGACTTTTCCACCAACGCCATCCGCCGGGCGCTGATCGAGATCGTGGCGCGCTTCCCCGTCTACCGCTCCTACCTGCCGGGCGATCTCGACGAGACCGAAGTCGAGGCCGAGGACGTGCGACTGATCGAGGGGGCGGTGCGCAAGGCCAAGCGCTGGAGCGCCCTGCCGGACCGATCGGTTCACGACTTCGCCGCCGACGCGCTGCTCGGCCGCATCGATGTCGGCGGCGCCGGGCAGCCCGATCCGCAGGTGGTGCTGCGTTTCCGCCGCCGCTTCCAGCAGCTCACCGGCCCGGTGATGGCCAAGAGCCTGGAAGACACGCTGTTCTACCGCTTCGCCGAACTGCTGGCGCTCAACGAGGTCGGCGGCGATCCGGGCGAGTACGGGATCGACGCGGAGCGCTTCCACGCGCTCCAGGCCGCGCGCGCCCGCGACTGGCCGAACGCGATGATCACCACGGCCACCCACGACACCAAGCGCGGCGAGGACGCCCGCTCGCGCCAGCTCGCCCTGTCCGAGATGCCGGAGGAGTGGGCCCGCGCCTGGGACACGTGGCGGCGGGCCTCGGAAGTCCACGTCGAGCCGGTCGAAGGCGAGCCGGCGCCGGACGCCAACGACCAGTGGATGTTCCTGCAGGCCATCCTCGGCGCGTGGCCACTGGAGCTTCTCGAACGCGACGACGCGGATGGGATCGAGGATTTCCGCAAGCGCCTCGACGCCTATGCCGAGAAGGCTTTGCGCGAGAGCAAGCGCCGGTCGAGCTGGGTCAACGTCGACGAGGCCTACGAACAGGCCGTGCACGGCCTGTTCGCCGCACTCGTCGCGCCGGGCTCCGACTGCCTCGCCCGTCTGCGGCCGCTCGTGCGGCGGCTCGCCTTCCTCGGCATGATCGCCGGACTCGGGCGCACGGTGCTCAAATGCACCCTGCCCGGCATTCCCGATACGTATCAGGGTACAGAGTTCTGGGACTTCTCCTTCGTCGATCCCGACAACCGGCGGCCGGTCGATTACGAGGCGCGCGCCCGGGCCCTCGAAGCGGGGAGGGCGCCGGCCGACCTGATCGGGTCGTGGTCGGACGGGCAGGTGAAGCAGGCGACCCTCGCCCGCCTGCTCGCCGACCGCGCGGCGCGCCCGGCCTTCTACGCCGATGCCGATTACCGGCCCCTGGCCGCGGAGGGCGCGCGCGCCGGGCACGTGATCGCCTTCACCCGCTCGGCGGCGACGTCCGGCGAGGACGATCTGCTGGTGGCGGTGCCGCGGCTGGTCGCACGGCTGACGCCCGAATCGGCTTGGTCGGGCGAGGCCTTCGCCGGCACCGGCCTGCCGGTGCCGGCCGGCAGCCGCTGGACCGACGTCATCGGCGGCGGCGAGGTCGCCGCGGAGGGCGACCGTCTCGACCTCGGTCGGCTGTTCGCGACGCTGCCCTATGTGGTGCTGCGGCGGACCGCGTAGGGCGCTCTCTGCCGAAAAGGCGTCAAAACAAGCGCGCGAAGGCGTGAAGCGACGAGACGGAGGCGAGCCATGAACGCACCGAACACCGCGATGACGCCCGCGACGCGCACCGGAGCGGAGACGGTGGCCCTGCCCGCCGCCTTCGCCCCCCGCGCCGAGGGCCCGCGCATCTACAACCTGTTCCCGCTCCTCGTCGGCACGGTCTCGGCCTGGACGGCCGAGCTGCCGCGCATCGCCGGCCTCGGCTTCGACTGGGTCTATCTCAACCCGTTCCACCAGACCGGCGGCTCGCGCAGCCTCTACGCGGTGGCCGATCTCGACCGGCTGGACGAGCGCTTTCGCGACGACGACGGGACTTCGGACGACGAGCAGATCGCCCGGTTCTGCCGCACGGCGGAGTCGCACGGCGTCTCGGTGATGAGCGACCTCGTCATCAACCACACCGCCGACAACGCCCACCTGTTCCACGAGCGGCCGGACCTGTTCGTGCGCGACAGCGAAGGCAAGCCGGTGAGCCCGGCGGCGATCGATCCGGACGATCCGTCGAAGCGGACCGTCTGGGGCGACCTGATCGAGCTCGACTACCATTCCGAGCACGCCCGCCACGAACTGACCCGGATCTTCGACGGCTACATCGCCCGGCTTCAGACGCTCGGCGTGCGCGGCTTCCGCTGCGATGCCGCCTACAAGGTGCCGCCGGAGGTCTGGCGCGCCCTGATCCGGGCGGCGAAGGAGCGCGATCCGCAGGCGCTGTTCGCGGCCGAGACGCTGGGCTGCACCTTCGAGGAAGCACAGGCGACCGCGGGCGCCGGCTTCGACTACCTGTTCAATTCCTTCGCGTGGTGGAACCTCAAGGCGCCCTGGGCCCTGGAGCAGTACGAGCGCCTGCGCGTCGTCGCGCCCTCCATCGCCTTCCCGGAAAACCACGACATGGGTCGGCTGGCCGCCGAGATGTCCGGCGATGCGGCGGCGATCGCCGAGCGGCTGAAGACGCGCTACGCGCTTTCGGCTTTCTTCTCGGCCGGCGTGCTGATGCCGATCGGTTACGAGTGGGGCTATCGCCGCGCCCTCCACGTGGTCGAGACCGATCCCGGCGCGCGCGAGCACGAGACCGGCATCGACATCTCGGGCTTCGTGAAGGCGGTCAACGCGCTGAAGGCCGAGATCCCGGCCGCCAACGTCGAGGGCGCGCAGATGCGGCTCTCGGCACCGGATGCGCCCTTCACCGCCCTGTTCCGCACCGATACCGGTCACCCGGCCTCGGCGCATTCGGCGACGCTGGTGCTGTTCAACCCGAGCGACAGCCCGGTCCCGGTCGATGCCGGCCGGCTGATCGAGCGGACCGGCGGCCTGCTCGGCACCTTCGTCGATCGCACGCCGGAAGCCGAGCCGATCGCCTTCCACCCCGGCGCCAGCATCGACCTTCGGCCGGGCGAGCTGCGCATCCTCGTGGCCGAGCGCGCCAAGGTCGCCGCCCCGCCGCCCGCGACGACGCCGGAGGGCAAGGGCCGGGTCGTCATCGAGGCGGTCAGCCCCGAGATCGACGGCGGCCGCTCGGCGGTGAAGCGCGTCGTCGGCGAGCAGGTGCGCGTCGAGGCCGACATCTTCTCCGACGGCCACGAGATCATCAATGCGGCGATCCTCTCCCGCGTCGTCGGCGAGGAGACGTGGCGGCGCGATCCGATGGTGTTCGTGGACAACGACCGTTGGGCCGGCCACTTCCCGCTGGAGCGCAACGCCCGCTACGAGTTCACGGTCGAGGCGTGGCGCGACGGCTTCTCCTCCTGGGTGCGCGACACCCTGAAGAAGCGCGACGCGGGCGTCGACGTGCGCCTGGAAACCATCGAGGGCGTCGAACTGATCCAGATCGCCGAGGATCTGGCGCTAGGGGCCGACAAGCAGCGGCTCGACGCGCTGATCCGCTCGCTCGCCGCCGAGCCCGAGGGCTCGCCGGCGATCCTCGAGAAGATCCTGGCGCCTGAATCCACCGCCCTGATCCGGCGCAATGCCGAGCGGGTGAACCTGTCGCGCTATCCGGTGAACGTCCCGGTGATCGCCGACCGTCTCGCGGCCCGTTTCTCGGCTTGGTACGAGATCTTCCCGCGCTCGCAATCGGGCGATCCGAACCGTCACGGCACCTTCCAGGACGTGATCCGGCGCCTGCCGGAGATCCGCGAACTCGGCTTCGACGTGCTCTACTTCACGCCGATCCATCCGATCGGGAAGACCAACCGCAAGGGCAAGAACAATACGCTGAAGGCGAAAGCAGGCGATGTCGGCTCGGTCTACGCCGTCGGCTCGGAAGAGGGCGGCCACGAGGCGGTGCATCCCGAGCTCGGCACGCTGGAGGATTTCCGCCAGCTCGTCGCGGCCAGCCACGCGCACGGCATGGAGGTCGCGATCGACTTCGCGATCCAGTGCTCGCCCGATCATCCCTGGATCAAGAACCACCCCGAATGGTTCGAGTGGCGGCCCGACGGCACGCTGAAATTCGCCGAGAACCCGCCGAAGAAGTACGAGGACATCTCCAACGTCCACTTCTACGGGGGAGCGCTGCCCTCGCTCTGGATCGAGCTGCGCGACATCGTGCTCGGCTGGTGCGCCCACGGCGCCCGCATCTTCCGGGTCGACAACCCGCACACCAAGCCGATCCCGTTCTGGCAGTGGATGCTGGGGGAGGTGAACGCGCGCTACCCGGACGCGATCTTCCTGGCGGAAGCCTTCACCCGGCCGAAGATGATGAAGAAGCTGGCGAAAGCCGGCTACCAGCAGAGCTACACCTACTTCACGTGGCGCACCACGAAGCAGGAGCTGACCGATTACGCCCTCGAACTCGCGGGCGAGATGGGCGAGTACTATCGCCCCAACTTCTTCGCCAACACGCCCGACATCAACCCGTACTATCTCCAGACTGGCGGGCGGCCGGGCTTCGTCGTGCGCGCGACCCTCGCCGCGACGCTGTCCTCGATCTACGGCATCTACAACGGCTTCGAACTGTGCGAGGCCGCGCCCTATCCGGGCAAGGAGGAGTACCTCGACTCCGAAAAATACGAGCTGAAGGCCTGGGACCATCACCGCCCCGGCAACATCCGCGAGCACATCATCAAGCTCAATCAGGCGCGCAGGGACAACCCGGCCCTGTGGGACTTCCGGAACATCCACTTCACGGGAGCCGGGAACGACAACGTCATCGCCTACGCGAAGGTGACGCCGGAGCGCGACAACTGCGTGTTCGTGATGGTCAATCTCGACCCGAAGAACCGTCAGGAATGCACCTACGAGGTGCCGCTCTGGCTGCTCGGGCTGCCCGACGACGGGGCGGTCGAGGTCGAGGATCTGCTGCTCGGCTACAAGTTCGAGCTCTACGGCAAGAACCACCGGATCGCCCTCGATCCGGCCGACCGCTCGGCGATCGTCTGGCGCTTGCGTCCCCGGCGGGTTGCCTGAACCGACCCCACTGCTAGATCGGGCGGAATGCGGCGTTCACCGTCGTGTTCTCGCCAAGAAGCGGGCCGAGGAAGCTCGCAGTCCGGCGCCGCAGGGCCCGGTTCCGCTCTCGAAAGTGACGTGAGGCAGCGACGGGATGATCGATCGCAGCGATCCGCAGTGGTACCGTGACGCCATCATCTACCAGATCCACGTCAAGTCGTTCTTCGACTCGACCGATGACGGGATCGGCGATTTCGAGGGCCTGACCCAGAAGCTCGACTACGTCCGCGACCTCGGGGTCACGGCGATCTGGCTGATGCCGTTCTATCCGTCGCCCCTGCGCGACGACGGCTACGACATCGCGGACTATCGCGACATCAACCCGTCCTATGGGACGATGCAGGATTTCCGCCGCTTCGTGGACGCCGCCCACGAGCGCGGCCTGCGCGTCGTCACCGAGCTCGTCATCAACCACACGTCCGACCAGCACCCCTGGTTCCAGCGCGCCCGCGAGGCGCCGGCCGGGAGCCCGGAGCGCGACTTCTACGTCTGGTCCGACACGGACGACAAGTATTCCGACACGCGCATCATCTTCCTCGACACCGAGGTATCGAACTGGACCTGGGACCCGGTCGCCAAGCAGTACTTCTGGCACCGCTTCTACGCGCACCAGCCCGATCTCAACTTCGACAACCCGGCCGTGCTGGAAGCGGTCATCGAGGTGATGCGCTACTGGCTCGACATGGGCGTCGACGGCCTGCGCCTCGACGCGATCCCCTACCTGATCGAGCGCGACGGCACGAACTGCGAGAACCTCTCCGAGACGCACGGCGTCATCAAGGCGATCCGCGCCGCCCTCGACGCCGAGTACCCGGACCGGATGCTGCTGGCCGAGGCCAACCAATGGCCCGAAGAGACCGCCCAGTATTTCGGTGAGGGGGACGAATGCCACATGGCGTTCCACTTCCCGCTGATGCCGCGCATGTACATGGCGATCGCCCGGGAGGACCGGCACCCGATCACCGACATCATGCGCCAGACCCCGGAGATCCCGGAAGGCTGCCAGTGGGCCATCTTCCTGCGCAACCACGACGAGCTGACGCTCGAAATGGTGACGGCGGAGGAGCGTGACTATCTCTGGTCGTTCTACGCCGCCGAGCGGCGCGCCCGCATCAATCTCGGCATCCGCCGCCGCCTCGCGCCGCTCTTGGAGAACGACCGGCGCAAGATCGAGCTGATGAAGTCCCTCGTCCTGTCGATGCCCGGCACGCCGGTGCTCTATTACGGCGACGAGATCGGCATGGGCGACAACATCTATCTCGGCGACCGCGACGGCGTGCGCACGCCGATGCAGTGGTCGCCGGACCGCAACGGCGGCTTCTCCCGCGCCAACCCGCAGAAGCTGTTCCTGCCCGCGATCCAGGACCCGATCTACGGCTACGACGCGATCAACGTCGAGGCGCAGACCCAGGCGCAGACCAGCCTGCTCAACTGGACGCGGCGCATGATCGCGATCCGCAACAACTCGGTCGCGCTCGGCCGCGGCGCGATCCAGTTCCTCTATCCCGCCAACCGCAAGGTGCTGGCGTGGCTGCGCGAGCACGACAACGAGCGCATCCTCTGCGTCGCCAACCTCTCGCGGGCGCCCCAGGCGGTGCAGCTCGACCTGTCGGACCTGCGCGGCGCGATCCCGATCGAGCTGACCGGCGGCAGCGCCTTTCCGGCCATCGGCGAACTGCCCTACCTGCTGACGCTGCCGGCCTACGGCTTCTACTGGTTCTCGCTCTCGGTCGCGAATACCGGCGAGATCGGACCGCAGCCGCAGAGCCCCGAGCTGTTCACGCTGGTCCTGACCGGCGGTATCGAGACCCTGATCAAGGGGCGCGAGCGCATTGCCTTCGAGCGCACCGTGGCGCCGCCCTTCATCGGCTCGCGCCGCTGGTTCGGCGCCAAGGGCTCGCGCATCAAGGCGGTTCAGGTCGACGACAGCGCCATCGTCAAGGACGCCTCCGGCGCGGGCAAGTTCCTGCTGCCGCGGGTGGCGGTGACGCTCGCGAACGGCGAGCGCCAGGACTATTTCGTGCCGCTGGCCGTCGACGAGGGCCGCGAGGACGAGACGTTGATGGACCACGCGGTGGCCCGCGTGCGCCGCGGCCCGCGCACCGGCCTGCTCTACGAGGCCGCCGCGGCGGCGCCCTTCACCGTCGCCCTGATCGAGGCGATGCGCGACGGGGTGACGATCCCGTCCGAGCGCGGCAGCCTCGTCTTCTCCACCACCTCGGCCTACGATCCGGAGGTGCCGTTCGAAGCCGGCGACGTGCGCCGCCTCTCGGCGGAGCAGAGCAACACCTCGATCGCCATCGGCGCGCGGATGATGCTCAAGCTCCTGCGGCGCCTTCAGCCCGGCACCCATCCGGAGATCGAGATCGGGCGCTTCCTCACCGAGCAGGCGCACTTCCCGAACACGCCCGCCCTGCTCGGCGTGGTGGAGCACGTCGCCGAGGACAGCACCCGCACGGCCCTGGCGCTGCTGCAGAAGTTCGTCCTCAACCAGGGCGATGCCTGGACGCTGATGCTGGAAGGCCTGCGGCGCGACTTCGACCTCGTGGTGCTCGCCCCCGAGAGCGAGGCGCCGCATCCGGAAGACGCCTTCAACGACCACCTGCGCTGGGCGCTCCTGCTCGGCCAGCGCACGGCCGAGCTGCACCGGGCCTTCGCCATCGACACCGACGATCCGGCCTTCGAGGCCGAGCCGTTCGGCGAGGCCGATCTCGCGGCGCTCGCCGACGACGCCCGTCATCAGGCCGCCCGCGCCTTCAAGGGGCTCGACGCCATCACGGCGTGGTCGCCGGGCTCGGCGAGCGAGGCGCTGGCGGGCCGCCGCGGCGAGGTCGAGGCACTGATCGACGCGTTGGCCGCGGGCCCGCTGCGCGGCGCCACCAAGACGCGCATCCACGGCGACTACCATCTCGGCCAGGTGCTCGCCTCCGAGGGCGACCTCGTCATCGTCGACTTCGAGGGCGAGCCTTCGCGGCCGGTCGGGCAGCGCCGGGCCAAGTCGACGCCGCTGCGCGACGTGGCGGGGATGCTGCGCTCCTTCGCCTACGGTGCCGAGACGGTGGTGCGCGAGATCGCCGCCCGCTTCGGCGACAGCGAGGAGCGGGCGCGCAACGCGGCGATCGCGTGGCGCGGCATGATCGATGCCGCCTTCCTCGATGGATACCAGCAGGCCGTGGCGGGCAGCCCCGCCGCGGTGGAGGATGTCGAAACCCATCGCGGCCTGCTGCGCCTGAGCCTGCTGACCAAGGCGCTCTACGAGGTCGATTACGAGGTCAACAACCGCCCCGACTGGATCGAAATCCCGGCACGGGGTGTTCTGAACATACTGGATGAAGCCAAGCGCGACCGCGCTTCGGTGTGACTGCCGCGCTCCCGCGCCGAACCGGATTCCCCGCCGGCCCGGGAGAGCTTCCCGAGAGAGGTGACTGGATGACGGCTCTGGACGACAAGGCCGCGGCTCGCAACGATGCCCAACCGGCCGCAAACGTCCCGAACAGGTCAGGCTCGTCCGAGGCGCCGCGCGCGCCCCGGCCGGCGGATTCGCTGGGCGGCGATCAGGGGGCGCCCCGCATCGGTCGCCCGGCGGCGCAGCCCCGCGACACGCACCTCCACCCGGACGCCATCGCCGCCGTCATGGCGGCCGACCACGGCGACGCCTTCGGCGTGCTCGGGCCGCATCGGGTCGGACCCGGCGCCTGGGAGGTCCGCGCGATCCTGCCCGAGGCCAAGGCCGCCCGGCTCATCACGGCGGGGCAGAGCCTCCCGTTCGAGCGCGTCCATCCGGACGGGTTCTACGTCGCCGGCGTGAAGAGCGAGGGGCGGCCCCTCTACGAGATCGAAGTGGAGGCCTGGGACGGCACCGGCACCCGGCGCCACGACCCCTACGGCTTCGGCCCGTCGCTGGAGCA
The DNA here is from genome assembly GCA_036946625.1 of Methylorubrum populi. NCBI lineage: Bacteria > Pseudomonadati > Pseudomonadota > Alphaproteobacteria > Hyphomicrobiales > Methylobacteriaceae > Methylorubrum > Methylorubrum populi. The sequence goes on from JAQIIU010000003.1 coordinate 957,343, forward strand.
GAGCGAGATCGAGGGCCTGCGCCAGATCGGCAGCAACCTCGTCTACCGCGTGCTCGGCGCCCACGCCGGCGAACTCGACGGCATCGCCGGCTTCCGCTTCGCGGTCTGGGCGCCGAATGCCCGCCGCGTCAGCGTGGTCGGCGACTTCAACGATTGGGACGGCCGGCGCCACCCGATGCGGCTGTGGCTGAACGGCGGCGTCTGGGAGCTGTTCGTGCCGGGCCTCAAGGCCGGACAGAACTACAAGTTCGAGATCCGCGGGCCCGACGGTGCGCTGCTGCCGCTCAAGGCCGACCCGGTCGCCTTCCGCGCCCAGCACCCGCCGCAGACGGCCTCCGTGCTCCAGGGCCTCAACGAGCCGCAATGGCACGACGGCGCCTGGATGGGCTCCCGCAGCGAGAAGGATCCGCGCCACGCCGCCATGTCGGTCTACGAGGTGCATCTCGGCTCGTGGGCGCGGGTGCCGGGCGAGGGCAACCGCTACCTGACCTACAAGGAACTGTCCGAGCGGCTGATTCCCTACGTCAAGGAACTCGGCTTCACCCATATCGAGCTCCTGCCGATCACCGAGTACCCGTTCGACGGCTCCTGGGGCTACCAGCCGGTCTCGCTGTTCGCGCCGACGAGCCGCTTCGGCACGCCCGACGACTTCGTCGCCTTCGTCAACGCCGCCCACGAGGCCGGCATCGGCGTGCTGCTCGATTGGGTGCCGGGGCACTTCCCCCTCGACGCCCACGGCCTCGGCCTGTTCGACGGCACGCATCTCTACGAGCACGCCGACCCGCGCCAGGGCTTCCACCAGGACTGGGGCACCTACATCTACAATTTCGGCCGCTCCGAAGTGTCGGCTTTCCTCGCGGCCAACGCCCGGTTCTGGCTGGAGCACTACCACCTCGACGGCCTGCGCGTGGATGCGGTGGCCTCGATGCTCTACCTCGACTATTCGCGCCGCGCGGGCGAGTGGATCCCGAACCAGTACGGCGGCAACGAGAACCTCGACGCCATCGACTTCCTGCGCAAGACCAACGAGGCGACCTACAGCCACGCCCCCGGCACCGTCACGGTGGCCGAGGAATCGACTTCCTGGCCCGGCGTCTCGCACCCGACCTATACCGGCGGCCTCGGCTTCGGCTTCAAGTGGAACATGGGGTGGATGCACGACACCCTGAAATACATGTCGGAGGATCCGATCCACCGGCGCTACCACCACCACAACCTGACCTTCGGCCTGCTCTATGCCTTCTCGGAAAACTTCGTGCTGCCGCTGTCCCACGACGAGGTGGTGCACGGGAAGGGCTCGCTGCTCGGCAAGATGCCGGGCGACCGCTGGCAGAAATTCGCGAACCTGCGCGCCTATTTCGGCTTCATGTGGGGCCATCCCGGCAAGAAGCTGCTCTTCATGGGCGGCGAGTTCGGCCAGGAGCACGAGTGGAATCACAACCGCTCCCTCGACTGGCACCTGCTCGACGATTCCCTGCATGCCGGCGTCAAGGATCTGATTCGCGACCTGAACCACGTCTACACGTCCACGCCCGCGCTCTTCACCCGCGACGTCGAGCCCGGCGGATTCCAGTGGCTGGTGGCGGACGATTCCGACAATTCGGTCATCGCCTGGGCCCGCAAGGGCAAGGCGGAGGGCGAGGTCGCCATCGTCGTCTCGAACTTCACGCCCGTGCCGCGCGAGGGCTACCGCGTCGGCGTGCCGGCGGGCGGTTACTACCGCGAGGCGATCAACTCGGATGCCGAGCGCTACGGCGGCTCCAACGTCGGCAACATGGGCGGCGTCCGGGCCGAGGCCGAGCCGAGCCACGGGCAGTCGCATTCGCTGAAGCTGACCCTGCCGCCGCTCGCGACCCTGATCCTCGTCCGCGAGGGCTGACCTCGGGGCGGCTCAGCCGCTCCGGGGCCCGAACAGGATCACGGCCATGCCGGCGAGGCAGATGACCCCGCCGGCCACGTCCCAGCGATCGGGCCGGCAGCCCTCGATCCCCCACAGCCAGAGGATCGAGGCGACGATGTAGATGCCGCCATAGGCCGCAAAGGTGCGGCCGGCGGCTTCGCTCTCCGCCAGCGTCAGCAGGGACGCGAACAGCGTCAGCGAGACGAGGCCCGGCGCCACCCACCACACCGGACGACCGAGCCGCAGCCACGCCCAGAAGGCGAAGCAGCCGGCGATTTCCGCGAGCGCGGCGGCAGCGTAGGCGAGCAGGGTCTTGGCCATCGGCGACGCCTGGCCCAGGCCACGCGCGTTGCCAAGCCGACCGCGACGCATCGGCCGGTCGCCGGGCCGTCATCGCGCGTCAGCGAAGCGACATCTCCGCAGAGGTCGGCGTTCTGGATTGCTTCGGCTCCGCCTCGCGATGACGGAGAGGGTGGCCCTTTCCGTCATCGTGAGCCGTCAGGCAAAGCGATCCAGGACCGCGGCGGCACCGGATGGGGCGATCAAGAACCTCGGAAGAATCGTTTCACATCGCAGACGACGAAAGGGCCACCGACCCTCGACGGGTCGACGGCCCCGATCCGGCGCGCCGGAGGCCTGAAAGATCAGTGGCCGCCCTCGGTGGCGTCGCGGGTGGCCTCGTAGAGGAACCACGTGCGTTCCTCGGACTGGTCGATCCATTCCTCCAGCAGGCTGGTCGTCGAGACGTCGTTCGCCTCGTCGGTGACGCCGTGCAGCTCGCGCATGTTGGCGGTCAGCGTCTTGTTGTCGTCCCGCAGTTCCTTCAGCATCTCGAGCGGGCTGACGTAATCGGCGTCGTTGTCGGTCACGCGCTTGAGGCGCTCGGCCTGGCCGAGCGAGCGCAGGGTGGTGCCGCCGATCTTGCGGGCGCGCTCGCCGACCGCGTCGATGATCGCGAAGATCTGCTGCGACTGCTCGTCGAGCAGCAGATGATAGTCGCGGAAGTTCGGTCCGCTGACATGCCAGTGGAAGTTCTTGGTCTTGATGTAGAGCGCGAAGAGGTCCGACAGCAGGACGGTCAAGCCCTCGGAGATCTTCTTGACGTCGTTCGGATCGAGATCGGTCGGGGTGTTGAGACGGTCGCTGGCGACGCGCAGCTTAGCCTTGGCCATGGGTCGTGTCCTTGACGATCTGCAAACGGATTTCTCCGGCGGTGACAGGGCCGGCACTCGTTCGGCAGAATGTGGGACACGGGAGCTTTGTTCCGCCCTGCATGACTGCGCTGCCGTGGATGGGAAGCCGATGTCAGCCGCGCCCGCCGACGAGACCCGGCGGCAGCAGGACCGGATCGCTCCCCGGCGCGCGCTCGGGCGGCGGCGCCGCCTTGCGGGCCTGCGGCTTCGGCGCGGGCGGCACCGCGGCCGGCGGCGGGGACAGGGGCGGCACGGCCGGGGTGACCTTGGCGGATGCAGGCTTGGCCGGGGCGGACTTCGCCGGCACGCCCTGTGCGGCCGAAGGAAGGGCGGCCGACGGCGCGGGGGCCGCGGTTCGGCGGGGCGTCGGCACCGCGCGGGGTGCGATGGCGCCCGTCGTCGTCACGTCGGGCACGGGCGGCGTATCGAGGCCGTAGATGTCGTCGCGGAAATGCACGCGCCCGTCCGAGGTGGCGTAGCCGGTGAGATAGACGAAGGCGACCGGCGTCGGCTTCGCCAGCTTCACGTCGCGCCGCTCGCCCGCGGCGATGGCCGTCTCGATCTCGATCGGTCCCCAGGTCGAGCCCGGCCCGTTCGGCCCCTCGGTGCCTTGGAGCAGCCACGCGGCGAATTCCTTCACCTGCCCGACGCGCACGCAGCCGTGCGAGTGGAATCGCACCGAGCCCGCGAACAGCGATTTCGAGGGCGTGTCGTGCATGTAGATCGCGTGGCGGTTCGGCATGTCGATGCGCACCTGCCCGAGCGAGTTGTCGAGGCCGGAATCCTGGCGCAGCGTGTAGTTGGCCGCATCTCGCGTGTTCCAGTCGATCGCGGTCGGATCGACCTCGACGCCGCCGGGGCCGAGGATGCGGATGCGGTTCCTGGCGAGATAGCCCGGGTTCTTGCGCATCGTCGGGATGATCTCGTTCCTGATCACCGAGACGGGCACGGTCCAGGTCGGGTTGAGGTTGACGTCGGTGATGCGGGTCTCGACCGCGGGCGTCTGCTTGTCGGGCGAGCCGACGACCGCGACGTAGCGGCGCGTGACCGCACCGTTCTCCACCGCCTCGACGGTGGCCGAGGGGATGTTCACGGTGACGTAGCGCTCGCCGAAGGTGAAGGCCGAGCCCATCAGCCGCTGCGCCGAGGCGCGCAACTGGCGCTGGCGCATGTCGGCCGGCACGTTGAGCGCGTTCAGCGTCAGGCGGCCGAGGATGCCGGCGTCCGGCAGGCCGTGGCGGGCCTGGAACGCCTTCACCGCGGCGATCAGCGGCGGGTCGTAGCGGTCGGAGGGCGGCGCATCGGCGGGCAGGTCTCCGGTCAGGGTCAGGTGATGGCGCAGCGACGGGATCGCCGGGTGGCTGTCGCCGGGCTTGGGCGCGAAATCCGCGGGCAGCGTCTTCCAGCCGCCGGCCTCGGCATAGACCTGATAGCGCTCGGCGGCGCGCATGGTGTCGACGAAGGTCTGCGCCGTGTAGGTCGGCAGCGGATCCTCCGAGACGCGGGCATAGACGATCGGCGGCAGTTCCCGGGTCGCCTTCCTGGCCGGCGGCGCCTCGGTCGGAACGGCCACCGTTCCGGCGGTCGGGCGCTCCAGCTTCTGCTCGGGCTTCGCGTCCGCCTTCTCCGGCCGCGGCTCCGGCTTCGGGTCGGCCCTGAGTTCGCGCTTCCGTTCCGGCGCGCCCTCGGCCTTCGGCTCGATCCGCAGGTTGATCCGGGAATCGGGCTGCGGCTCGGGAACGGGCTCGGCCCGCAGCGGGGCGGCGAGCAGGAGCGCCAGGGCGGCGCCGGTGCCGCCGATGAGCCGGGCGCGGCGGGGGCGGCGCGGGGCGGAGATGACGTTCGGCATCGCGGATCCCGTCGGGTGCACGGCGCGATCATCGGCGCGGTTGGTTACCAACTCGCTTCGGCGCCCTGAGGCGGCGTGTGCCGTGGCACGTCGCCCGCGCCGTCCGCGCCATCGATTTCGCCGCGGTGGCCCCGGGGCGCGGGATGTGCAAAACGCGGGGGCAGCCGCCGCCCCGCGAGACCCCCGTGAGCGAAGACAAGCCTTCCAGGCCCGGAAAGACCCTGCTGAACCCCGAGCGCCGGCCGGACGACGTGGATCAGTCGATCCGCCCCCTGAGCCTCGCCGAGTTCATCGGGCAGCGGGCGGCGCGCGCCAACATGCGGATCTTCATCGAGGCGGCCAGGAAGACCGGCCAGGCCCTCGACCACGTCCTGTTCGTCGGCCCGCCGGGCCTGGGCAAGACGACGCTCGCTCAGATCGTCGCCCGCGAACTCGGCGTCAATTTCCGCTCGACCTCCGGCCCTGTCATCGCCAAGGCCGGGGATCTCGCCGCGCAGCTCACCAACCTGGAGGAGCGCGACGTCCTGTTCATCGACGAGATCCACCGCCTCAACCCGGCGGTGGAGGAGATCCTCTACCCGGCGATGGAGGACTACCAGCTCGATCTGATCATCGGCGAGGGTCCGGCGGCGCGTTCGGTGAAGATCGAACTGCCGAAATTCACCCTGGTCGGCGCCACCACCCGCGCCGGCCTGCTGACCACGCCGCTGCGCGACCGCTTCGGTATCCCGATCCGCCTCGAATTCTACGAGATCGACGAGCTCGAACTGATCGTGCGCCGCGGCGCGCGGGTGCTCGGCCTCGGCATGTCGGAGGAGGGCGCCAACGAGATCGCCAAGCGCGCCCGCGGCACGCCGCGCATCGCCGGGCGCCTGCTGCGCCGGGTGCGCGACTTCGCCATCGTCGAGGAGGCGCAGACGGTCAGCCGCGCCATCGCCGACCGGGCGCTGCAGATGCTCGACGTCGATCCCGTCGGCCTCGACGTGATGGACCGCAAGTACCTGACCCTGATCGCCACCTCCTTCGGCGGCGGCCCGGTCGGGATCGAGACCATCGCCGCCGCGCTCTCCGAGCCGCGGGACGCCATCGAGGACATCATCGAGCCCTACCTGATCCAGAAGGGTTTCGTGCAGCGCACCCCCCGCGGGCGGGTGCTGACGCCCCACGCCTTCCGCCACATGGGCTTCGCCGAGCCCCGGCGCGACCCGGGCACCCAGTTCGGGCTTTTTTCCGGGTCCGACGATCCGGATGCCTGAGGCGAAGCGCGCGGACGCTCCGTCTCCGTCACCCGCCGCACGGTCCTGCTCGGGCTCGGCGCGACAGCGCTGACCGGCGCGGGCACGGGCGCCTACGCCGTCGGCATCGAGCCGATGCGGCTCACCGTGACGCGCTATCGCCTCGAACCCCTCGGGCCGTGGCCGGCGGGCTTGCGCCTGCGCATCGTCGCCATCGCCGACATCCATGCCTGCGAGCCGTGGATGTCCGCCGCGCGGATCGAGGGCATCGTCGCCGCGGCCAACGCGCTGCAAGGGGACGTGATCGTGCTGCTCGGCGATTACGTCGCCGGCATGCGCGCCGTCACGCGCTATGTGGACGCGGCCGAATGGGCGCCGGTTCTCGCAAAGCTCGCCGCGCCGCTCGGCACCTACGCCATCCTCGGCAACCACGATTGGTGGGAGGACAAGTCGGCCCAGGCCCGCGGCGCCGGACCGACCATCGCCGGAGAGGCCCTGCGGCGCAGCGGCATCCGCGTTCTCGAAAACGACGCGCTGCCGCTCTCGGTGAAGGGTCACGCGGTCTGGCTCGCCGGGCTCGGCGACCAGCTCGCTTTCCTGCCGAGCCGGAAGCGCCACGGCCATCCCCGCACCGGCGCCGACGACCTGCCCGGAACGCTGGCGAAGATCCCCGACGGCGCACCCGCGATCCTGCTGGCGCACGAGCCCGACATCTTCCCGCAGGTGCCGCCGCGCATCGCGCTGACGCTGTCCGGCCATACCCATGGCGGGCAGGTGCGTCTGTTCGGCCGCTCACCCGTCGTTCCGTCCCGCTACGGCAACCGCTTCGCCTACGGCCATGTCCGCGAGCAGGCGGATCTCATCGTGTCCGGCGGCCTCGGCACCAGCATCGCCCCCGTGCGCCTCGGCGTACCGCCGGAGATCGTGGTGGCGGACCTCGGTGACGGGAACGAAGCGCCGTAGTCGCATGCAAAAAATGCATATCTGACATCCGGATTTCGGCTACACCGAAGCGCGCCGAAAAACCTCGAGGTTCAATCCCAGCATCGGAGGCTGCCGCCCCTCGCCGGTAAGTAACTCCAAGATCATCGTCTTTCGAGGAGTTGGCTGCCGCGAAGTGCCATCGCCCGCCATCCGTGATCCTGTGATCACAGACTTGTGCGCATGCGGAACAGGAATGCGCCGCACAGGTTGGAAGCGCGACGCCGCTCTCGGAAGAGCGCCGGCACGACCCACGATTCCAGCACGACCTTCAAGGAAGCATCCGCCATGAAGACGACCGTCCTGGCCGCCCTCGGCCTGTCCGCCGCCCTCGCCACGCCCGCCCTGGCTCAGGACGCCTTCACTCAAGACGCCCTGCCGCTGCGCATCGGCGCCGACGCGCCGATCGGCTCCGCCGGCACCGACACCCGCGACTTCCGCGCCGAGGCGCTCCGTTCGGATGCCGCCAGCATCGAGGCGAGCCGCATCGCCCTCGAACGCTCCCGCGATCCGCACGTGCGCAACTACGCCAACCGGGTGCTGGTCGAGCGTGAGGCCACCACCAAGGCGCTGCTGCCCGAGGGCACCTCGCTCTCCGCCACCGGCCGCGTCGTCTCCGACCAGCAGGGCATCCCGACCCGCCTCGACAATCCGGTCGGCGTCGTGCTCGCTCCGGTGACGCTGGCCGCCAACATCGGCACCGGCATCGTCGGCGGCGTGCTCGGCGGCGTCGGCCTGGTCGACAACAGCCCGGCCGAGCCCGGCCGCCGCGTGGCGCTCGGCCCGAACGGCCAGCAGCGCCTGGAGCGCCTGCGTTCGGCCCGCTCGGCCCGCGCGTTCGACCGCGCCTACGTCAACGGGCAGGCCCGCTCCGACGCCCGGACGCTGGCGCTCTACAGCACCTACGCCCGCAACGGCGACAGCGCCGCCGGCCGCACCTTCGCCACCCAGGCGCTGCCCTACATCGCCGACGAGCACGCCCACTCGGCCAGCCTCGCCGACCGTATCGGCGGCTGATTCCGACCGCGCGCGAAGTGTCGGTCAGGGCCGTCCCCGAAAGGGGGCGGCCCTTGCCGTTCCGGCACGCTCGCGCCGTCTCGCCCGGATCGGCACGACTCGTTATACCGTTTCCGATCGATCGCCTCGGGTTTGGCCCCCCTCCGTCATCGCGAGCGGCCGCGAAGCGATCCAGGGCGCGACCTGTCCGGAAAGGTCGCGCCCTGGATCGCCACGGCTTCGCCTCGCGATGACGCAGGAGAGGCCAAAGTCATCAACCGGATGTCGTATAGACACCGGCGCTCCGAGAGCATCGTCTTTTCAGACAAGCCGGCAGCCACCTTTCGGGACGAGGCGCTCGACTCTTGTTTTTGCATCGTCTTTTTCCGAAAGCCGGAGGCCGCCTTTCGGGACTATGCCCTAGAATCCGGAATTCCATGACTTCACAGACGCGCGCGGACGTCCACCGGCTCCCGGTGCGGGTCTATTACGAGGACACCGACTTCTCGGGCTTCGTCTATCACGCGAGCTACCTGCGCTTCATGGAGCGCGGGCGCACCGAATTGCTGCGCGCGCTCGCGGGCGACCAGTCGGAGATGCATGCGGAGGGGGCCGGCCTCGTCTTCGTCGTGCGCAAGATGAGCCTCGACTTCCTCAAGCCCGCCCGCATGGACGACTGGATCGACGTGCTGACATGGTCGAGCGCGCTGCGCGGCGCCTCCATGCATCTGGCCCAGGAGGTTCGCCGCGGCGAGGAAACCCTGGTGCGCGCCGAGGTCGTCGTCGCCTGCGTCAGGAACGGCCGGGCGATCCGCCTGCCGGAAGGTCTGCGCCGGGCTCTCACCCCGCCGCCGCACGTCGACGAAACCGATCCTTAACCTTGAGAGGTGCTTAAACACCCCTCGCGGGGAAAGCCTCACCGCCACGAAAGGGCCCGGAGGCGACCCTTACTTTCGACAGATTCACGAGTGATCTCAAGCTTCATCGCTCAAAGGATCAGTCGGCGGTCCGGCCCGCGGCGGCGCGGCCCTGACGACGCGAGGATCGTTCGATGACTCCAGCCGATGCCATGCAGGCCGCGCCCGCCGTGGACATGAGCCTGTTCGGCCTGTTCTGGCAGGCCCATTTCGTCGTGAAGATCGTGATGCTGGGCCTGCTCGGCGCCTCGATCTGGTGCTGGTCGATCATCGTCGACAAGACGCTGCTGTTCCGCCGCAGCGAGGCCGAGATGGACGCGTTCGAGGAGGCGTTCTGGTCCGGCCGCTCGCTGGAGGAACTCTACCGCTCCTTCAACGACCGGCAGCCGACCGGCCTCGGCGCCCTGTTCGTCGCCGCCATGCGGGAGTGGAAGCGCTCCTTCGAGGGCTCGGGCCGGCAGATCCACTCGCTGTCGCAGCGCATCGACAAGGTGCTCGACGTGACGATCCAGCGCGAGGTCGAGCGGCTCGATTCGCGCCTTCTGTTCCTCGCCTCGATCGGCTCGGCCGGCCCGTATATCGGCCTGTTCGGCACGGTCTGGGGCATCATGACCGCCTTCACCTCGATCGCGGCGTCCAAGAACACCTCGCTCGCCGTCGTGGCGCCGGGCATCGCCGAGGCCTTGTTCGCCACCGCCATCGGCCTGTTCGCGGCAATCCCCGCGGTGCTCGCCTACAACAAGCTCCAGGCCTCGGTCGCCAAGTCGCAGTCGCGGCTCGAAGGGTTCGCCGACGAGTTCTCGGCGATCCTCTCGCGCCAGATCGACGAGCGCCTCTCGGTCGCCGCCTGAGCGTCGCAGCCAACCGGAAGCGGGATCGATGGGCAAGATACGATGGGCATGACGCACGGCGCGGTACAGGGCGGCGGCAAGCGCCGCCGCCGCGGACGGCGCGGCCACGGCGCCATCAACGAGATCAACATGACGCCGTTCATCGACGTCGTGCTCGTGCTTCTCATCGTCTTCATGGTGGCCGCGCCGATGATGACGGTCGGCGTGCCCCTCGACCTGCCGCAATCGAAGGCGAGCCCGCTCAATTCCGACGTCAAGCCGATCACGCTCTCGATCCGCCGCACGGGCGAAGTCTATCTCGGCGAGGTCGAGCTGAAGGACGACGACATCGTGCCCCAGCTCATGCAGACGGCGAAGACCGGCACCGAGGAGCGCGTGTTCGTGCGCGGCGACAAGCGCGTCGATTACGGGCGCGTGGCGCAGGTGATGGCGATCGTGACCGGCGGCGGCTTCAAGAAGGTCGCCCTCGTCACCGAACCGGAATCGAACTAGGCGGAGCGGTACCAAAGTGGCTCTGCGCTGGCCCGAGTCCTTCAGGGATCGCGAACCGGGTGTCTGGATCTCGGCCGCGGCCCATGCCGCCGTGCTGGCCGCCGCCCTGTTCGCGGTCGCCGCTCCGGCCCTGCCCGACGCGCAGGAGGGTGTGCCGGTCGAGGTGCTGACCGAGCAGCAATTCTCGGAGCTGACCCGGGGCGAGCGCAACGCGGAGAAACCGGAGAACAATCCGAACCGCGCCGACCGCGTGGCGGAGAAGCTGGAGCAGCGCGAGCCCGAGAACGCCAAGACCGACGCGCCCGCCGCCCCGACCCGCACCGCCGACACCCGGCTCGCCGCCGTCGATGCGATGCCGCTGCGCGCCGACACCGCCGACCCGCTGGCCGACCCGGTGAAGGAGGAGGCGGAAGCCGCAGCCGCCCAGGCGGAGGCCGCGAAGGCCGAAGCCGAGAAGGCGGCCGCGGCCAAGGCCGCCGAGGCGAAGGCCAAGGCGGAGGCCAAGGCGAAAGCGGACGCCGCCGCCGAGGCCGCGAAAGCGAAGGCCGCGGCGGCGAAAGCGGAGGCCGAGAAGCGCGAGGAATTGCAGAAGCTGATCGAGCGCGAGCAGGCGGAGGCCGAAGCCGCGGCCAAGGCCGCCGAAGCGAAGGCCAAGGCACGCGCGGAGGCGAAAGCCAAGGCGGACGCGGCGGCAAAGGCCGAGGCGGAAGCCGAGCACCGCAAGCAGGTCGCCGAAGCCAGGGCCAAAGAAGCCAAGGCCAAAGCGGACGCCGAGGCGAAAGCCAGGGCCGAGGCCGCCGCGAAAGCCAAGGCGAAGGCGATGGCCGACGCGAAGGCCAAGGCGGATGCCGAGGCCAAGGCGCGCCAGCAGGCGGAACTCGCCGACAAGTTCAGCCCCGGCGACATCCGCCAGACGCTCGCCTCGAAGGCGCCCTCGCAATCGACCGGTGCGACCGGCCGGGAAGTGCAGCGCACGGCTTCGCTCGGCGCGGCGACCGGCAATGCCCAGCGCCTGTCGCCGTCGCTGCGCGACGCCCTCGTCGGCATGCTGCAGCAGCAGATCGAGCGGTGCTACTCGGCCCCGCCCGGCGCGACCCAAGGGGTGGTGCTGCCGATGCTCGACATCCGCCTCAACCCGGACGGCTCGCTCACCAGCGAGCCGCGGGTGATGCGATCAGGCAACAACTCGGTCGATCAGTCGATCGCCCAGGCCGCGCTCCGGGCGGTACGGCGCTGCGCGCCCTACAAGATCCCGGCCCAGTACGCGCCGTATTACAACGACTGGAAGGCCATCAACGCCGAGTTCGAGTTCTCGCCCGTGTGATCCGCGGCGCGAACCCGCCGAGCCCCCGCATCATCGGCCTCTCCCTCAAGCATCCCTCGACGAGCCCGGACTTCTCCCATGCCTGGAACAGCCCTCACCCGGCGCACCCTCCTGCCGGCGCTCGCGGCCGCCCTCGGTGTCCTCGCCCTGGCGCTCCCCGCCGCCACCCCGGCGCAGGCGCAGCTTCAACTGCGCATCGGCAGCGGCGCCTTCCAGCCGATGCCGATCGCCATCGCCGATTTCGCGGGCGATGCCAGCCTCGGCACGCTGGTGGCGAGCGTGATCACCAACAACCTGCGTCGCTCCGGCTACTTCACGCCGCTGGAGAAGGGGCGATTCCCGGAGAACCCGAGTTTCGACGCCGCGCCGAACTTCGAGGCCTGGAAGGGGACGGGCGTCCAGGCCCTCGTCACCGGCCGGATCGGGCGCGATTCCGCGGGCCGGCTCACCGTCGCCTTCCGCCTGTGGGACGTGTCCTCCGGCCAGCAGATCACCGGCCAGCAATACGGCACCGACGTCGCCAACGCGCGCCGCACCGGCCATCTCGTGTCGGACGCGGTCTACACCAGGATCACCGGCCTGGGCCCCTGGTTCGACAGCCGCGTCGCCTATGTCGACGAGTCCGGCCCCAAGGAGAACCGCCGCAAGCGACTGATGGTGATGGATCAGGACGGCGCCAACGTGCGCGCGCTGACCGGCGGCGGCGACGTCTCGGTGGTGGCGCCGCGCTACTCCCCGGCGGGCCAGGAGATCGCCTTCATGACCCAGGCCACCGGGCAGCAGCCGAAGGTGCAGATGATCGATCTGGAGACCGGAAAGCGTCAGACGGTCGGCCACTTCGCCTCCATGAGCGCGAGCCCGCGCTTCTCGCCCGACGGGCGCCGCCTCGTGATGAGCGTGCAGCAGGGCGGCAACGCCGACATCGTGACGGTGGACATCGCCTCGAAGGCGCAGACCCCGATCACGCAGGGCCTCGCCATCGACACCTCGCCGACCTACTCGCCGGACGGCAGCCAGATCGTGTTCGAGTCCGATCGCGGCGGCTCGCAGCAGATCTACGTGATGGGCGCCGACGGCTCGAACGCGCGCCGGATCTCCTTCGGCGAGGGCTCGGCCTCGCAGCCGGCGTGGTCGCCCAGGGGCGACCTGATCGCCTTCACCCGGCAGCGCAAGGGCGGCTTCGCCATCTGCGTGATGAAGTCCGACGGCTCCGGCGAGCGGGTGCTGACCGAGGGCTTCCACAACGAGAGCCCGACCTTCGCCCCGAACGGCCAGTACGTGATGTTCTTCCGCGATCCCGGCGGCCAGGGCGGCGGCAAGCTCTACATGGTCGACATCACCGGCAAGGTGGAGCAGCCGGTGCCGACTCCGTCCTTCGCCTCGGACCCGACCTGGTCGCCGCTGCTGTCGGGGAAGTAGGCCGGCCGAGCGCCGCCCCGCGGGCTTCGTCGCGATCCCGCTGACGAATGCCGCCCAGGGGGCCGGAGCCGCTTCCGACATCGTACCGACGGCAAAGCCCACGCTGAAATCCGCGCGGGCCTCGACGGCCGGCACGGCAGAAACCCTTTCGCCGACGATAGAGACCGCGGCGGAAGCGGTCCGCAGGTGGGGCTGATGCGTGTTCGAAGTCGCGCCGTGTCGGCCGCTTCTGCGCCCCTAGGGATCCGCTTCCGTCCGGTGTTCGTGGCGGGCCGCTAAGTCCGAGACCGAACGGGTTCTCAGGCTATCCGAGCGGCTTCCTGCTGCGGTGGAGTCATCCCTGTCTCCTCCAGCTTTCGCCAACAAACCGCGCACAAACGACGCCGCTTCCTGGCCGATGTGCTTGCGATCGCGAAGCACCCAGGGAGACTGCGACTGTATTGGCAGGCCGTCAAGCGGAAATCTGCCGCCAAGCCTTCCGATTTTCATCCCGTCGAATTCTTGGCGACCGAAATCGTTGGCCGGCAAGGGGTTATACCGTTTCCGCTTGATCGCTTCGGGTTTGTCCGCCCTCCGTCATCGCGAGCGGCCGCGAAGCGATCCAGGGCGCGACAGGTCCGGAAAGGGCGCGCCCTGGATCGCCACGGCTTCGCCTCGCGATGACGCAGGACAGGCCGAAGTCATCAACCGGATGTCGTCTCAGAGCCATGCCTTTTAAGGTGTTTTCTTAGCCATTAGCTTGGCCTTTTCGAGGACCCTGGCGGTGGCGACGTGTTTTCGGGCCGTAGCCGCCGCTACATAGGACTTGTCGACCTTGCGCTTGGGACCACGCGGGCTGGTTGCAATCCGCCCTGGGTCGACCCGCTCCGCCAAGGCGAGCAAGCGGGCCGCGACGCTCGCCGCATCCTCCTGGCCCGTCAACACAGAGCCGTGTCCGAGCGCCACCATCAGCCCCTCGTAGCCGGCACCGATCTGACGGCTCAGGTGGAACACCGAGACCCGCGGCTCGGGCCCGTGCACCTGCTCGATGCACGCGCTCAGCAGGCTCAGCACGTTGTGGGCCAGAACGGCAGCGGCAAACCCCAGCAGGGCCGCCCGCGGACGACCCAGGCGACCGGCCTCGCTGTGCAGCACCCGTTCCATCTGCAGGAACAGACCCTCGATCCGCCAGCGTCGCCGATACACCTGCGCGATCTGCGCCGCACTGACGCTCGCCGGCAGGTTGCTCCACAGCCAGATCGTCCGGTCTCCCTCCGTCGTTGGCGCCGTCAAGCTCAGCGCGATGCGCCGCCACGCATCGCCGCTCCCCTCCAGCGTAATGCTCTGCTCACACAGTGTGCCGGTCTCGCAGGAGCCGCACGCCTGCCAATCCCCCTGCGCGCCCAGGCGGGGATGGTTGCCGTGCCGACGCACCACGAAGTGGCTGCCTGCCTCAACCAGACCCTGCAGCCAGGTCCGGACACAGAAGTGCCGATCGGCAACCCAGACCTGACCGGGCGCGGCAGCGTCCAGGAGGGCCCGGGCCAGCGCCCGTTCGTCGGCATAAGCATCTTCGGCCGCCACCAGATCGACGGCCAGGCCGGTATCGGGATCGTAGACGACCAGGGTCTGCCCCGGCAGGGCGGCGCCGCGATGCGCGCGCAGAGGCTTCAGGCGCTTGTCGCTGCCGGGCAGATGGTTGCCGTCCAGCACGCGCAGTGCGTAGCCCGGCAGGCTCGGATGGCCGGTGCCCGCCGCGGTCATCACCGGGGCCAGTCGGGTCGCGCTGCCGCGCACGAGGGCGCGCAGCAGGTCGGGCTCGGTGCGGTTGACCTTGTCGTAGAGGGCGGGCAGCGAGACGGTCAGGTCTTCGGCTTCGCGCGCAGCGGCGTGCAACGACGAGCGCAGGCCGAGAGCGACGAGCATCGTCAGCCTGACGACAGTGGAGAACAGCAACTCCCGCGTGTATTGCCGCTGGCGATGCTGCTCGAACACCTCGTCGATCCAGCCGGCCGGCAGCGCGTGTTCCAAGGCCGTGCGGGCCATCAGGCTCGTCGGCGCATAGTTCTCGAACCGTTCAATGACGGCAGACCAGACTGGATCGGATCCTTGCAATGCTTCGCTCATTGCAAGGATATAGTTAATATAAACGAACCTTAAAAGGCATACGTCTCAGAGCCTGTTTGACCGGCCGCCGTATCTTCGTCAGGCCACGGCAAGGCGAGAGGAAAGCCCTGCTCCCATCCTGAACCCTCATCCTGAGGTGCCGGAGCGCAGCGGAGGCCTCGAAGGGTGCTCCAGGGATCGCGCGGAACCTGGAGCCCCCTTCGAGGCCGCTCACGCGGCACCTTGTATTGGCGACTCATGGCAGAGTGGCCGCGTCCCGTGAGGGATGCCGGGACCAGGGTGGCCACCCTGGTCCCGGCGGCGGCCGTCGGATCGAACGCACCTCAGCCCTCGGGGCTGATGCTGAGCCTGATCGCGGTCGCCCTCTTCATCGGACCCGGATGGTTGATTGAACGCCCGGTTCGCATCGCAAGGATGGGACGACGAAGATGGCCGAGCATACCAAACCCGTGGCCGGAATCGACACCGGCAAAGTGACTCTCGACGTGGCGCGCACCGACAGCACCGAGCTGTGGAAGATCGCCAACACCGCCAGCGGCTGGGATGATCTGTGTGGTCGCCTGGAAGCGGCCAGCATCACACGCGTCGGCATCGAAGCCTCGGGCGGTTATGAACGCGGCGTGGTGGCCGCCCTGCGCACCCGCGGCTTCGAGGTGGACCTGCATCAACCCCTGCAGATCCGCGCCTTCGCCAAACTCAGCCTGCGCCGGGCCAAGAACGATCGCCTCGACGCACGCCTGATCGCCGCTTTCACGCTGTTCCAGTCCCAGCAGCGTGAGGCACGGCCCGCCCCCGATCCACGCCTGCAGCCCTTCGCCGCCCGTCTCGTCTTCATCGAGCAGGCGATGGAGGACGCCGCCCGTGCCAAGCTGCGGCTCGAACACCAGACCGACCCGCGCCTGCGCCGTCAGCTCGAAGGCGACGCCCGTCGCGCCCGCCTGCGCGCCGAGCGCGAGTTCGCCCGCTTGGCCGAAGAGGTCAGGGCCCAGCCCGATCTGGCCGCACGCCTCGATCTGCTGCTCACCATCCCCGGCCTGGGCGAGAAGACGGCGCTGCGGCTGCTCGTGCTGATGCCCGAGCTCGGGCGCATCTCCCGCGAGCAGGCCGCCAGCCTCGCTGGCCTCGCCCCCTTCGATCACGACAGCGGGCAGCATGAAGGCGAACGCCACATCGGCGGCGGACGCGCCCGCGTGCGCACCGCTCTCTACACCGCGGCCCTGCCCGCCTCCTATCGCTGGAACCCCGCCCTGATCACCCTGCGAACACGCCTGATTGCCCGCGGCAAGACCCACAAGAAGGCGCTGATCGCCTGCGCCCGCAAGCTCCTCACCTACGCCAACGCCGTCCTCGCTAGAGGCACACCGTGGAAACACGACACCGCGCACGCATAACGGTTGCTCAGGATGAGGGGCGAGAGGGGATCACCGCAGTCAAACAGGCTCTTAGACGCAAGGCTCGAAAAGGCCTTTCGCGTCACGCACGGATTGGCCTCGCCCGGCGGTTCGGC
The DNA here is from genome assembly GCA_036946625.1 of Methylorubrum populi. Taxonomy (NCBI): domain Bacteria; kingdom Pseudomonadati; phylum Pseudomonadota; class Alphaproteobacteria; order Hyphomicrobiales; family Methylobacteriaceae; genus Methylorubrum; species Methylorubrum populi. The sequence continues at coordinate 974,113 of JAQIIU010000003.1, forward strand.
GAAGCGTCAGCGGCCTTCCAGCAGCCGGTTCTTGACGAGGTAGCGGATGCTGCGGTCGAAGGACTCGTCGGTGTTTCCGCGCAGATCGACGCTGTAGGCCCGAAGGTCCCCGCTCCTGGCCACCTCGTCCCGCAGGGATCGGTGGGCACCACCGTGCAGCGCCCGCTCTCGGCCAGCAGGATGCGAAGCGTGTCGCCGGTGCGTTTCAGCCGCTCGTGCTCCGCCTCGGTCGGTGCGCCCCGCGCGAACTGGAAATCGAAGACCGCGACCCTCTCGGGGGGCGCCCGCGCGGCGAAGGACGGCCTTTTGCCGGACAACGCCGGCCGGGAGGTTCTGGCTCAAAACCCGCAGCACGATCCCGCCGCCGAACCGGCAGGAACCGGACGCAAAGCAGTATCGATCGTCCGCGAAAGTGCCTCTCCCGACCCCGCCCTCATCCCCCGGCGGCAGGACAGGCTCGCGGGTTTCTCAGATCGCCGCGAAACCGCGCTGCACCGCCGGGCGGGCGAGCAGCGCGTCGAGCCAGCGGCGGACATTCGGCAGATCCGCGATCGCGATGCCCTGCTTCTCGTGGAACTTCGCCCAGGTCAGCGCGGCGATGTCGGCGATCGAGTAGTCGCCGGCGAGATGGTCGCGGCCGGCGAGGCGCCGGTCCAGCACGCCGTAGAGGCGCCTGGCTTCGTCCGTGAAGCGCTCGACGGCGTAGGGGATCTTCTCCTGCGCGTAGATCCGGAAATGATGGGCCTGTCCCAGCATCGGCCCGAGGCCCCCGACCTGCCAGAACAGCCACGCGTCCACCGCGGTGCGGGCGCGCTCGTCGGCGGGGTAGAGGCAGCCGGTCTTGCGGCCGAGATACTGCAGGATCGCGCCGGACTCGAACACCGTGATCGGCGCGCCGCCCGGCCCCTCGGGATCGACGATGGCCGGGATCTTGTTGTTGGGCGAGATGGCGAGGAAGTCGGGCGCCATCTGCTCGCCCTTGCCGATGTTCACCGGCACGATCCGATAGGGCAGGCCGCACTCTTCGAGCATGATCGGGATCTTCCACCCGTTCGGTGTGCTCCAGGTGTGAACCTCGATCGGCTGCGCCGTCGTGACCGCCATGCTGGCATCCCGGGAAAGCGGGCCCACGCCCATTCTCCGCACCGACGTAGCGCGGATCGGCCCGGCGGCTCAAGCCGTCGGGCCGGCGACGATCGTGTGCAAGTTGTGCGGGACGCTTGCTCTTTGGCCGCCGATGCGGCTGTGATGCGGCGTGGACGGCGGAACGGCCGAATCCACCCCACGGAGTTGCCCGATGCTCTCTCGACTTCTCGCTGCGGTTGTGATGGCCGCTCCGCTCCTTCTCGCGCAGGCCGCCGCGGCCAAGGAGGCCTGGGCTGCGCCGACCGCCAAGGAGACGGCGAAGGAGACCGCGAAGGAGCCGAGCGTCGCCCAATCCGCCGCCCGCGAGCGGCAGAAGAAGTGCGGCGCCGAGTGGCGCGCGCTCTCCGCCACCGAGAAGGCGGCCCAGGGGCCGAAATGGCCGCAATACTACAGCAAGTGCGTCAAGCGCCTGAAGGAGCAGAAGGCCTGAACGGATGCGACCATGCGCCGTCGCCCGCCGGCCCCGCGTGAACCGATCGGCCGCGGGCGTGTTGGCCCGCGGACCCGTTCGAGCCCGGAGCCTGATCGAGATGGAGCGTGAACGCCGCATCCTGCAGCGGACGGTGGCCGCCGCCGCGGTGATCCCCGTCGTGGCGGGGCTCTACGGCGTGCTGTTCGGCATCGACGGCATCGGCGGCGGCACGTCCGTCAACGTCTCGGCGGACAGCCACGTCCGCTACCTGTCGGGCCTGCTGACGGGCGTCGGCATCCTGTTCCTCACCTGCGTGCCCGGCATCGAGGGAAAGACGACGCTGTTCCGGTTCCTGACCCTCGTCGTGGTGCTCGGCGGCCTCGCGCGGCTGCTCGGACTCTACCTCACCGGCGTGCCCTCGCTCATCATGCTCGCCGCGCTCGCGGTCGAACTCGGCCTCGCGCCGCTGCTCTGCCTCTGGCAGACGCGGGTCGCGGGCCTCGCCAGGGATCGGGCGCAGAACCGGGCCCGGGATGCGGCACTCGACATCCGGGCCGGGCGGTGAGCGGGGCGGCGGACGGCGCGGGTCTCGGCGGGCGCCTGCTCGATGCCCTCGATCGGTGGGTGCCCGAACCCGCCGCCTGGGCCTTCGGCCTGCGGATCTGGCTCGCCATGGTGCTGGCGCTCTACGCCGCGTTCTGGCTCCAGCTCGACAGCGCCTCCTCGGCCGCGGTCTGCGTGGCGATCCTCGCCCAGCCGAAGCGCGGCCAGGCCCTGTCGAAGGCGGTCTACCGCTTTCTCGGCACCGTGATCGGCGGCGCGGTCGCCATCGTCCTGATGGGGCTGTTCGGGCAGGATCGGGTGCTGCTGCTCCTGAGCTTCGCCGGCTGGCTCGGCCTGTGCGTCTTCGTCGCCCAGTTCCTGCAGGACGCCCGCGCCTACGGGGCGATGCTCTCCGGCTACACCGTGGCGATCATCGCCATCGCCCATATCGACGCGCCGCAGACGACCTTCGACGCCGCGGTCGGGCGCATCGCCGCGATCGCCGTCGGCATCGTCGCGATCACCTTCATCAACGATGCGCTGGCTTCCCCCAGCACGTGGAAGGGGCTGCTGCCGCGCCTCGCCGACGCCCAGGCCGCGGCCAAGGCGTTCGCCCGCGCGAGCCTGACCCGGGGCGATCCCGGCCCGGAGCGCACCGCCGCCCTGATCGGGCGCATCGCCCCGCTGCGGGCGGACGCGAACGCCATCGGGGGCGAACTCGACGACGGCGTCCACCGGGCCGCGGGCGCCCGCAGCGCCATCGCGGCACTCTACGTCCTGCTGGCGGCGAGCCGGGCGCTGGCCGCCGCCATGGGCCGCATCGCCGAGCCCGATCCGCTGGTGCGCGAGGCGCACGCCCTCGCCCTGCGTTCGGTCTCGGAGGGGGAGGGATCGGCGGAGGCGCTCGCCCAGGACGGAGACCGGCTGCGCGACCTCGTGGACGCGGGCCTGTGCGAGGCCGGGCGATCCCTCGACGAGATCGTGGCCCTCCAGCGCGCCCTCGACGTCGCCGATGCCGCGACCTTCGCCGAGGACGGCCTGCGGGCTCTCGGCGACGGTCACAGGCCGCTGCGCGACATCGCCCTGCCGACGCATCGCGATTTCCAGGTGGCCCTGCGGGGGGCGCTGCGCGTGGTGATCGCCTTCGGGCTCACCGCCGGCTTCTTCGTCCTCGCAGGGCTGCCGCAGGCCTCCTTCGCCCTGGTGCAGGTCGCGGCCACCTGCGCCCTGTCCTCGGTCACGCCCGATCCGCGCAAGTTCGCGCAAGGGGTGCTGATCGGGATGCCGCTGGCGGCTGCCTGCGCCGGCATCGTCCTGTTCGGGATGCTCAACGGCGCCCAGGGCTTTCCCCTGCTCGCCATCGCCATGGCGCCGGTGATCTTCTTCGGCTGCTTCCTGTCGCTCAACCCGCCGACCTTCACCGTCGGCTTCATCACCATCGTGTTCTTCCCCGCCCTGATGGCGCCGGACAACCCGCAATCCTACGATCCGCAGACCTTTCTCCTGAACGCGCTGCTGGTCGTGGCCGCCGCGGTGATCCTGTTCCTCACGGTGCGGCTCGTCCTGCCGATCTCGGCCTCGCGGCACCGCGCCTTCGCCCTGGAGGAGGCACGCCGCGACCTCGCCGAGGCGCTGGCCGGGGAGGGGGGCGATGCCACCACCCGCACCAGCCTCGATGCCGACCGGCTGTTCCAGTTCTCCGCCTGGAACTCCGGCAGCGGCGCCGTGCGCCGGGCGAGCCTGCACCATGCCTTCGCCCTGGCGCAGTTGGAGGCCGCCGCCGCCCGGGCCCACGCGCAGCTTCGCCATCTCCGCGGGGTCGGCGAGCTCGTCCCGCTGATCGGACGGGCGCGCGAGGCACTGGCGAGCGCCCGCTCGGCCGAACTCGACCGGGCGGCGCGGGATCTGATCGGGCGGGCGAAGGCGCAGGGCCGCGACGGGCGCATGATGCTGGCACGCGCCGCCACCGACCTCGCGACCGCCTCGCATGTTATCAGGCGTCACGGGCGGTTCTTCCGGCGCCTGTCCCTCCCGAGTTCCTAGAAAGACGGATGCATCACGACCTCACCATCGGCGGGATTCTGGTCTCGCCCTTCGTCGCCTACGCGCTGATCGCCTTCGCGATCCTCGTGGCCCTGCGGGTCGTGTTCCGCTGGATCCGGTTCGGACGCTTCGTCGCCAACCCGCCGCTGGCCGAGGCCGGGATCTACGTCTGCATCCTCGCCCTCGTCGTGGTGCTGCTGTGAGACGCGACGACGACGCACCGACGAAGGCCGGCTCGGACGACCGGACGGCCTCGGACGCGGCCCCCTCCGACGAGCCGCGCTCCGCGCAGGCCGCCCGCTCGGCGGCGACACCGTGGGCCGGCCGGCGCCGGCGCTTCGGGCGCCTGCTGCGGCTCGCCGCGACCGCGGTGATCCTCGCCTTCGCCGCCGCCGCCGCATACGTGGTCTGGCAGTTCTACGTCACCGCGCCCTGGACCCGCGACGGTCGGGTGCGCGTGCAGGTCGCCAACATCGCCCCCCAGGTCGCGGGCA